>JAJRZN010000113.1 GCA_024275235.1 Deltaproteobacteria bacterium
CGTGATCTACAGGTAATCCATGGATTTTACCGGAGAAAGATTTATTCCAGACTGCGGGCTTGAGCTTGAAGTTGAACTTGAGCACCGGCAAAGGTATCTCGCGGCTCAGAAGATTGTGGCGGGCCGGAGGGTGCTGGATATAGCCTCGGGGGCTGGTTACGGCTCAGCTTTATTGGCGGAACGGGCGGCTTATGTCTGCGGGGTGGATATTGATTATGAGGCGGTTTCCTTTGCCCGTGAGCGTTATCAGGCCGTCAACCTGAATTTTCTGCAAGCCTCTATTGGTGATCTGCCCTTTGCCACGGCAAGTTTTGAGGCGGTTATTTCCTTTGAAACTATTGAGCATGTTGCGGCTGATTTGCGGGAGAAGTTTATGCGGGAGATTTCGCGGGTTTTAGCTCCCGATGGATTTTTGCTTATTTCCACCCCTGATAAACATATTTACTCGGAGTTAACGGATTATAAGAATGAATTTCATGTCAAGGAATTTTACCGCCCGGAATTTGAGGCCTTTCTAAGCCGGTTTTTCCCTAATATTCGTCTGCTGGATCAGCTTCAGGAGCTGAGCTTTATTCTGACGGATAATAAGGCTGAATTCAGCCGGGTATGGCGGCTGGAGAATAAACCTCTGGCTGGTAAATACATAATCGCTCTCTGCGGCCGTCAGGCAATTCCTGATACCGCCAAACTGGAAAGTGTGATTTTTGCCGGCGGCAGCAGTTATCAGCAAAAGATTAATCGTATTCTGGAGCTGCAGGATGAAATAGTTGAGAAAAACAAAAATATTACCGACTGCTGGGATATGATTCATGAACGGGATGCTGCCATCAAACATATAAATGAAGAGCTCAGGCGGCAGGATGTGAAAATGGGGGATAAAGAGCGTGATATTATCCGCTTGCAGGAGCATATTGCCCGGCAGCAAGGGGTGATTGCCGAATTATCTGATTCATTGACCCACATTCAATCCACCCGGGCCTGGCAGATAATTCAGAAATTATACCGGCTGAAAAATAAAGTTCTGGGCTCAGGCGTTGTCCATAAATAATACTTTGCCTTCCACCTGCAGCTGATCTTCAACTGTAAAATTATTATCTCAATACCGCCCTGCGGCCTCTGCGGTTTTAGCAGTTTCTGTCTCTGGATCTAAACGCAACAGTATTTGGCTGCTTTCCCTGTGGACTCATAACTATCTGATAAAAGGTGTATATTACAATGTCGTATAAGCTTGATAAAAAATGAATAAATATTCATTTTTTACTTGCCTTATCTTGAAAAAGACCTTCTAATATAATTGATGGCGTTGTAAAAAGTCCGATCTACGGCGTTGTGGCGTTTCGGCAGACCTTCGGCATACCATATGTATGGCCGAAGTCCTGTCGAACCACCATGCCTTGTATATCGAACTTTTTGACTTAGCCATCGTAAGTTTGTGATGGACTTTTTACGAGTCCATCACAATTAAGAGTACTGTCTTTTTATACTCTTTTGCCATTGATTGATGCTGAATTACAGAGGTTTGGGGTTGCTGTTGCCAATATGGCGTGGAACTTAACCGCGGCGGGGGTGCGCAGATGAAGAGACCGAAGAGACCTTTCCTGTTTGAAGCACGAATCGGGATAATCTTGTTTAGCTGGCTGGCCTTGATGTTGTTTATATGCCCCCAGCTTTACGCCTTGAGCAATGATGACTGTGCCGACTGCCATGGTGATAAAGATTTTTCCGTGGTCAAGAATGGCAAAACGATCAGCCTGTATGTAAATTTTGCTCTTTTCAAGCAGACTGTGCATGCTGAAAACGGCTGTCTGTCCTGTCATGAGGATGCCGATGTCGAGGGTGATGAGCATCCGGTTCTGGGGCCGGTCAAGTGCGCCAACTGTCATGATAAGATCTACGATATATATGAAAAGAGTGCTCATTCGGAATTTCGCCAGCATGGAGATATGCTGGCCCCTAAATGTTCCGATTGTCATACTAAGCATGCTATTTTCCCACCCACCGACAAGCGTTCATCCGTTTATAAACTGAATATCCCCTATACCTGCGGCCGTTGTCATCGCGAGGGCTCCAAGATGACCAAGGCCGAGGGCTACCGGCTGAGTCAGCATAATATTGTTGAGAATTACTCCATGTCCATTCACGGCCGCGGGTTGTTTGTGGATGGTCTGCTGGTAACAGCCGTATGCAGCGACTGTCATACAGCTCATGATATCCGGGGTGAAAATGACCCTCTTTCCAGTGTTAATCGTAAAAATATAATTGAGACCTGCGGCAAGTGTCATGCCGGTATTGTGGCGAAGTTTAAAAAATCGGTGCATAGTCCGCTGGTGACCAAAACCAAAAAACGGCTGCCGGTCTGCATCGACTGTCATACCTCACATACCATAAAACGGCCGAAGGGTTCTGGATTCAGGTCGATTATCGCTTCCGAATGCGGCAACTGCCATGAGGAGGAAAGTAAAACCTATGTCGAGACTTACCATGGCCGGGCCTCTCTGCTGCGGGGCGGGACGGCCACCGCCAAATGTTCCGACTGCCATGGCTCACATTATATCCTGCCGGCCTCTTCACCTGATTCCACCATCAATAAGGCCAATCTTGTCAAGACCTGTTCTAAATGCCATCCCAAGGCCAATGCGGGGTTTGTCGAATACCTGCCCCATGCCGACTATCACCAGAAAGGTAAATATCCCTATCTCTATTATACCTTCCTGGCCATGACCGGACTGCTGATCGGCACTTTTTCATTCTTTGGTATTCATACTCTGTTATGGCTTGGCCGCTCCCTGTATAACCGGGTTGTTCATTTGGTTAAATATAAATAACGTCAAAGGGTATCCATTCAATAAGGGAATTGAGGAGGTGTGAGATGGCTGAGAAAAAACTTTATTTACAGCGCTTTTCCGTTTTCCAGAGATTGATCCATCTTTTGGTTATTTTGAGCTTCCTGACCCTTGCCATAACCGGCATGGCCCTGAAGTTTGCCATGGAGCCCTGGGCGCAATGGATTTCACAGATGGCAGGCGGCTTTGTGGTGCTGGGCGCCCTGCATCGTTTTTGCGCTTTGATTACCTTCTTCTATTTTTTCCTGACCTTGATTCTTATTCGTAATAAATGGCGGGAATCCGGTAAGGGGTTCTGGAGGTTTATGTTTGACCCCGAGGGCTTGATGCCGGGGATGAATGATCTGCGGGAGATAGGCGGTTCGTTTAGATGGTTTTTCGGCGGTGAACGCCCCAAATATGGTCATTGGACCTATTGGGAAAAATTTGATTTTCTCGCTGTTTTCTGGGGTATCGCGGTAATTGGCGGTTCGGGGCTTGCCCTCTGGTTTCCGGTGCAGTTGGGCCGGATTATTCCCGGCTGGTGGCTTAATATTGCCACTATAATTCATAGTGACGAGGCCCTGCTGGCGGCGGGCTTTATCTTTACCATTCATTTTTATAATACCCATATGCGGCTGAAAAAATTCCCCATGGATCCGGTTATCTTTGTCGGCTCCATCTCCTTGGAAGAGCTTAAAGAGGAGCGGCCACGGGAATATGAACAATTAAAGGCCGACGGCAGCCTGGAAAAACTTCTTACTGATAAGGCCCCGGAGCCCTGGCTTAAAAAACTGGCCTTTACCTTCGGTCTCTTTGTGGTCAGTACCGGAACTATCCTGATTGTGGCCATTATTGTGACTATGTATCAGCATCTTAGCTGATTTATACGTAAAGAAGATCCCCTTGAAGCAGGCACAGAGGCACATGATTTAGTCTCTGTGTCTGCCCTGTTCCTGGAGAGCCTGGCTATTGTTTGCGGCAGGCAAGAGCCGCGCAGATTTTTTCTTGCCAATCTTCTATTTCATCACTGTATTCGGCTGCCGGTAATTCCTGTCCGCACTCCAGGCAGACTATAAAGGCATTATGTCAGCGGCCTTGCAGTTCTGCCTGACCGCCGCAGATGTGGCAACGCAGCTTGATTTCTTCTTCCCAGTTTGTCATTTGCATTCCTCCTCACGCAGGTGCCGTTCCGGCAGCATATCATTTAAAATAACATAGAGAACAGGAACCAGAAGCAGAGTGATGACGGTGGAAAACATGATGCCGAAGGCCAGGCTGATGGCCATGGGGATCAGAAACTGGGCCTGGACGCTGGTCTCCAGCAGTATGGGTACCAGGCCGAAAAAGGTGGTAACTGAGGTCAGGACGATGGGGCGGAAACGCCGGCAGCCGGAGGCTGATACCGCCGCTGTAATTCCCCGGCCTGCCGCCCGTTCCCGATTTATCTGATCAACGAGGAGCAGGGAGTCATTCACTACCACCCCGGAGAGGGCTACGATTCCGAATATACTGAGCATACTTAAACTGAAACCCATGAGCCAGTGACCCAGTACCGCTCCCACAATACCGAAGGGGATGGCGGTCATAATCAACAGAGGCTGGCTGTAGCTCTTAAAGGGGATGGCCAGCAGGGCGTAGATCATGAGCAGGGCCAGAATAAAATCTCTCATCATGCTGCGCATGGAATCCCGTCTCTCCCGCGCCTCACCCTGCAGGGTGTAATGGAGGCCGGGGTAATCATTGATTAACCGGGGCAGGATTGTGGTTTTGAGATCCTTTAAAATTTCGGCGGTGTTGGCCTTTTTGGCATCGACATTGGCGGTGATATCAATTACCCGCTGGCGGTCGGTACGGTTGATTTGCGAATAGCCCCGGCCCTCGGTAATGACGGCGGCCCGGCTCAAGGGAATTTCGCCGCCCGCGGGGGTTCTGATCCGCATATTGTTCAGATCCGCGAGATGACGGCGGGCCTCGCGGGGGTAGCGCACCATGACCTTGACCTGGTTACGGCCCCGCTGCATGCGCAGGGCCTCAGCCCCGTAGAAGGCGGCCCGCAACTGGCGGCCCAGGTCTTCTTCGGTGATGCCAAGGGTGCGGGCCTCCCTCGTCAGTTTGAATTTAAACTCCTCTTTTCCCGGCGGATAGGAGTCGGCTATGCCGCTCAGCCCCGGATAACGGCGCAGAAATTTTTTGACTTTGGCGGCAGCCTGAGCCAGCACCGTGAAATTATTATGAGTAAGCTGCACATCCACATTGGCGCCCATGTGCATGAGATTGGAGCTGAAGGTCAATGATTCAATCCCCGGCACCTGTCCCACCTTACGGCGCCAGCGTCTGGTGATCTCCTCGGCGGGTATTTTCCGTAAATCGCTGGGCTGGAGGAGAAGAGCCACCTCGGAGAGATAGCTGGCCGCGGAGGCCGCCTGACCCATGGGGCCGCCCTTGGCGATGGTGCCGCCCACCACGGCGAATATATGGCGCAGTACGGAAATCTGTCCCTGCCGCTTGCTGTCCACCTCTTTGATAACCTCTCTGGCCTTGCGCACCAGCATCTTTTCCACTGCCGCTGTCTGCCCCACGAGGGAGCCGCGCGGCATTACCAGGCTGGCCGTCACCTTGTCGCCGTCCACCACCGGCATAAAGGTGAATTTGATGATGCCGCCCTTGACCAGTCCCACGGTCAGGAGGAGGACGACAAGGGCGGCGGTAAGAGAGGCGTAACGAAAGTCAACACATAATTCCAGAAAATGACGGTAGGAACCATTGATGAAGGAATTTAACCAGCGGTTGAAACGCCGGCGGCCGCGTTCCAGAATGTTGGGCTTTCCGTTGTTGTTGTCTCCCCCCATAGACAGGTGGGCGGGCAGCACGAAGATGGATTCTGTAAGGGAAACCATGAGGATGGTAATAACCACCATGGGGATCTGGCGGATAAATTTCCCCATGATACCTGTCAGAAAGATCAGCGGTAAAAAGGCCGCCACCGAGGTCAGGACGGAGAATACCACCGGTGTGGCCACCTCACGTGTGCCGTCAATGGAGGCCTGAAGATAGTCCTTGCCCGCCTGCCGGTGTTCGTAGATATTCTCTCCAATGACAATGGCGTCATCCACTACTATTCCGAGAGCCATGATAAAGGCGAAGAGAGAGATCATGTTGATGGAGATGGAGAGGCTGGGCATAATAAGCAGCGCCCCGAGAAAAGAGACTGGAATTCCCAGCATAACCCAGAGTGCCAGGCGGATTTGCAGGAAGAGGCTCAGGACGAAGAAAACCAGGAAGAGGCCGTAGGCGGCGTTTCTGAGCAGGAGGCGGAGGCGGCTGTTAAAGAGTTTCGAGGTGTCGTTCCAGGTGGCGATATGCAGGCCGGGCGGCAGGGTTGGCGCTTTTTGTTTTACAAAATCATTTACGGTTCTGGCGATTTCGGTGGGTTTCTGGCTGCCCACCCGATAGATGCCGATCATTATCGCCGGCATGCCGTCAAAACGGGCGAATTCATCGGTCTCGGCAAATCCGTCTTTGACCACACCAATGTCTTTAACCCGGACGGCGGTGCCGTCCTTATCGGCAATGACAATTATATTGCCATAACCCGCCCCGTGGTAGCGCTTTTCTTTGGTGCGGATCAGAATCTCGCCGCCGGCTGTCTTGATGGAACCGCCGGCAAGATCAATGGAGGCCTGGCGGATACGGCTCGCGACCTGGTCCAGGGTCAGTCCGTAGCGCCGGAGGTTGTCCTCCGGGATCTCGATGGAAATCTCATAGGGGCGGACACCGCTTAATTCGGTCTGGGTGATATCGGGCCTGGTCAGCAGTTCATTACGGATACTGTCCGCCCGCTGGCGCAGGGCCTTCTCCGGCACGTTACCGTACACCACGAGAGACAGAACCTCGCGGCGGTTAAGCGTTTTGGCAACTATGGGTTGTTCGGCATCTTTGGGCAGGGTGGTGATGCGGTCAACTTCATTTTTTATATCTAACATGACCAGATCCGGGTTGGCCTCGGTCTCCAGGATTGCGGTAACCGTGGCCTTGCCTTCCATGGCCCTGGCCCGCAGCTCTTTAATACCTTTTACTCCGCTCACCGCATCCTCAATGGGCAGGATGACCCCGTCTTCCACCTCTTCCGGGCTGGCACCGGGGTAGACCACCGTAACTGCCACCCGGTCAAGATTGACCTCCGGAAAGACCTCCTGTTTGATACCGCGTCCCATCAGCAGACCGCCGATCAGAAACAAGAGCATTAATAAATTGGCCGAGACATGGTTTTCGGCCATCCATTTAATCGCCCTGTTCATAACTGTCCACTCTTTTCAAGGCGCAGGGGCATACCATCAACGGCCCCGGCCAGATTAGTGACGATAAGACGTTCATTCTCTTTCAGGCCCTGGCTGATCAGTATTTCATCACGGTTACGGCGGCTTATTTTGACCGGGGTCAGGCGTAATTTATTCTCGTTATCCATAATCCAGACGGTATTATTGTCACGCAGGGCTGCCACGGGTATGGGATAAACCCCGGCCGCCGTCCTCCCCCGGAATATAATATCGACAAACATGCCCATGGCCAGGGCGGGACGGTGAGTCTGGGAGGAGCGCAGATTAAAGGGGTCTGAAATTTCCACAATCAGACGCGGCATGCTGCCGGTCTGCTCTACCGAAGTCAGAGAGCGAACCAGACGGCCGGGCCAGGAAAAGAGGCGGTTGCCGTCCTTGATCTGAACCTTGGCGCTGGAGCCCCGCTTTCTATGCGCCCAGTGTTTCGGCAGCCGCAGCCAGGCCAGATCCGCCAGGGGAACGGGAACCACGGCCTCGGCGTAATCCGTGCCAATGAGGGTGGCCGCTTTGCTGCCGGCCTGGAGATATTGACCAACGGCCGCCTGTTCGTTTTGTACCCGGCAGTTAAAGGGGGCGGTGATGGTGGTACGGCGCAGGTTAATCTCGGCCTGCCTGAGAGCGGCCCGGGCCGAAATCAGGGCGGCTCTGGCGTTTTTTAATTGCGGGCCGTAAAGGGCCAGGGAATCAGCCGTTAAAGAACGGTCTTTGTGCCGGCGCTGCCACTCAAAGCGTGCCACTTCAGCTTTGGATTCAGTGGCGGCCAGCTCATACTCCATTTTTGCCACCTGGGCCTGAGCCTGATGAATGGCGAGTTTGTAGTCAGTGGTTTCTAAACGGATGAGAACGGCATTTTTTTTAAAATAATATCCGGCCAGGAAATTGGGGGCGGTATAGACCACCCGACCGCTGACCTGCGGACTGATGGTAACCTGCCGGCGGAAGGTAATGATGCCGGTTTCCCGGATTGTTATCTGACGGTTTTCTTTTTTTATTTTGATTATTTTAACTAAGGCCCGGTGGACAACGGGTGATTTTTTGGCCGGGCCGTGGCGGCGGGCGGCCATGAGCCTGAAAATCATTATTCCGGCCGCCAAAATAAGAAGCGGCAGGAAAATTCTCAGGAGATTTTTTTTCTTAAGGGTCATAATGTTCTCCTTTCCCCCGGAAAAATTTGAGCAGGGACTGGGAATAAAAACAGGCCAGCATGCCGCTCACCGTACTTGTGGTGGTTACCCAGAACAAAACAAGGTGCAGGGCGTGATGTTTATAAAAAAAGAGATCAAGGATAAAGAGGATAATCCCGAGATGCATGAGAGAGGAACCTACCCGCAGCCAGTAGGATTTATGGCTGAAGTTCAAGCGGCGGCTGCCGCCTGCCGCCAGGACAAGAACTACAAACTGCAGGGCCAGGGTAATGACAAGAGTGACCTTCAGGGCCATGACCACTCCATAGGTAAAGGAGATAATAATCACTATGAAGGCCAGCAGGGCGGCAAACCAGGTAAGCCGGTTGGCGGCCAGCAGGCGCTTGGGAACGCAGATGCCAAGGAGGAGGATGAGGGCGATGATAAAGGGGCTTATCAGCCGGTTCATGCGGGCCATATAGAGGGCCTTGGCGGCAGCGGGCATATGCTGGAGTTCGGCGAATTTAAAATAGAACATGCCATAAATACAGATGGCCGAGATTGCGCCGAGAACGGCGGCGGT
The DNA here is from genome assembly GCA_024275235.1 of Deltaproteobacteria bacterium. Lineage (GTDB taxonomy): Bacteria > Desulfobacterota > Desulfobulbia > Desulfobulbales > VMSU01 > JAADIV01. The sequence goes on from JAJRZN010000113.1 coordinate 8,870, forward strand.
GGCTATAATCAGATAGAAATCATAGGAGGCTTTTTTCATGGTTTGTCAGAAGGTATGTGCCCCCGGAAAATAAAAGGAGGTGAGAAAGGTGAAGATCATGGCCATAAAACACAGGATTCCGAGGCTGGAGGTGAAATACCACATACCCCGTTTGTTGGCGTAGAGCCGGGAGTGAAGATAGGTGCTGTAGACGGCCCACATCATTATTGAGCTGCATATCTTGGGATCCCACCACCAGTTCGGCCCCCAGGCCTCCAGGGCCCAGGGATAACCGAGGAGCATCCCCAGGGTAAGCAGAAAATAGCCCAGTTTAGCGAAATCATAGCCCAGGGCTTCAATGGCCGCCTGGCGTTTAATCAGCATAAACAGCGAGGTAATAAAGGTGATGGTGATACAGGCATAGGAGATAAAGAGCAGGGGCGGGTGCAGCCACATATAGCTGGCGTTATAATAAAAGGTCATCCGCGGATAGAGTTTCATGAACAGGCTTAGACGGCTCATGGCGGGGAGATGAGCGCTGAACCAGGGAGCGGTTTCCTGGAAGAATTTGGCGAGAGGCCTGGTAAAGGGGTCGGCGGCCAGCAGGAGCAGGGTGGTCTGAATACCAAGAAAGAGCTGCAGAATTCCGCGCAGGCGGTGACTGTCGGTTCGCCGCCAGGCCCGGTAAGCCATAAAGGCATAGGCCATGAACCAGAAATAATACTTCTCGTTTTCTATCCACAGCGGGATAATATAACGCGGTGGATGGGCCGGGTTGTAAAGGGTAAAGGCGTAGGCCGCCTGCTGGTTGATGATTTGCAGCTGCTCGTTGAGCCAGGGGACAAGATCCTGGGGCAGGCGCAGGGGCATCTGCTGATAGATGCGGAGATGGAGCCAGGCGATGAGCAGGAAACCGGCCGCGAATACTGTGTTGGCGGCGAGGAGCAGGGAGCGGTTAAGGGCGTGAGCCCGTTCCTGTCTCCGGCAGGCGTTAAAAAGTCCGAAGAGGGCGCTGATTCCGCCCAGAATGGCCAGAAAATAGAGTAATATTCGACCAATGGTGGTAAATTGTGTTAAGTCTATTGGCATTGGTTGTTATGTTGAATTTAAGAAAAATCTAACATAGCCGATAACTATAAAAAAAACATGAAGTTCTTACGGCAGCGGAGATTATAATTTATGCAGAGATGGCGGACGGGGAATAAATCATTGTGGCTTTGCCGGCCATGTGTCAGGCAGTTGATGCCGGTAATTGTCAGATCCTCCTGGGAATGGGTGGAGGAGTCAGCCGATGCCACACTCTGCTGTGAACGCTGCAAATGCACGGAGCACCTCGGAGAACGCTTTGGCGGTCTTCGTCATTTTGCTCGTATTATATATCTGGTTTTAAAGCTGCCACTTCGCTTGCGGCTGCCGAAGAGCAAGGCCTGGCGCCGGGCGATCTGACACCGCTTCGGTCTTGTCTGCCGGTTGTAAAGCTTTTCTTGAAAAACGGTAACTGTTTAAGTCTGACTGTAAATTGCCCTAAACTCTAAACAGTTACGAAAAATGTTAATCTTCCTGCCCCGGCCGCCGGCGTTTTATCTTCAGGTTGCTTCGACTTTTTTTGAGCCGCAGGCGGCGTTCGCGCGCGGCTCTGGTAACCCTGGTTTTTTGGCGCCGTGGCCTGGTTTTTAATCCTTCACGCAGTAAATCGCAGAATTTCGCCAGCACATCCTGGCGGTTGGCCATTTGGGTACGGTGCCTGCCGCTGACCAGCCATAACCGGCCTTGTCGGTTTATACGGCCCGCCAGCTTCTGACTGAGCCTGTTTTTTTGTGTCTCGCTGAGACTTGGCGACTGCCGGAGATCAAACCACAGGGTTACCCGGCTGTTTACCTTGTTGACGTGCTGGCCGCCCGGGCCGCTGCTGCGTGAAAAGGTAAAGAACAGCTCAGATAATGGGATATTAAGGTCTGGGGTTATTTTGAGCATGGGCATAAGAATTTGTAAAAGTCGGTCAGCGTGGCTGTAAAATAACATATCATGGGCAATAAGGATAATATTTTCAGCTCCGGCCGTCTCTTTTGCTCTTGCTGAAATTGTGCTATAGTCTTATTTTGTGACAGGGCTGTTAGAGCTTTTAAAGGGGAGGCGATGGTGGGTGAACCGCGGGAAATTAAGGAGAGGCGCAGGGAAGAACGGCGGGCCTGTGTGGATTTATGGCTTGATATTATTCTGGATTCGGCGGTTGGCGCTGGTGTGTCCCTGCGGGTTAAGGTGATTAATTTAAGCGACGGCGGTGTCTGCTTAATCTCAGACCAGCCTCTGGAATTGGGGCAGGTAATCAGGTTTCCCAGGGGACTGCCGGCTGATCTCGGAACTGTGGTCTGGACCAGTCAGTCCAAAGTCGTCTGTAAGGCTGGAGTGCGGTTGGATTTTGGTACCTGAATTATGCCTCATTGGCCATGAAAAAACGTCTTGTATTTCTTACTGTCGCTGTAGTTATTGTTTGCGGTATTCTGCTTTCTCCCCTTCTCCTTAAACATAGCGGTGTTAAACAGCGGATTAACGCCCAGCTTACCGTTCTGTTGGGCGGTCATGCCGGGATTGGGGAGATCAACTGGCGCTGGCTGCCTGTCCCCGCCCTGCGCCTCAGGAATCTGGTGTCTGAGAATGATATTTATGCCCTGCGGGTGCCGGAGGTGCTGGTCTATCCTGACTGGCGGGTTATCTTCAACCGGCAGCTGAGTCTGGGGCGGGTAACTCTCATTGACCCCAGGCTTACCATCAAACGTCTTGTCTTTCATGAAAAACGACCGGTTCTGCCGAATCTTAAATTAACGGTCAAGAACGGCATCCTGCTTATACCTGCCGGTAAGCTGACCCCCGAATTAACTCTGCGCCGGCTGAGTTTCAATAAACTGCGCCTGCGTATCACCTCTAATGAGCAGCGCCTGGAAATTTCTTTGGGCGCGGCTGCCTCTTTCGCCTCCGAGGTTAATATCAAGGCCCGTGTTGATCTGCGTAAAAGATATTTCAGTCTTGATCTGGGGGCAAAGAATTTTAATCTGGCATCCTGTTTTTCCCGTCTGTACGGGTCTGGTTCTTTAACTGCCACGAACATCCCCCTGCGTCTGCATACCGAGGTCAGGGGCAGCCATAACTGGCAGGCGGGAATTGCGGTAGATGCCCCCTGCACGCTGCCCGTCTTCGGTCGTTTATGCAAGCTGCGCCGTCTGGAAAATTTGCGGATTACCCGTAAGGGAGACGATTATTTCGTTGATATTGGCAAACTTGTCCTTACCGACCCGGCGCTGGAACTTGGCGGCAGTATATATCGGCGTAAGGGTATATGGCAGATTGATCTCAAGGGCAGGAATCTTGATCTTGCTGCCATCCGCCGGATTATTCTGGCCCGGTTCGGCAAAAATAAGGTCGCGGCAAAGGTCTGTAAAATAGTGGAGGGCGGTCATGCCAGGTCGGCCCGTTACACCTTTAACGGGCCGTTGTCCGATTTTAAACATATTAACAGCATGACTGTTGCGGTGGATGTTGACCGGGCCCCTGTTTTTATTCCGGATATCAACCTGCATCTTGACTGGGCCAGCGGCCCCATAACTATTATCAACGGCCAGCTGACCGGTAAGGGCCTGACGGCCGCCATTGGCGGCAGCCGGGGAAAAAACGGCAATCTTATTCTTGATCTGCCCGAGGAAGACAAGGCCTTTAAACTTGTCCTGGACATAGACGCGGATCTCAGTGACTTGAGCAGAATATTAAAGACCGTGGTTCATAACCGTCCTTTTCAGGAAGAATTAGCTCATTTTAAGGATATCAAGGGCCGGGCTCTGGGAACATTGCGTCTCGGTGATGATCTTGATAATCTGCAAACCAGAGTTGTGGTGAAAAATATGCGGGCTTCCGGCCGTTATGACCGGCTCCCCTGGCCCTTTAAGATTCAGGGCGGAGAACTGGAGGTGGCTCCGGAACGGGTAAGCTGGGACGGACTCAGGTGTACACTGGGGCCGCATGACATAAAAGAGAGCAGCGGTCTTGTCTCCTGGGGCGGCGGCAGGGAGTCCGTGCTGAAGATTAACTCGCTGCGGGGAAAGGCCGATCTCACCGATCTCTGGCGGAACAGTTATCTTGATATAAATCATAAACGTCATTTTTTAAGGCAGATGCTTGCCGCTGATATCTCTGCCGTCTCTGGTACGCTGCGCCTGCGGGAAGGGCGTTTACAGGGGCCTGCCGCGCTCCCTGCCGCCTGGCAGTATACGGCTCAGGGCTCGGTGGATAATTTCCATTTGGCGGCCCCTCATCTGCCGGAGCTGCAAAGCCCGGTTCTGGACGGCAGACTCACTGATCGTGCTGCCACTGTCAGCGGTGTTTTCAGGGTTGCCGGGGAAAAGATATATCTCAGTGGTAATTACCGCCATCACCATCTCAGGCGCTGGCTGGGTACAACCACTCTTAACGGGCAGGTGTCCCGGAGTCTTGGCCTGTGGCTTAAGGGGCTGGACTGGATTCCGCCCCGTTTCTTTCCCCGTCTGCCCTGTCAATTAAAGAATTTCAGTCTCACCAATAACGATGCTGTCTGGGATGACTTCAGGGTTAAGGGTCGGATGCGGGCCGGGCCGCAGGGAGCGGGGGAGGCCCCGGAGCTGGATTTGGATATTATCGACAACCCGAAGGCCTTGTTGATGAGCTTTAAGATGGCCGATGGTATTCGGCAGGGGGAGTTGACTTATAATAAATGGCGTGATCCCGTTCGCTCCGTTTTTACCTGGCATGGTAAATTAAGACTGCAGGCGCTGAATAAATTTCTGGCCCGGAAAATCTTTGACCGTGGTACTGTCAGTGGTTCCTTCAATATGTTTGCCCGCCGCGGTAACGAGTTGTCAGCGGCCTTTAACGGGGCGATGAGCTTTGAAGACATCAGCCTTGAGAATAAGAATGAGAATGAGAGCATGCCGCTGACCGTTAAACAGGTATATCTTGCCGGTGATAACCGGCGGATGAAGATTAAAGGGGCTGAGATTAAATTGGGTGTTGATACCTTGTCAGGTCATGGTTTTTTGACCACCAACGGCAACAACTACAAGCTCAATATGGATATTACCGCCAAAAAACTGGCCTGGCATAACCTTCATCAGGCCCTGAGCATTATGAAGAAGCGCCTGAGTCCGGGGGCGGCGGGTAAAACAAAGAGCAGGGAACATATTATCCCCCCCAACCTGAGCGGCGGGCTTAATTTTGCTCTCGGCAGTTTTTCATATCAAGACAAGTCCGCGGCCCATGATAATGGCGTCAGCCCCCATACCTATATCTGGTCGCCTGTGCGGGGGCGGATAAATTTTAAAAATAAGTCTTCTGAGGTGGATTTGAATTCCGCCTCTATCTGCGGGATGGATATGTCCGGCCGCTGGGATATTACACGGCCCCTGAGCAGCACCTTTAAGATTGCCTCTCAGGGGCCGGTTTTTAAATTTGACCGGACCCTGCCCTGTCTCGGGGTTAAGCAGAGCCTCATTGAGGGGCCCTTTGCCCTGGATGCCGAACTTACCGGAGTACCGGGTAACTGGCGTGCGGGGCATATTAATCTTCAGTCCGCTCATGGCCTGATCAGGAGAATGGATTTATTGTCCCGCATATTCTCGGTAATTAATTTTACCGATCTGCTGACCTGGCAGAATCAGTCAACTACCGGGCACGAGGGGCTGGAATATAACAAACTGGATATCAAGACCAGTGTCAAAGATAATCTGCTGACGGTGAATCGTCTGGTATTGAAGGGCAAAGGCGTTAATCTCACGGGCCGGGGAACCATAACCCTGCCTCAGCGCAAGGTCGACCTGACCTTTTTTGTCGCCCCCTTAAAGATGATTGATTCCGTGGTCACCAGTATCCCCCTTGTGGGCAAGGCCCTGGGGGGCAGGAAGGGCTCAATCCTGACCTTTCCGGTGGCGGTGAAGGGGCCGCTTGCCGACCCGGAGGTTACGGCTCTGCCGCCGGGGGCCGTGGGCAAGGCGGCCATGGAATTTGTTATTGATACCCTGACCCTGCCTTTTCGGATTCTGTCACCTCTGCTGCCCGCGGAGAAGCCTGGTAAGGGTAAATGAGCTTTTGACTGCGATTAGGCGCTGTTTTCTGTGTATTCCGTGGTTTTTCGTGCCTTTCGTATTTCGTGGTTAATTAATGATTTTTAGTAAAGACCGCCAGAGCCCGTTCCGCCTTGTTCCCGGGCATGGTAAAGTGTAAGGTTTTGGTGTGCTTAAAGGGGCCGGCCGGATCATCGTGCTGCCAGGCCTTTAATTCTTCTTTCATTTTGGGGCCCTTCATGCAGATAATGGTGCTGTGGGGTGGGCAGTTGGTGACCATCTTCAGGAAGGGGCTGATGGCGGTCAGGGACCGGCAGGTGATGATATCGGGCCGGCCGTAATCCGGCCATGCCTCTTTATCCTCTCGCAGGCGTTCTTCTATTACCTTTATGTTGTCAAGGTGCAGGCCGCGGATAACATGGCGCAGAAAAGAAACCCGTTTCTGGCGTGGATCTATTAGGGTCACCGTGAGCTCCGGGCGGGCGATTTTAAGAGCCAGGCCGGGGAATCCGGCACCGCTGCCCACATCCAACAGGCTCTGGGCCTCCATATCGGCCAGCAGGGGCAGGAGGGTGAGAGAGTCTAAAAAATGATTCTCAATAATCTGCTCCGGGGCCGCTCTCGCCACCAGGTTGATCTTGCGGCCCCATTTTTCAAGTTCGCTGAAATAACGCTGGAGTCCGGCAAGTGCCGCGGCTTCCGGGGCTGGAATATTCAGGGCCTTTAAGCCGTTTTTCAGGGCCGCGGTAAAGTCGAGCCTGCCCTCAGCCATTTTTCAGCCGTACATCCACGGACAGGGCGTGGGCCGAGAGGCCTTCAAGATTGGCCATGGTCATAATATCTTCACCGTCATTGAGCAGGGCCTGGCGGGAATAGGAGATCAGGCTGCTTTTTTTGAGAAAGGTCTCCACGCCAAGGGAAGATGAGTAACGGGCCGTGCCCATGGTGGGCAGGACATGGTTGGGCCCGGCTATATAATCACCCACGGCTTCCGGGGCATTGGGGCCCATGAAGATGGCTCCGGCGTGCCGGATTCTGGGCAGCCATTGAAAGGGCTCTTTGATCATCAGTTCCAGATGCTCGGCGGCCAGTATATTGGCTAATTCCAGGGCCTCATCGAGATCAGCGGCCAGGAGAATGGTTCCCCGGCTGCTCAGGGACTGGCGGGCAATTTCCTCCCGGCTCAGGCGGGGCAGCAGGGCTGCCAGTTCCTCATTTACCCGCCGGCCCAGTTCCGGGCTGGTGGTTATCAGTACGGCCAGGGCCAGGGGGTCATGCTCGGCCTGAGCCAGCATGTCGGCGGCGATATAGGTGGGATTAGCGGATTTATCGGCCACAATCAGCACCTCGCTGGGACCGGCGATCATATCTATCCGCACCCGGCCAGCCACCTGCTTTTTGGCCTCGGTAACGAATTGATTACCCGGCCCCACCACCACATCCACCGGGGCGATACTGGCGGTACCATAGGCCAGGGCGGCGATGCCCCAGGCGCTGCCGGCCTTGTATATCTCCTTGATGCCGATTTGGGTGGCGGCATAGGTTAAGGCCGGGTTGATACCGCCCTCCGCGGCGGGCGGGGTCAGCATCACTAAGCGTTTTACCCCGGCGATGACCGCTGGAATACCGTTCATGAGTACCGATGAGACCAGAGGCGTTTTACCGCCCTGGCCGCCGGGAACATAAAGCCCGGCGGAATCCACCGGATGGATCAGGCGGCCGGTAATGGCTCCGTCGTCACGGGTGACGAGCCATGATTCCTGCTTTTCGTGCTCATGAAAGCTCCGCACCCGCTCAACAGCCTTGTTAATAGTGGCCTTTAACTCCGGCTCGAGCTTGGATTCGGCCGCCTCTATCTCGGCCGCGCTGACCCGGAGGTGCTCCAGGTCAAGATCAGGGGCGTCAAATTTATTGGTGTATTCCATGAGGGCCGCATCTCCACGGGCCCTGACTTCGGCGATTATGGCGCTCACCATCTGGCGGCGTTTATCATCGGCGCTCTGATACCTGTCTTCCAGGCCTTTTATTAATTTTTCCCCCTCGCTGCTGGAGGTCGTAACTGGTGTAATAATCATCTTGTCTGCCTTCTGAATGGTTTTGTTGTTTGTTCCGCTCTCTTAAATGTGGTTGTAATTACGGGGGGATTGTAACGAAAAAATCGTCTGAAAACTATGTAAAAGTTCATTTAACAGTTTTATTAGGTCGTATTATGGGGTATTAATCCGCTTTGGTTATGGAACGTACTGAAAAGATGAATGATAAAGACATTATTCTCACCGCCCGCGGCCTTACCAAATCCTATGGCAGCCGCCAGGCGGTAAAGGGGCTTGACCTGACGATCAGGCGGGGCGAGTGTTTTGGCTTTTTAGGCCCTAATGGAGCAGGTAAGACCACTACTATCCAGATGATTCTGGGCCTGGTGGTTAAGAGCAGCGGGGAGCTGCGGGTTTTTGATCTGACCATTCCGGCTGATTTAAGGGCGATTAAGTCCCGGCTGGGGGTGGTGCCGCAGAATGACAATCTTGACCCTGATCTTACGGTTCTGGAGAATCTCCTGACCTATGCCGGTTACTATAACCTCGATTCGGTCCGGGCCCATTCGCGTTCCCTGGAGCTGTTAAAATTTTTCGCCCTGGATAACCGCCGGGGGGAGGTCATTCAGCACCTTTCCGGCGGCCAGCGCCGCCGGCTCCTGCTGGCCCGGGCCCTGGTGCATGAGCCGGAACTTTTGATCCTTGATGAACCAACGGTGGGTCTTGATCCCCAGGCCCGTTATCTTATCTGGCAGCGTCTGAAGGCTCTGCGTGATAACGGTCTGACCATGCTCCTGACCAGTCATTACATGGATGAGGTGGCCCGTCTCGCTGACCGGGTGTTGATTATGGATCAGGGCCGGATCGTTGCCCAGGGAGAGCCGGGCCGGATGGTAACCGAACTGGTGGGCACCGATGTCTTTGAGATTATCTGTGATGAGCATGAGGCCGCCTCTTTGTCCGCCCTGGCCGCCTCCTGCTCGGCCCGGGTGGAGAGGGTAACTGACGGTATCTTTATCTATACCAGTCATGACTGCCCGCTGCTGGCGGGCAGGGTGCGTGAGGCCTCTAACTGGTTAAGGCGGCCCGCCAACCTTGAGGACCTTTTTATTCAGTTGACCGGCCGTCTGCTGAGGGATTCCTGAAATGTTTACAATTTCGAGAGGGTATAAAATCAAGAGTGTGGTTTATTGAGCGCTTACCTGAAATGAGTATTGCCCGGCAGCTTGAGAACAGATGGATAGAATGATAACAGGAATGGGAACACTGCGTGTTGTGCAGAGAAATTTAAGGGTATGGCGTAAGTTTATGCTTTCCAGCCTGGTGGGTAATCTGGGGCAGCCCTTCCTTTTTCTGCTGGCCTTCGGCTTTGGCCTGGGGCGGGAGATTCACCCCATTGCCGGTTATTCCTATCTGCAGTTTATCGCCCCTGGGCTTGCCGCCTCGGCGGTAATGTACAGTGCCGCCTTTGAAACTACCTATGGTTCTTTTACCCGGCTTGGCACTCAGAGTACCTTTGAGGGTATCCTCATGACGCCCATCAGCCCGGCGGAGCTGGCCTGGGGGGAGATTATCTGGGGAGCCTTGAAGGGCTTGTTAGCCGGGGCTATAATGCTTGCCGCCATGCCCCTCTTCGGGTTCTGGCCCTCGATATGGGCCTTGGCGCTGCTGCCCGTCCTCTTTATTGCCGGGGTATTTTTTGCTGCCCTGGGGCTGATAATGACCGCTCTGGCCGGCAGCTATGAGTTTTTTAATTATTTTATTTCTCTGGTTATTACCCCTCTTTTTCTCTTTTC
>JAJRZN010000114.1 GCA_024275235.1 Deltaproteobacteria bacterium
AAGGTCTGTCCTGATGTTCGCGAGCCGCGCAAGGACGGCTCTCAGGGCAGGCCATAATTTTCCAACAGGGCATTTCATAAGACATGATCCGACCCTCCTTGTGCTTATTTAAGCAGTTTTAGATAACTACAAAAAGCATTTTGCCAAAATTACTATATATTTTTTTAAAAAAAAAGGAAAAAAATTATTTTTCAATATTTTGGCTCTAAGCGGCAGGCCCCTGTATCGAATATCGGAATAAACTTCTTCTTTTCCTTCGACATTCTATTCAGCAAGTAAGACCATCTACGCTACAGGAAGCTTAATCATAAAGGTTGTCCCCTTCCCAGGACTGCTGGCAAATTCCAATCGTCCTTGATGAGCAGTAACAATATTATTCACAATGGCCAGCCCCAAGCCGGTGCCGCGTATTTTATTGGTATAAAAGGGATTCAATGCCTGCCTGCCCACCTCAGCCGACATGCCGATACCGGTATCAGAGACCTCAATGGCGGCCATCTGGCGTTCATCTTCCCTGATCTGTTTAGTGCGAACGATGAGATTGCCCCCCTTGGGCATGGCCTGCACGGCATTCATTAATATATTAAGCAGGGCCTGATAGATCTGCGCCGCATCCGCCGGTACCAGGGGCAGATCAGCTGTTAATTCCCGTCGGCACTTAATCCCGCTCTTTTCAAGTTCCGGAGCCATGAAACTCAAGGCCTTGGCCGATAATTCATTAAGATTAACCATCATGAATTTTACCTTCTGCGGTCGGGCAAAATCCAGAAATTCCCGCACAATACCATCAAGCCGCGAGGTTTCCTCAACAATAATTTCGGCGAGCTGTTCATTACCGGGAGCGATTTTTTTAATTCGTTTAACCAGAATTTCAGCCGTACTGCGGACAATACCAAGGGGATTTTTAATTTCATGGGAAACCGAGGCCACCATCTTGCCTAAACCGGCTAAGCGCTCGGCATGATTTAATTTTTCCTCAAGGCGCTGACGTTCCCTGGCCCGCTGCGCCATAATCTTATCACCGCTGGCCACAATGAACCACAAGATGATAAATAGTACCGTCATAATTAAAACCGCGGCCCCGATGATAACGGCCTGAAGGCGCAGCAGGGCCTTAAAATCGGCGTTCAGGTTCTGGACGATCTCGAAAACGCCCATAATAGGGCCGGTACTCTGGCTTATTCTCGTCTCCTGGCGAAAGGGGATATAGGTTTTGAGTTGAAAGGAGATATTCTTTTCATCAGAAAACAAATCAAACATTGAGCCCTTGACAATAAAGCGGGAATTACTCTTACCCCGGAGAGCGGTTTTATAGGCGCTCTTGCCCAGCCCCCTCTTACCCACCCGCTCCTTGATGGTACTGTAGGAGACGATACCCTCCTCCCGGTCAAATATGGTAACGGACTGAATATTTAGGCCGTGAATGGTATTCCGGACAATAAAATCAAGGCGTTTGAACTGTTCCTTATTGCGCAGCCCTATCTTACCGTAACGCACCAGCACCGGCAGCACAAATTGCTGGAAGACCTGATGATTAAGATTCTCCGCCAGCACCATGGCATAGGCCTCACTGCGGCGGAGAAGCATATTCTTGGTATGGTCGGCAATGAGCCAGGCCAGCATGATGGTGGAGATAAGAAAAAGAATAAGGGCGGAAAAGGAAAAGACCTTTACCAGACGGAAGGGCTTTAAAGAGGCAGGATCCGGCCCGTGATAATACTCATTATCACGGGTCATCGGCACACCCCGCAACGACGGCAGTTAATTGACGGCTCCGCGATTTCACAGCCCTGTGAAGGACGGGAATTTAAGGCATGCTGATATTCCCGCCATAAAAATTTACGGTCAAGGCCATGATCCACAATTTCCCAGGGAAAAACTTCATTTTCACCACGCTGCCGGGTGGCATAAAAATCGGCATCAATCCCCAACCGCCTGAGCGTTTGCTGCCAGTTGCCGCCGTTTTCCACAATATGGGCCAGCGCCTCTCCCAGCCGCCGGTCACCGCGGGCCAGCATGGCCTGAAAAAAGGCGTGTTTGGGCTGATCGAAGACCAGTTTGAGATTATTAAAGGCAGCGAACTGCCGCCGAAGAAATTTAACCTTGTTCTTCAAAGCCGCCAGGGGAAAGGCCCCATGAAACTGAAAAGGCGTCCAGGCCTTGGGGACAAAGCTGTTAATACTTAAAGTTAACTGGCTCAAACGCCCCCGGGCCCGGCCTATGCCCATGATTCGCTCCTGGATGCGGCGCACCAGCTCCACCATTTCCAAAAGATCATCGCTGGTTTCCGTGGGCAGACCAATCATGAAATAGAGCTTCAGATTATGGACATCGGCCTTAATCAGGGCCTCAGCGGCCATTAGACAGTCTTCGGCGCTTATCCCCTTGTTAATTACCCGGCGCAGACGCTCAGAACCGCCGTCCGGGGCAATGGCGGCACTCTTTAATTTACTGGCAGCCAGCAGCTCAAGCAGGGTATCGCTTAAGGCATCGGCCCGCAGAGAGGAAAAAGACAGGCTGCAATCCTGCTGGAGCAAAAAAGCGGCAACCCGGCGCAGATTCTCCGGCCGGGTCATCTCCATGCCTAAAAGCCCCACCTTGGGACTGACGGCAGGTTTTTCCCTGACCGCGGCGATAATCGCCTCCGGCGTCCATTGCCGGGGCGGACGATAGACGTAGCCCGCGGCGCAGAAACGACAGCCACGGGTACAGCCCCTCCCCAGCTCAGTAAGGTAAATATTGGCAAATTCCGTCTCCGGGCTTAGTATCCTGGAATGTCCGGCCACCGGCATAGAGGCGGCAATATTCTTTTTTATCCAGGCCGGTATTCCGTCGATGAGCGGCGGCATAGCCTCCAGGGTGCCGTCCTCCCGGCAGACCGGGGCGTAAAGAGCCGGGACATAGCAGCCCGGCAGACCGGCCGCCACCTCCCGCAGCAGGGCCTCATAATTACCACCAATAAATTTAAAGAGATACTCCTGGAAACGAGCCATAACCGGCTCCGCCTCACCGAGGAGGAAAAAATCCATATACGGGGCCAGGGGCTCGGGATTAATAAAGGTGGCAACCCCGCCGCCCACCACGAGAGGCGTACCCGGCCCCGGCCGGCCCTCTAAGCGGCGGGCCGAGGTGGCAGGGGCGATACCGGAGAGGCGCATTATCTGGATAATACTTAAGAAATCGTGCTCGAAACTTACCGAGAAAAGGACAACGGGGAAATCGCGCAGCAGACGCCCGGACTCAACCGAAAGGGGCAGGGAGCCGGCCTCCGGCAGAAAAACCCGCTCGCAGACAATATCAGAGTTGGAGTTCAACAGATCGTAGATGAGCTGAAAGCCCAAATTCGACATGCCAAGATGGTAGGTATTGGGAAAAACAAGGGCAACGGGCAGCTTCCCGGTCCATTTCTTCCGGAGGCTGCCAGTCTCGAGGCTGAGCAGATCATGGCGCTCTTTTTTGTCAGTTCTCAAGGGCCGGGCAGCCCTCCGGCGGGTCAGGCCTGCGGCCATCAGCTCTCATTACGGCGGATAAAGGTTGGCCTGTCCAGTTCGTCTTCATCAAATATCTTACGTTTAAAGGCCTTACGCACCACGTTATTACGCAGCCGATTCTGGGAGTCGGAGTAATCAATACCATTAGAGGGAACCGGCGCCGGGGCTGTTTTCTGGGGAAGAGGCGGCTCTGGTTCCACGGCGGGAGCCGCCGGCCGGCTGTTGATGGTCTGGACATTTATCGGCAGCTCCTCTACCTCCGCCGACTGAATTCCGGTGGCGATAACGGTCACCCGCATGG
>JAJRZN010000115.1 GCA_024275235.1 Deltaproteobacteria bacterium
ATTGGCGGCTTAGACGCGATACTGAAAGCGGACCGGCGGCTGATCGCGGCCGACAAACTTCCTCATCCCTACACCAACCCCAATTCATGTGTTAATATGGTGGGCGGCAAGATCGCCATCCTGACTAAAGCCAGAGGGCCGATAACCTCCACGATTACGGCCTGTGCCACCGGCCTGACCTCCATGGCAGTCGGGGCCATGTTCCTCGCTCTGGGCCGGGCGGATGTGGTTATATGCGGCGCGGTTGATTTCGCCCTGGTTGAACCGATTGCGGCCGGATTTTCCACCATGAACGGGGCCTATAATCCCCAAGAGGGGCATGAGGATGATCCGCCGGAAACCGCCAGCCGGCCATTCTCGAGAGACCGGCGGGGATTTGTCCTGTCAGAGGGGGCTGGAGCCGTGATTATTGCCAGCAAGGATTTTGCCCAAGCCCATGGCCTGCAATACGAGATTGAACTTGCCGGATGGGGGATGACCTCAGATGCCCACCATTTCGTGGCCCCCTGTTTTGAAACGGTAAAGCAGTGTATGGCAGACGCGGTGGCTGATGCCGGAATCAGCGTAAGAGATATTGATGCCGTCAATGCCCATGCCGCTTCAACGAGAGTCGGCGATAAGGTGGAATATGAGGCCTTAATGGATCTCTTCAAAAATAAGCCGCCCCCGGTATGCGCCAATAAATCAATGATCGGTCACGCCATGGGGGCCTCAAGCGTTATTGAAGCAATTTTTGCCATACATGGTATGCGTAACGATGTGCTGCCGCCCACCATTAACTACAAGCCGGATCCGGAAATTGTCCTGGATTGCGTAGCGGAAGGTAAACGGCAGCTGGATCAGGAGTTTATCTTGAAAAATGCCTTTGGCTTTGGCGGCTGCAACTGCTGCGCCGTTTTTCGACAGGTTTAAACGATGAGAGCGCCGAAAAACAGACGGGTATTTGTAGCCGGATACGGCGCCGCCACCCCCTTAGGCAATACCTTTGCCCAAACATGGCAGAAGGCAGTGGCGGGGCGGGCCGGTTTCCGGAAGATAACCAAATGCCAGGTTACGACGAGAAGTAATATTGTCGGTGAAATTCCGGACTGGAACCCCCTGGAATTTGATTTTGTAAACCGTAAGGAAGAGGCCGTCTGGAATGCCGATTATGTTTTCCTGACCATGCAGGTCTGCCGCGAGGCGCTCACCAGTGCCGGGCTGGAGATTAACAACGAGACCGGGCCCAGGACGGCGTGTCTCATCGGCTCCGCCTTAAACGGCTCCGACTCTTTCCGGGTGGCCATGGACAATTATGTCAACAGAGGCCCGCTGAAGGTCAGCCCCTATCTCCTGCCGAATTTATGCGCCAATCTGCCGGCGGGCAAGGCGGGGATGTTATTAGGATTTACCGGGCCGATATTCTCCCCCCAGGGCGCCTGCGCCTCGGCTAATCACGCCATCGCGCTTGGAGCACGGATGATTCGGGACGGGGATTGCGATTTTGTCCTGGCCGGCGGGGCTGAGACCTGCCTGGTGCCGGAGATTATCCAGGGCTTTGCCAATATGCAGGCCACCTTCAAGGCTAAGCCGGATGATCGGGCCTGGGCTGACCCGTCCCAGGCGTCCCGCCCCTTTAGTATTGACCGCAGGGGGTTTATCCTCTCGGAAGGCGCCGGGGTTGTAGTTCTGGCGGCGGCAGAGATGGTACGGTCATTAGGTCTTACGGCCAGGGCCGAGGTGATGGGGATTGGCTGGACATCTGACGCCCTGCATTTCACCAGACCCAATTCCGAGACCGTAACAAGGGCCATAAACCAGGCAATTTATGACGCGGAAATTGAGCCGGATAATATTGGTTCCATCAACGCCCACGGCACATCCACTCTCATGGGGGACAGCACGGAAATTGACTGCCTGCGGGCGGTATTCGGAGCAAAACTTACTGATATTCCCATAACCGCCAACAAATCGCAGATAGGTCATACCCTGGGGGCATCTGCCGCCATAGAGGCCGCCATGAGTATCGAGGCCATGGGCAAAGGGCTTGTCCTGCCCACCATCAATCATATCGCTGACCCGGCGTTTTCCGATATAGATGTAGTTCCAAATGAGACCAGGAAGCATAATTATGAGTTCTTTCTATCCAATTCATTCGGCTTTGGCGGCACAAACTGCTGCCTTGTGTTCCGAGGAGTTTGAGCTGACATCATTGGGGGCGAATAATTGAGACCAAAACCCTTTAAACCCGAATTTTTAGAACCTGGTAAGCCTTATGTCCGGGACAAAACCCACGGCCGGATCTGGCATCAATGCGAGCTTCGCACCCTATATGTGGACACCGATCGTTCCCAGGTGGTTTATCATGCCAACTATCTGAAATATTTCGAGTTTGGCCGGGCCTCTTTGATGCGTGATGCCGATTATCCCTACAAGAAAATTGAGGAAAGCGGCTATATTTATCCGGTCATAAAAATTGAGGTCAATTATTACACCCCGCTTTTTTATGATGATCTTATGCTCATCCACACCACTCCCGCCACCCTGAAAAGGGTAACGCTGCAGTTTGACTATATAATCACCAATCAGCAGAGCGGCGAGATCGTTTGTACCGGTTTCACCAGGCATTGCGCCGTGAACAGTTCCGGAATTCCAGTTGAGATTGATGATAAAACACGCGACTTATGGCAGCAGTTTCCCAAATAACCGCCATGCGCTATGAGATTAATATTGTCGTGCAACCCTGCTACAGGGATCATTGTTTCGCCGGCAAGATGATCCTGCCGGGGGTGGAGACCCTGATGATTCTGGCCCATGAAGTCAAGAAAATCAGACCGGAATACAATATCAGACAAATGCTTGATGCCCGGTTTGACAAAATACTTGAACTTAATCAAGATGAGTCAAAACGGGCGGTCATTATCGAAATTAACGAGAACAGTAATAAATCGATCAGTGCTAAGTTATTGACCAAAAGCCGGAAAAAGACCATCTCCCGGCTCAAAGAACATGGCCGGGTCAGCTTCACGGCAGGCGGGGCGGGTTCGTATCCCCCCGAGGTGGCTGACCGTCCTCCGCAAGAACCGGTATTGACCATTCCCGCCGCAAAAATTTATCAGGAACTTGTGCCTTTTGGCCCAGGCTATCAAAATATTATCGCTGATCTGAGCCTGACAAAGCGGGGCGCCTGGACCAGATTGAGGGCGCCGGATTTACCAACTTCGGAGATTACAACACTTACGGGGTCGCCATTCCCGCTTGATGCCGCCTTTCATGCCGCCTGTGTCTGGGGCCAGCGCTTTGCCGGCTTTATTCCCTTCCCGGTCGGCTTTTTCAGCCGGACAATAATCAACAATACCAAGCCGGGTGAGACATACAAGACCAGGGTGATCCCCATTGAAATTAAACCGGATGAGGTAATTTTTGATTTGTGGATTTCTGACCTGCGGGGAAAGTTGTTTGAGAGCGTCAACGCCATAAGAATGAGAGATATAAGCGGCGGCAGAATGAAGCCGCCAGCCTGGATTATTGCGGCCCCTCTTATTTAGGGCGCTATTACAGCAGATCAGTTGTCGAGGTTTCAGAACTCCAGCGCCCCAGAAGCCGTTCCACAGCCACCCTCGTTAACCAGCGGCAAAAGATCACCGTATAGGTTCCTCCGGAAATATACATACCGAGCATGAAAACAAGATGGGATAATCCGTAAGTCAAGGGGCCGCCAATCACCACAATCATTGGCTTGCCAAAGTGGATGGCCAGGACACCGAGAGCCGCCACCGCGGGCCAGCCGATGAGAAAACTGAAACCAATAAGACCGACCCCGGCAATTACCATGAAGGACGGCTTTTCTTTAAAAGCGCTTAAATCGGCCTCTTCAGCAATGGCCTGGCGGACAAAGGTCAGCCTGGAAATTCTGACGATGAGCTTTTGAGCCAGAGGATAGATATTTTTTTCCATAATTTTCATAACTATCGCTCATTTTAACCATATTATGATAGATTGTCACCGTGAACTCTTCAGACAGCTGGTCATTTTTTGACAAAATATACTGCATTTCGATAGATGACCGTCCTGACCGGCGGCATAAAGCGACAAGGCAGTTCGCCGCGGTCGGTTTATTGGAGCGGGTTGAATTTGTCATTGTTAAAAAGCACCCTGCTTCTCCTGAAGAGGGGTGTTATCAGTCACATATTGCCTGTTTAAAAAAGGCGCTCGCGGCCGGGGCCCGCCACATTCTGGTCTTTGAAGATGATATTATATTCAAGGGTTTTACAACGGCAAAAATTAAAGAGGCGGTAAGCTTTCTGAGCAAAAATCCCCAATGGGATATTATATTCCTGGGCGGCATTGTCCGGGGCAGCAAAGGCACGGACTGCAAAGCAGTGCGGCAGATCAGATATCGCTGTTTATCGCACGCCTACGCCATAAACCACCCCTTCGCGGCAACGCTTGTTTCCAAGCCATGGCAGGGGGTACCCTATGACACCTTTCTGGCTCAGATGAATAAAAAGTTTTACGCCCTCTATCCCGCCTGTGCCTTTCAAAGCAACGCCGCCACGGATAATAAGTTTTTTATTGACAGACTGCGGAGAATACTGGGCGGCCTGGCCTTCATCCAAAAGGCGAACGAGATATTCCACCGTCATAAACTGCTGATAATTATCTGTCACATCGGCGTGTTAGCAACCCTGCTGTTTTTTATTTTTCGTTAATTACAGAACCAGTATAAAATTAAATGATCAACTACCGCCTATTAGGCAAAATTTTCTTATTATTCGGTATCCTGACCGTAATCGCTTTTATGCGCCTGAAGATCGACACCGACGTCATCCATTCTCTGCCGACTAACGAGAAGGTCATTGCCGACGCCCTTGATATCTTCGAGAATCACCCGGTTCATGACGAAATTGCCATAGACATCACCCTGGATCATGATAATCTTGGCTCCCTGGTTCAATGTGCTGACATGGTGGAGAAAAAGCTGGTTGACAGCGGTCTGTTCGCTGAAGTCGGCATGGCAAAAATAAGCAGTTTAATCCCGGAACTGGCCTTTGATGTTGTCCATAATATGCCGCTCTTGTTTTCGGCCGCCGAATTGAACAAATTAGTGGCACCCCGTTTGTCACCAACCAAAATTACCGCCAAGGTTAATAAAATTTTTGCTGATCTGAGCGGCATGGCAGGTATTGGCCAGGCGGAGTTTATCGCGGCCGATCCTTTGGGCCTGAAAAATCTGATAATGGCCAAAATGGCCATGCTGGCCCCATCGAAAAACTCGCGGATATATCAGGGTAAAATCCTTTCCGCCGACGGCCGCCATTTACTGGTTACCGCCCGCCCCCTGCAATCCGGCTCCAATACCGCTGCCGCCCGCAAAATCGCCCGCTTAATCACTGACATTTCAGCCCGGTTAAATACCCGCTTTGCGAAAAACGGCTATAGGGTGACCCTTACCCCGGCGGGAGCTTACCGGGCCGCCTTAGACAATGAGCTTATTATCAGAAAGGATGTCAACCGCGCCATTCTCCTCGCCACGGCGGGTATAATCCTGCTCTTAATCCTGTCGTTCCCCCGGCCGTTAATCGGCCTCATGGCTCTTGTGCCGGCGCTGGCCGGAACAGCCGCCGCCCTGTTTGTTTATTCCCTGCTCCACCCGGCCATCTCAATAATGGTTTTAGGCTTTGGCGGAGCGATTATTTCCATTACCGTTGACCATGGTATCGCCTATCTGCTCTTTCTTGACTGCCCCTATGAGACCAGGGGCAAGGATGCCTCAAGAGAGGTATGGGCGGTGGGCATTATGGCCGTTTTGACCACTATCGGCGCCTTCAGCATCCTCTGTTTCAGCGGTTTCCCCATTTTTGTCCAGTTAGGCCAGTTCGCGGCCCTCGGGGTCTTATTCTCTTTTTTGTTTGTCCATTTGGTGTTTCCCAGAATATTTCCGCTGATGCCCCCCGGCAGCAAGCGGGTTTTACCTCTGCAGAGAGTAGTGGATAAATTTTTTAATACCGGCAAAACCGGGGCCTTCCTGGCCCTGATTCTGGCGTTGATTATGCTCTTTTACGCCAAGCCCGAATTTAATACGGATTTAAACGCCATGAATACCGTAAGCAGAAAGACCATGGCCGCCGATCATTTGTTTGCCAAGGTCTGGGGCAATATTTCCAGCAAAGATTATTTGATGATCTCGGCACCATCCATTAACAAAATCAGACAAATTGACGATGCGCTGCTGAATGAAATTGAGCAAGACCGCCAATCAGGCCTGCTGGCCGCGGCCTTTGTCCCGGCCATGATCTTTCCGGGAGAAACGAGGCAAAGAGAAAATTTCGCCGCCTGGCAGGCATTCTGGAGCCCTGAGCGGGTGCGGGAAGTAAAAAAATCCTTAATTGAGGCCTCAAGAGGCCTGGGATTCACGCCAAAGGCCTTTGAACCGTTTTTCAAGCTGCTCAGCCTGACAAAACAACCGCCTGCCATTACCTTTCCGCCCCGTTTTTACTCACTCATGGGAATTTCCCAGGCAGCGGCAAAGCCAGGACTGATCCAATTTATCACCATTACCCCTGGTAAGTCATATAACGTGCGGACGTTTTTAAAAAAATACCACACTTATGGTAAAATATTTGAACCAAAATTCTTTGCCAAAAAATTAGGCGATCTGCTTTTTTCAACATTTACCCGCCTGTTTATCATGATAGCGGTGGGCGTGACCCTGCTGCTGTTTCTGGTTTTCTTAAGCTGGCGCTTAACATTAATTACTCTCCTGCCGGTAATTTTTGCCTATATATGCACCCTGGGAACCTTACGCCTCATAGGGCATCCCATTGATATTCCAGGCCTGATGCTATCGATTATAATTCTGGGGATGGGCATTGATTATTCCATCTTTTTTGTCCGGGCCTATCAGCGCTACAGATCAGTGGATAATCCCTCCTACGGCCTTGTCCGCATGGCGGTATTTATGTCGGCCGCCTCAACTCTGATTGGTTTTGGGGCTCTGATTCCGGCCCGGCATTCCCTTTTACACAGCGCCGGGTTGATCTCCACCCTGGGAATCGGCTATTCCCTCATCGGCGCTTTTATCCTGCTGCCGCCCCTGCTGAAGGCCCAGTTTTCAGCGCGGAATTTCCCTGTGCCGCAGGACAATGAGATGAGCGCCGAAATGATTCGCCGCCGAATCATCAGACGATATAAACTGCTTGAGGCCTATCCCCGTGTATTTGCCCGCTTTAAAACAAAAATTGACCCGATGTTTACTGATTTACCGGCGATGTTTAAAAATTGCCGGCAGATCAAGACAATTATTGATATCGGCTGCGGATATGGGGTACCGGCGGCCTGGTGCCTTGAATATTTCCCGCAGGCGAAGCTCTTCGGACTCGACCCTGATCCGGAAAGGGTAAGAATCGCCTCACTCGTCACCGCTGACCGGGGGCGGATCACCCAGGGCTGGGCGCCCGAAATGCCCCATGTCCCCGAGCCGGTTGACTGTGTATTAATGCTTGATATGCTGCATTATTTAGATGATAATGCCCTTGCCGCCATTTTTAAGAAAAGCTGCCAACTCCTCCGGCCAGGCGGCATATTGATAATAAGATATGCGATTATTCCCGGCGGCAAACCTTCCTGGTTCTGGCATGTAGAGGATTTAAGGGTTAAATTAGCCGGGATGACCCCTCATTATCGAACTATAAAAGAGGTAAACGATTTAATGCTGACAGCAGGTTTTACAGTTGAGACCCATGGAATATCCGCCGCCAATGATGAACTGGTGTGGCTTGGCGCCCGGGTTTTAAAGAAATGAGGAT
Organism: Deltaproteobacteria bacterium; assembly: GCA_024275235.1. GTDB lineage: Bacteria > Desulfobacterota > Desulfobulbia > Desulfobulbales > VMSU01 > JAADIV01. The sequence goes on from JAJRZN010000115.1 coordinate 7,788, forward strand.
TTTAATTGTGCTGAACTCGTAAAAAGTCCAGCACTAACTAAAGTTGGCTAAGTCAGCTAAACCGCAACACCGTAGATCGGACTTTTTTACGACGCCATCCTAAATCAGCTATGGCAGAGAAGCAGGCTGCACGAGTGGAGACTGATAATGAGTGATTATACAAAGGCTCAATTCTGGAAATGCGCTTTACAGGTTAATCCTGCGGGTTATATCACTTGTCGTGGTGCTGATCATGGCATGACAGAAGAAGAATTCAACCTGGAGCTTCTGAAAATTGCCAAAGAAAATGATATTAAGGTTATTGGCTTGGCTGATCATGGCAATGTAACTGCTGTAAAGGCAATTCAAGATTTAATGGCTCAATATGACATCATTATCTTTCCCGGGTTTGAAATTTCTTCCAGCGAAAAAGTACATTTTGTCTGCTTATTTCCAGAGGGAACTGATGTAGATCGATTGAATCGCTACCTTGGTAATTTAGAATTGCTTGATCCTGAAGACGGGGTTCGCCCATCCTCCCTGAGCGCTGAAAAACTGCTGCAGAAAGCAGATAAGTTAGGAGGTTTTATTTATGCTGCTCATAGCACCAATGAGAGTGGTCTTTTACAAAAAAGGCTTAATCATATTTGGAAAAACCCTCTTCTGAAAGCAGCTCAGATTCCAGGGCCCGTGGAAGATCTAAAGGGGGTAGAGTCTGATTTTTATCGAAAAACAATACTCAATAAAATTCCTGATTATCAAAGGGAAACGCCTATTGCCGTAATTAATGCAAAAGATGTAGCGATTCCGGAAGATCTCGCAAATCCTAAGGCCTCCTGTCTAATCAAAATGACTAAACCTTGTTTTCAATCATTTAAGCTGGCCTTCCAGGATGCTGATTCCCGAGTACGATTAAATAGTGATGTAGTAGAAAAATATTACTCACGAATTGAATCCATGAAAATTACCGGCGGATATCTGGATGGTGTTTCTATTGAATTTTCCGAACATCTGAATACAGTTATCGGTGGTCGTGGAACCGGAAAGTCAACCTTGCTTGAGTGTATCCGTTTTGCCCTTGATCTCAAATGTATCGGTAAAAATGCCTTTAAACAGCATCACGAGATTATCAAGGAAAATCTGGGTAAGGCTAAGGCTCGGGTCGAATTGAGAATTCGCTCATCGAAGATGAACGGCAAAAGATTTACCATTGCCAGGCGTTATGGCGAAAGTGCCAGTGTAAAAGATGAGGATGGAGCTATTTCACCCTTTACGCCTGCAGATTTATTACCGGAGATTGAGCTGTATGGCCAAAATGAAATTTATGAAATTGCTCAAGACGGCGACTCTCAACGGAAACTGCTGACCCGTTTCCTGGAAGCCGGACAGACAGAGAGCGAGAGAAAAATCAAGGGTGTTATGAAGGCTTTGGTTGAGAACAGGACGCAACTTGTCAATGCTCAAAGCAAAGTAGCCGCCGCCGAAGATGAACTTGCTCTTTTACCAAAACTGCAGGAACAGGTTGATCAATTTAAAGGTCTTGGACTTGAAGATAAGCTGAAGGCAGTTCCCTTATTGGAAACAGAAAAACGGCTGTTGAAACGGGTGTCTGATGAAGAATTAAGGAATCTGAAGGAGGCTTTTTCTGCAATTTTGGATGTTTTACCTGATACCGTTTTCCTCAGCGACAAGATTTTGAAGAATCTTCCCCATGCCGCGTTATTACAACAAATCAGGACAGAATTAGACAAGTTAAAAACTGAAACGGAAGCTGCTTTGACTGTTTGGCAGAAAAAATTTTCTGCGGCAAAAGGTGTTATAGAGACATCTATAACCAGGCTAAACGACAGCATCAAGGATGAAGAAAAGAAACTGGAAACAACATTTAAAGAACTGCCGGCCAGCGAAGGAAAAAATGGCCGTGAAATTGGCCTGGAATTTCAGCAGCTTTTGAAAAAAATCGAACAAATTAAACCAAAAGAGACGATTGCCAAAAACCAAACAGCTGTTGTTAAAGAACTTGAATCAAAACGAAAGAGTTTTCTGGCTGAACTGTCTGAATATAGGGCTGAGAGGTCATCACAATTTACACGATCTCTCAGACATCTGAATAAAAAACTGGAAGGAAAACTAAAACTGGAGGTAAAGCCAGAGTCTGAAGGGCAGCCTGTGATTGATTTTCTGATGCAGTGTGATCTGGAAGGCGTTGGGACGAAACGGCTTGCATGGATAAACGATCAAGAGGACTTTTCTCCGGTCAAACTTGCAGAACTTATCCGATCCGGGATAGAGGCCCTAACTGGTAGTGGCTGGGGGATAACTCCCACCGTCGCAACGGCTTTGGTTAAGTTAACCAATACCCAGGTTCTGCAGTTAGAGGAACTGGAACGTCCTGATCTCATTCGGATAGAGTTAAATACAGCCCATGGTGATGAAGAAAAATTTCGGCCGCTGAAAAAACTGTCAACTGGTCAGCAATACACCGCGATTTTACATCTTCTATTGCTGCAAAACAAAGACCCTCTCATTATGGATCAACCGGAAGACAATTTGGACAATGCCTTTATTGCCGACCGAATTGTTACAGAGCTTCGTTCTGCGAAAATCAGCCGTCAATTTATTTTTGCAACCCATAATGCCAATATTCCTGTATTTGGAGATGCTGAATGGATTGGGGTTTTTGAGGCAATAGAAGGACAGGCTCATATGCCTGCAGAGGCACAGGGAGCAATAGATGTTCCTGCTGTTCGTGACCAGGCTGCCAATATTCTTGAAGGCGGTAAAACCGCTTTCAATCAGCGTAAAGTAAAGTACGGGTATTAAGAGGATTGTATGCTGAAAACAGAATTATTAGAAATAATCGCCAACAAGGAAAATTCCGGTGTTGAATTTAAACGAGACGATATTCGTCCGGAACAATTGGCTAAAGAAATTGTGGCCATGTTGAATTTTCAGGGAGGCCGTATACTGCTTGGCGTAGAAGATGATGGCTCAATATCCGGCTTACAGCGGGAAAACAGTGAAGAATGGGTCATGAATGTTATTCGTGATAAAATTCACCCATTAGTGCTGCCATATTACGAAGAAATTAAAATAGAAGATGATGTTTTTGTAGCGGTTCTTACTTTTCCACAAGGAGTATCAAAACCTTATGTCTTAAGGGATCGTGGTGAAGAAAAGATTTATGTTCGAGTTGGTTCCACCTCGCAACTGGCTACCCGAGAACAGCAAATGCGCCTGTTTGAAGTCGGGGGAATGCTGCATACTGAACTTTTGCCCATAGCAAGAACAGATTCCAGTTGTCTTGATAAGGCAAGACTGGAAAATTATTTGCGAGATATAATTCAGGATCCAGACACACCAGATACAGATGAGGAATGGGAACAACGACTGGCTGGATTAGGGCTTTTAACAGAACCAGGCGGCTTATGCACTGTGGCGGGTTTGGTTTTGTTTGGCAAACGACCCCGGCAATATTTAAAACAGGCAGGACTGCGGGTCTTTGTTTTTAACGGGGAAGATAAAGAGTATGAAGCCAGACTGGATTTAATTATTGATGCCCCAATAGTTGGCAGGTGGGATATTGCAAAGTCAGGTAAAAATATCATCGATGAAGGTCTTATCGAAAAATTTATTGCTCAGATTGAACCATTTATAAGTAAAGAACCCAATAAAGTCGATGAAAATTTTCGCCGGAAAAGGGAGTGGTTTTATCCTTTTGACGCAGTAAGAGAGGTTCTGGTAAATGCTTTGGCTCACAGGGACTGGACGCGGTTTGTAGATATAGAAATAGGAGTTTACTCCAATCGAATGGAAGTGATAAGTCCTGGAACTTTACAAAACTCTATGACCATTAAAAAAATGATTTCCGGACAGCGTTCCCCCCGTAATCCTCTCATTATGGAAATTCTTAGGGATTATGGATATGTCGACTACCGAGGTATGGGAGTAAGAACAAAAATTATTCCTTTAATGAAAAAATTCAATGATGTTGAACCAATCTTTGAAGCAACGGAAGATTATTTGAAAACTGTTTTATTAAGGAAGAAAATTGATGGCTGAAAGAATCGGCCTGGCCTCAATTACCCTTGCCGCCCTGGTTTTTACCGTAGCTCCTGGTTTGTCCATATTATCTCTGTCTTGTTTTCTCCTTTTATGTTTTATTGCCCCATTTCTGCCCCGGTTCAGTTTTTTCCTGCCGATTATCCATTGCGGCAGAAACGGGGTGACGGCGGTGGCCCTTACCTTTGATGACGGCCCATCGCCTTCATCAACGCCGGATATTCTGCGTATTCTTGCCAGACATAAAATCAAAGCCGCTTTTTTTGTAATCGGCAGGCAGGCGGCGGCGTATCCTGAATTAATTCACGATATTATCGCTCAGGGACACAGCATCGCCAATCATTCTTATAAACATGACAGCCTTCTCATGCTCAGGAGTTATGATAAATTGCAGAAAGATATTCTGACTACGCAGGAGATTCTCGAAAATCTCGGGGTTAAGGCCCTGCTTTTCCGGCCGCCGGCCGGGATCACAAATCCCAGGCTGAAAGGAGTTCTATCAAAAGCGGGCTTAATAACCGTCAATTTCAGCTGCCGGATTTTTGATCGGGGCAATAAAAACATCAGGGGACTGGCTACAAGAGTCATGAACCGCCTGCGGCCCGGAGATATTATCATGCTCCATGATACCTGCCCCCGGCAGGAGAGTTTAAAACAATATTGGTTGACTGAACTTGATCAATTATTTAGAAATATGCGGAAGAAACATACAATTCTGCCCTTGGAAGAAGTAATTCAACAACCCGTGATGAGCCTGATTCAGGCTTACAAAAAATGACTGCTGGAAAAAAGACAAAGAGGGTGCTGGTTTTGTATTATTCTCAAAGCGGCCAGCTCAAAAAAGTTCTGGACAAATTCGTTGCCCCGCTGGAGAAATGCGGCGGAATAGAATGTGATTGCCGGGCAATAAAGCCGGTAATTTCTTACCCCTACCCCTGGTCTTTCTATTCATTTTTTAATATTTTCCCGGAAGCTGTTTATCTCGATGGCTGTGAGGTGGAAGCGCTCGATATTAAAGGTGAATATGATTTGATTATCCTGGGATATACCGTATGGTTTCTCTCGCCGTCCATCCCCATAACCGGCTTTTTGAAAAGTGCCGAAGCAAAACGACTGTTTGCCGGCAAACCGGTGGTAACAGTAATTGCCTGTCGTGATATGTGGTTAATCGCTCAGGAAAAGATGAAATCCCTTCTGGAAAACACCGGAGCTCACTTGCGGGACAATGTGGTGCTGACGGATCAGGGCAAATCTCTCTACACCTTTATCACCACACCGCGCTGGATGCTCACCGGTAAGAAGAACGCCTTCTGGTTCTTCCCGAAAGCCGGGGTGGCCGATGAGGTTATTGCGGCCGCCTCCCGTTTTGGTAAACGGTTATGTTCAGCTCTGCGTAATGATGATGAACAAAAAAACGGCCCCATGCTCCGCAATATGGGCGCGGTAAATGTTAATGGTAAATTAATTGCCACCGAACGTATCGCCCACCGCAGTTTTCTGATCTGGAGCAGGCTGATAAAAAAGGCAGGGCCTCCCAATTCCCGGCGGCGAAATGTGATAATTACAATTTATGCTATATTCCTGCTGACCCTGGTACTGACTGTCGTGCCGTTGAATATGATAATTCGTAAAATCATATATCCACTCAGGAAACAGGCAATTGACGAAACGATCACCTATTATGAACAACCCTCGGGGAAATAGCGGCCGCCGAACCCGCTTCTTCAGGCATAACTGAAATTATAATGACACAACAGGTTTACATTACAAATATTGCCGCCTTCCTGCCCAATGAGCCGGTACCGAACGAGGCCATGGAATCAATCCTGGGGCGGATTGACGATAAACCATCCCGGGCACGTAAACTGATTCTGCGCAGCAATAAGATTAATTTCAGATACTATGCCATTGATCCGCAAACCGGGCAGACAACTCATAATAACGCCCAGCTCACGGCCGGGGCGATACGAAAATTCAGCCGCCAGGGACGTGATATTAATACCATTGAGCTTCTGGCCTGCGGCACCACCCTGCCCGATCAGTTAATCCCCAACCATGCCCTTATGGTGCATGGTGAACTTGGTATTCCACCCTGCGAGGCCGTGGCCACAGCCGGAGTCTGTCTCTCCGGCACCATGTCGCTGAAATACGGTTATATGGCAATCCGCTCGGGCCTGAACCATAATGCCGTGGCCACCGGCTCGGAGAATGCCTCCTCCGTGATGCGGGGCCGCAATTTTCATGATGAGGTCAGGTTCAGCGCCGAAGAACTGGGGAATCACCGGGAGATTGCCTTTGAAAAAGATTTTCTCCGCTGGATGTTAAGTGACGGCGCCGGAGCGGTATGGATGAGCGATACCCCCAATACAAACAAAAACTCCTTGCGAATTGACTGGATCTATCAGAAATCGTACGCGGCAGAACTTGAAACCTGCATGTACGCCGGGGCGGAAAAGCTGGCCAATGGTTCATTGCTGGGATGGCGTGAGTATTTACCCCATGACTGGCTGCGTCATTCTATTTTTTCGATCAGACAGGATGTTAAACTGCTCAATGAAAAAATCATTGAGTATACGGTGACCAGGCCGCTCCGGGAGCTTATGGAACAGGGCAAAATTGATCCGCCAGGGGTGGACTGGTTCCTGCCGCATTACTCTTCCGGTTATTTCCGTGACCGGGTGTATGAGGGGATGCGGGCGGCAGGCTGTGATATTCCGCAGAAAAAATGGTTTACCAATCTGTCTTCCAAGGGTAATACCGGTTCGGCCTCTATCTATATTATGCTGGAAGAACTTTTCAACTCAAAGCGGCTCAAAAAAGGGGAAACATTACTCCTCTATATCCCTGAAAGCGGCCGCTTTTCAACGGCATTTATACAGCTGACGGTGGTGTAGATGAAGGAAAGCCACGTCCCGCAACAAAATATCTCCACCTACGCCAATAATAAAAAAGCAATTTATGCCACCGATGAAAACGGCAAATACCACCTCGTTGCCTCTACCGGCTGGGAGGTGGAAGAGGCTGTCACTCAACAGGCCCTTAAAGAACTCGAACGGCTGACGGATAATGCCCGCCGCCGGGTCCTGGCCGGCGAGGTTTCACCCCTGTATTTCCACATGTATGACCGCCGGATGGATTTACAGGTTCTCTCCGAAGCCACCGGCATGAGTAAGTGGCGGCTTAAACGCCATTTTAAGCCGCTGATATTTAAAAGAATGTCCCATAAGATACGAAAGCGCTATGCCGACGCCCTGGGAATCAGCCTTGATGATCTTGGCAGACTGCCCGGTAGTGGTATCGCGTTGGATACGACGAAGGAACGCCGTGAATAACAGAACAAAGCCCTTCGAACACGGCCATTTCGCTCATTGTGAATCCGGGGTCATGGCACTTATGATGCGCCATTACGGCCTGCCGCTTTCCGAGGCCATGGCCTTTGGGCTTTCCGGCGCCCTGATGTTTGCCTATCTGCCCTTTGTAAAGCTGGGCGGCATGCCGGTTATCGCTTACCGCGCTCTGCCGAAGGCAATTATCAAAGGCCTGCGGAAAAACCTTGGCCTTAAAATGAAGATGCAGACCTTTTCGCGGCCCCAACAAGGCACCACGGCCTTAAACAGGCTCCTGGCCCGGGGTGAGATTGTCGGGGCGCAGACCTCTGTTTTCTGGCTGCCCTATTTTCCCCCAGAGATGCGTTTCCACTTTAACGCCCATAACCTGATCATCTATGGCCGGGAGAATGACGAATATTTGATTAGTGATCCGGTCTTTGAAAGGCCGGTGCGCTGCGCGGTAAGCGCCTTGCAGAAGGCCCGGTTCGTCAAAGGAGTGATGGCACCCAGGGGCCTGCTTTATTACCCCCTCAAGGTTCCGGAAACGATTGATTACGCCCGGATAATCCCCCGGATTATCCGGAAAACCGCCAGAAAGATGCTGAAGACCCCGGTACCCATTGCCGGTATCCGGGGCATTCTGGCACTCTCGAGAAAGATTGGTAAATTAGCGGGAGAAGACCGGCGCTATGCCAAACTTTTTCTGGGCCATATCGTCCGCATGCAGGAAGAAATAGGCACCGGCGGGGCTGGTTTTCGTTTTATCTACGCCTCATTTCTACAAGAGGCCGGCCTTTTGTTAAATAATAAAACACTGCAGGAGACATCAAGGATGATGACGGCAGTGGGCGACCAATGGCGCGAATTCGCCTCCCTGTCAGTTAGAGCGATCCGCCTTAAAAAGGAGCGGCCGCTTGATTTCACCGCCTTGCAGAAAAAGCTCGCGGATGTGGCCCATGCCGAAGCGGCTGTTTACAAAAAGCTCTTGACCCTCAAGGCTTAGCCACTATGATCACCGTAAAAAATCTGACTAAATATTACGATGATTTTCCGGCCTTAAAGCATATCAATTTAGACATTGCCGGGGGGATAATCGGCCTGCTCGGCCCCAACGGGGCAGGTAAAACAACTCTGATGTCAATTCTCAACGGTTTAACCGATTTTCAGGCCGGCAGCGTGGAGATATTCGGCCTGCCGCTCAGCAAAAACCTCAAAAAAATTAGGCGGCGCTGCTCCTTTGTTCCCCAGTCTCTGGCCCTCTATGAGAGTCTGAGCGTACTTTAAAACCTGCGCTTTTTCGCCGGGATTCAACAAATTAAAGGCCGGGCTCTTCGTGAAAATATTGATTACGCGCTCTCGGTCAATCAACTGCGAACTCAGCTTAATCAAAAAGTCAGTACCCTCTCCGGCGGTCAGAAAAGGCGGCTGAATATCGCCATTGGTCTCCTGAACAACCCTGATATTCTTTATCTCGATGAACCGACGGTGGGGATTGACCCTGAATCACGTCACGATATTCTCAAGATGATCCGCGCCTTTAAAGCGCGCCGGAAGACCGTCGTCTATACATCTCATTACATGGCAGAGATTGAAGAGATCTGCGATGAAGTGGCCATTATAGACCGGGGCAGAATCATCAAGCAGGGCAGGCTTGAAACTATAATGCGTGAAAGCGGTAACGATTCCGTTCGGATAGAACTTGCATCCAGAGACGGAAAGCTCCATAAAATTGCCGAAGATCACCCTGACATCCAGCTTATAAATCCCGCCGCAATAATAATAAAGTCCCAAAAGGCCGCCAGGGTGGGTGAAATTCTAACCATTCTGGAGGCAGAGGGCATGGCGGTTAAACAAATCAATTATGAGGCCGAAAACCTGGAGTCCCTCTTTATTCGTTTAACCTCGCATGACGATGAGGCTCAGAATGTTTAAGGCGATGCTCGGCAAGGAGTTCAGGCTGGTCTTACGGGATAAACACGCTCTCGCCGCCCTCTTTATCCTGCCGGCGGTTTTCATCCTGATAATGTCCCTCGCTCTCAAAAACACCTTCGGCAGCACACGGCCCATGTTACATTACAGGGTGGTGGATAACGACAAGACTACCTGGAGCGCTAAGGTAGTTTCTTTATTAGCCGTCAGCAGCGCCCTTGATAACAGCCGGCAAACGACAGCAGCGCCGTCCCCCGCCCCGGCGTCAGGCAACCAGTTCATGCTGACCATCCCCAGGGGTTTTGCCGCTAAAATGGATAAAGCCCAATTTGATACCCCTGTTTTCCGGTTGACCGTGGCCCCTGATGTAAAGCAGGAGATGCTCACCGCCTTCAAGACTGAACTGACAATGATTACTCTGCGCCTGCAGATTGAAAAAATCAAGGATGAACTGGCCGGTATACTGCCAGATACTGACCGCCGGTTTGCCAACATAAACCTCACCCCGAATAATCTCATACGGGTAAGATTTAACACCATGGCGGCGCGCAAGAGGCCCACCTCCACCCAGCAGAGCGTCCCGTCCTGGATTATTTTCGGGATGTTTTTTGTGGTTATTCCCATGTCAACAATCTTCATCAATGAACGGCAGCAGAATACCCTGCTCCGGCTCAGAACCATGAACATATCCATCCCGGCGCTTTTTGCCGGTAAAATCGCCCCCTATATCCTGATCAACCAGCTGCAGGTCTGGCTGATGATCGGGGTGGGGATTTTCATCGTCCCCCTCTTTGGCGGCGCGGCCCTGACCCTGGGGGCCTCAATAAGCGGCCTGTTTATGGTTTCTTTTGGTGTCAGCCTGGCCGCCATCGGCACCGCGGTATTAATCGCCGTAATTGCCGGCACGGTTGAGCAGGCCACAACCATCGGCGGTATAATCAATATCTTAATGGCGGCCATGGGCGGCGTCATGGTGCCCAGATTTATCATGCCCCCGGTTATGCGGAAAATAGCCGCCTTTTCACCAATGTCGTGGGGCTTAGACGGCTTTCTCGATATATTTCTGCGCGGCTTGGGGGCCCAAGCCGTTCTCCCGGACTCCCTGGCCCTGGCAGGTTTCGGGCTCTGTTTATTAATTATCGCCGGAATGATCTTCAAGGCGGATAGGAAAATGTTATGAAGGGTTCTTTAGACGAAGTTTTGAAGCGACGCCTGAAAGAGATGATTATTACCGAGTGTGAAAAAGAAGATATTACCGCCGCAGATGTGCCTGACGATGTTATCTTGTTTTCAGATGACTGCGGCCTGGCCCTTGATTCCCTTGACGCGCTCCAGATCGCCGTGGGCCTGCAGAACCAGTTTGGAGTCCGGATTCCGGACAGTAAATCATTTCGACGGCATGTGACCACAATCAATGCCCTGGCCGACTTTATTCAACCGGAGTAGCAGGACGATGATAACTATAATTGGCGGCGAGCTGCTATCCGCCTTAGGCGGGGCACCCCGGAGGATTGAGGCCTTAGGTGCCGGTAAAGCAGGGCCTGGAAGATTGGATACCGTAGTCGGCGGCGACAAAATTTCATACCCGTACTATCGTCTCGACACCAAACCACGCCCGATCAAGGCAGCCATGATAGATGCTTATCTTGACGAGGTCCTGGAGGCCCTGTGGCGGCAACTCGCCTTGAAACCAACTGATCTGCGTAATTGCGGCATATTCTTAGGTTCATCATCTATTGATTATTCCCAGGCCGCCATACTGGAACAAGCTGTCAATAAAGGCTCCATAAAAAACATCAAACGGCGGCGGGCCGGCGGCGGCTGTTACGCGGAGCGCCTGATGAAACGCCTGTCATGGACAGGCCCCTCCTTAACCTATAACACGGCCTGCACCTCCAGTGCCAACGCCCTGATGGACGCGGCCGCCATGCTGGAAGGCGGTCTTATTGATCACGCCCTGGTTTTTGGCCTGGAAATATCCTCGGCAATGACCCTGCAGGGTTTTGTCGTGCTCCAGCTCCTCAGCCGTGAAAAAGTACGTCCCTTTGATGCAAAGCGCAGCGGCATGATATTGGGAGAGGCGGTAAGTGTTGTCCTGCTCAGCCGCACTGATATCAGGGCCTCGGCCTGGCATTATCTCGGCGGCAGCAGTAACTGTGAGACCTTTACCGTCACCGGCCCCAATCCAGACGGCTCGGGGATTGCCAGGGTCATGCGGGACGCCCTTGCGGATACGGGATTACAACCTCATGAGCTGACGGCAGTCAAGGCCCATGGTACTGCCGGCGAATCAATGGACAGCGCCGAGTTACGCGGCATGGAGCAGGTTTTTGAGACCATACCGCCTTATTTTTCCCTGAAGCCCTATATCGGTCACACCCTGGGCGGCTGCGGAGTCGCGGAGCTGGTACTCACCATGGAGTGTGTTGAGGCCGGATTTATCCCTCCAACCATTAACTTCAACCACCTGGAGTCGGAGTTCTCACAGCCGCCGGTTAAAGAGCGGAGGCCAATGACCGCGGGACGTTTCATGCTGAATTATTTTGGCTTTGGCGGTAATAACACCTCATTTATTATTGAGAAGGTTTTATGATTTATATCCACGCCATAGGAATTCATAATACTGTTCCCGGGGAGAAACTGCCGGATCTTACGGGCGAACTTAAATCCATCGGCGCCAGTAACCGCCGCAGTGACCATTTTATTCAACTTGCCGTAATTGGCGCCCACAAGGCCGCTGAAGGGCATAAACTCTGGGAGCAAACAGCTGTTTATATGACTTCCGGCCAGGGCAACACCGCCGTCTTTAACCGGGTCTGCGAGGCCCTGCGTATTCAAAAGAATCTACCTAAACCTGTTGATTTTATTAATCTATTAAGCAACTCAGCTGGTTTTTATGTCGCGGCTCACCTGGGCCTGCATGGCAAAAATCTCTTTTTGAGCCATCACCATTTCCCGGTGCAGATGACTCTGCTGACTGCTCAAAATGATATAACCCTTGGCAGACAAAAGGCAATTCTCGCCGGTGGGGTGGACGAGTGGCTTCCAAGGCAGGATCTGGCCCGGAAGCTGTCAGGGGTAAGTGAAACAACGGCATTGGGTGAAGGAAGCAACTGGCTGCTGCTCAGCTCACAACAAGAGGGGGCGATTGCCACCTTTGAGCTGACGGGCAAATGGTTAAAAGAAGATGAACTCCAGAAGCTATTGACAGCCGAAGTGAAGAATAATCAATCTTCCATCGCCTTCGCGAGGCGTGTTCCCGCCGCTAAGGCCGCCGGGATAATGAGTCAATATCCGGAATTTAAACGTTATAATTACGAAGAATCCTGCGCCTATTACGAAACCTTATCATTTTATGCCCTGAACAGTTTTCTGGGCGGCAATAAAAAAGGCCGCCTGCTCCATATTGATGCCAGCGCCGGATATTATATGGTTATGGTTGTCGAAATCATCCCCGCAAAAATATGAAATTTCAATCCCATCCCCCCCAGAAAGTGCTGATTATTGGTTCCGGAATCGGCGGCCTGAGTACAGGAATTATTCTCGCCAAACAGGGCTTTGAGGTTACGGTTCTGGAAAAAAATCACCAGCCGGGTGGTTTAACGCGCAGTTACACAAGAAAGGGGATCGACTGCCCGGTCGGCGTTCATTATCTCGGTTCATTAGACAAGGGCCAGATTCTCCGAAAATTTTTTGATTATCTCGGGGTAAGCGCCGCTGTTCCAGTGGAAAGAATGGGGCGAAACGGCATAATTGACCGCTATATTTTTGGTTCTCATGATGATAAAATCTTTGATTTACCACCAGGCCTGGAGGCCTATGAAGAAAATTTGCGCCGGACCTTCCCTGAAGAAGCGGCAAAAATCAACAAAATAATTGAACCAATTCACCAGGCCGCCGGACAGCTCCACAGCCTGGACTTATTATATGCTGATGTTAATGATTTTTCCCTGCTGGATCAGGCCCAGTCCTTTGGTACAATTTTAGACGATCTCCAATGCTCACCAGGCCTGCGCTCCGTCCTCGCTGTCCCCTCCAACTGGATTGGCGTGCCGCTTTCTGACTGCCCGGCCTTTTATCATAACATGGCACTGGCCTCCTATGTCTCTTCCGCCTGGCGCCTGAAGGGCACGGGAATCGACATGGCAAACGCCTTTGCCAGGCGGCTGCGGGAACTGGGCGGGAAGATTGTCACGGGAGCGGAAATCGACCGGATAATGATCTCCTCGCGCCTCGTTACCGGAGTCGGCCTGAAATCAGGGGAACAGTTAAAGGCAACGCTTATAATCGGGGCCGTACACCCCAAGGTTGTACTGAATATGCTGCCCCCTGGTGCCGTCAGGCCTTCTTATCGGCAGCGCATCAGTAATCTGCGGGATACCCACGGCGTTTTCGCGGTTCAGGCCCTGATTAACAGCAACAGCCATCCGGAACGCCCATACAACATTTTTAAATTAGATACGGACAGGCGTGGTAATATATCTGATCTGCAGTATTATCAAATCAGAAGAAGCGGCAAAAAGGGGGTAAATCTCATGTCAATCCTGACCTCCGGTCGAGATGAATTGTGGGTACCCTGGCTGCGGACAACAAGCGGCAGACGGGGAGACGGCTACCGGCAGGCAAAAGAAAATCATGCCCGGTATCTCGTTAAAAAGGCGGAAAAACTCTTCGGTTCATTAAAGGGGCTGGAAATTATCGACACCTATACCCCGCTTACCATCCGGGACTGGGTAAACAGCCCCGGCGGCAGCGCCTACGGGGTGTTACGTTCCACCGGCCAGATGCTGGCCTCAGCGCTGCTTAACCGGACATCCGTAAAGGGATTGTATCTTGCCGGTCAGAATGCCTTGGCCCCAGGGGTTATTGGTACTATTATGGGCTCATTCAGTACCGTAAAATTAATCATAGGGCCGGACAGTTTTAAAAAAGACATCTGCCTGACATAACCTGAACAGTTGCAAAATATTACCAAAATACCAGTTCCAACAACCCAATGCTGACGAACTCGTAAAAAGTCCATTACCTTTAAGAGGTAGATAAATGACTAAAAACACCCGCCAAGCCATCCGCGTAGGCAACCAGACCGCCTTCATGGCCCTGACACCGCTGGCGCCGTTTCTCTATGCCGTTGAAAATCATTTCGGCGCCTTTGAATGGTTTCCCGATAAAAAGGAGTCCGGCGCTGGCTGGGATTTGGGAGACATAAACAAAGAAACACGCCGTTTCATTAAAGAAACGGCTCTGGCCCATGATATTATCTTGACCATGCATGCCTCATCGTGGGCCAATCCCTTCCAGTCAGAGAGCCAGAAGATTTTTTTTGATAATATTGATTTTGCCAGAGAGATTGGCGCTGTTCTGCTGAATATCCATCTGACAACCGAGCATGGCCTGGCGAATTTTGTACGGGCCATCCTGCCCGTCTGCGATTATTGCCGGGAAGCCGGCCTGCAGCTCGCCATTGAAAACACCCCCCTTACGAGTCCGGAAGACTTTAACCGGTTATTTGCCCTGCTCAGAAAGGTTAAAGATACTACCCTGGATCACGTCGGCATGTGTATTGATCTGGGGCATGCCAATTTATGTTCCACTACCCAGAATGATTATATTGGCTTTTTAGACCGTCTCGACAGACAGGTCCCGATTATTCACGCCCATGTGCATGAAAATTACGGTGATCATGACGCCCATCTGGTGATTTTTACCGGCCCGGCCGCTCAGAATGATCAAGGGGTGCGCCTTTTTTTTGACCGCCTTGCCAAACGCGCTTATCAAGGTGTTATTATTCTTGAGCAATGGCCTGATCCTCCCGGTATGCTTAATACAGCCCGCGACCGGCTTATTCAACTGCTGGCCGGCTTTACCTTTCCGCCGAAACCACCGCCGGTTTCAGCAAAAGAAGAAAAGCCTTTTCCCCAACTGCCGATAGCGGCGGGTGATGAATCCCACTTTGTGAAGATGCTGGTGGAAACGGATCAACAGGGGCAGAGCTGGCGCCAGAAGTTAGAGGGAATTTACCAACTGCTGCGAAAAAATCCGGGGTTGACCGCTGACGATCTCGTTTATCTCGCCATCTATCTGCGTTTTATTGGTACGGGCGCCCTTGTCTGTACTGAAGACGGCCGCCATTTCAGACCCAGTCACCATGCCCGCCTCTCTCAACAGATTCAGGAACAACTGCTAACCTATAGTTCCCCGCCGGATAAGGCCTTTATCCTGCGGTATATTTATCCATGGCTGCCGTCCTCTGACAGCGCCTTTACCCGAGCGGAGCCTTTAACCAGAATAAGAGACATTGCCCACCGCAACGACATCCCCCCGGAACTGAAAAGAGAAATCAAGCATACCCTGCAGAATAAACTGCACCGCTGTGCCGGGCCGGAAGACCTGACTACTTCAGAAAATATCCTGCGGCGAATTACCGCGCCGGGGGCCGAATATTCCCGGCCCTTTGTGGAACAGTTCAAGATATTTCACCAGGAACTGCGGGAATTTTTCAACGTGGAAACCCTTGAGCAACGACTCAATAAAATATGCCGGGGTAATGACGAAATCACGCCGCTTATCCAGCGTTTTCTAAAGGCCAGGACGGCAGCCGCCAAGCCTGGCAAACAGGCCGCTCTGCTTAAGTTGCTGACCAGACTGCGCTCCGAGTTATCGCAGCAGTTACAAGCGGATGCCAGTCCCCAGACGCAAAATATACGTCTGACAGACATAGGACTGGCGGATTACGCCTTTGTTCTGTTGAGTGAAATAATTACTGAATTTGAAAATAATCAAGGGCTGCCCTGGAAGAAAGTTCTCGAATCTCTGATTATGAATGTTAATAATATCCGCTTAAACGGGGTGGAAACGGCAGAGTGCACGGCTATAATCGCTGAACTGACCGCGTGGCGGCGCAATTTTGATCCCAGGGTGCGCGACTATCTGTTACGGCTCAAGGCGACCCTGAATCGCAGCCGGCGCCTAACGGACAGTTACCGAGAAATGGTGCTGGGTTTATTTCTTAAAAAAACCAAAATACTGGGCCGGGCCCTGAGAGTGGCAAGTCACGCCGTTGAACTCTATTGCGAGGGCGATATTCGCGCCAATCTGATTTTTCAGTTAGCAAAGCTCAATGCCCTGCTCTTAAAGAACATAAGGAGCACTGCCGGGCTGCCGCCCTGGGACGTGATCGGCCCGGGGCTCGCCAGCGGCAGCCTCTGTACAGCCGTTAGTCTTGACGATCTGCCGACCACCGGGAGCGGCCCCCGGATAGTCCTGCTCAAACAGGCGGCAGGTGATGAAAGCATCCCCCCGGATGTCTGCGCTCTCATTCTTGCCCATCAGCTGCCGCACTTAAGTCATCTTGCCATCCGTACCCGCCAGGCAGGAGTGGTTCTGATAGTGGCTGAAGATTTATCGTTGTTTGAAGAACTCAGTCAGCAAACGGGCAAAGCCCTCACCATCACGGCCACTGCAGAATCGGTAACATTTACCAAAAAAACAGCCGGGCAAACTTCCCGGAAACCGCCCAAAGCAAAGCAGGGTTTATCCAACCTGCTCATCGCCCATCATCCTCAGGTTCTTGACCTGCGCAAGATCACTCCGGCTAATGGCGGTGCCAAAGCAGACGGACTTAGAAGACTGCATGAACTGACTCAAAAGAAAGATGCTGATTTTAATACTCCGAAGGGGGTGGTCATCCCCTTTGGGGTTATGGAGGCAGCCCTGGATGCCGGGGGCTTAACTGAACAATATATTTCTTTTAAACAAAGAGTAAATAAACTAAACAGCAAGAAAAATTTTCAGGCGGCAGAGAATGATTTACGCCAGATGCTGGCCGCATTGAACTATGAGCAGATCACCACCGCCGTCAAGAAAAAATTCGCGGCCGATGAACGGTTGATGGTACGCTCAAGCAGCAGTTGTGAGGATTTAGCCGCCACCTCCGGGGCCGGCCTGTACTAATCAATTGCCAACGTTGCCCCTGATCGCATAGAACAGGCCCTGCGTAAGGTCTGGGCCTCCCTGTGGACCGGCCGGGCTGTCCTCAGCCGGCGGCAAAACGGCATTGGCGTGGAACAGACTTATATGGCAGTCCTTGTGCAGCAGATGCTCCAACCTGATTATTCTTTTGTTATACATACCGTAAACCCCGTCACCGGCAACCCTGACGAGATTTACCTGGAGCTGGCGGCCGGTCAGGGCGAAACCCTGGCCAGCGCCAGGTTCCCCGGCACACCTTACCGTATGATATGCGACAAAAAGACAGGTCAACCCACCATGATGCTGGCCTTTGCCGATTTCAGTAAGGCCCTGTGGGTCGGCCGCCAGGAGGGGGTGAGCGCGAAAACAGTCGACTATTCGGCCTGCAGCCTGTCGACAAATAAAAAGGTGCGGACACGGATTGGCAAACGCCTGACGGCAATAGGCCTCCTGGTGGAGAAGGCATTCGGCAGCCCGCAGGATATTGAAGGTGCCATTGTTGGTGACCGCATCTCGCTGGTGCAGTCACGCCCCCAGATTCTCGCCGGCTGAACGGGGGAATATACAAGAAAGGTAAGAGTGTGGTTTATTGAACGCTTACCAAAAAAGTGATAAATTGATGAATTAAATTAAATGTCGCATAATAAAGGCAAAAAAAGCTTTCTAATTTAGTACCTATTCATGCAATCAACAAATCCGCGCCTGCTGGCTTTATTTCAGAAAAGAATAGATGGGGACGACGCCCTGCTTGAACTTGCCCGCCTGCGTTTTCAGCAGGCCGGTTTAGGGACGGAATTTTATGCCTCAACCCCGGAGGAATTAGAGTGGTTACTGCGTTTCAGAGCAAATGATACGGCCCCGGTCACGGTGCATCTGCCGAGAGGGATAAACCTCCTGGAGTCCGGATACGACGCCTGGATTATTCATTATATGACCGCCTTCGCGGGAGTAGTTGACGGTTTCATACTCCATGACCAGGCAGAAATTCTCACCCCGCCATACCAGGCCGCTCTTGCCGTAATTGACCAGGCCCTGCGAAATTATCCGAGCGGACCAATGCTCTTTATTGAATACGCGGCGGGCCTGGCCCCCGCTGTTTTCTGTGAGCTGCATGAACATCTGAAAGATCTGCCCAGGGTGAGTGCCTGCATAGATATCGGCCATTTGGGAATTTACTATGCCCGGGAATTATACCGCCAATCTCATCCCAAGCATGATATTTGCGCCCTTACCCCCGCCGACCCTGAACTTCCCAATCTCATCACGGACATCCAGAATACGGTGGAGCAGGTCTTAAGCAAGGTACTGGCTGTGGTTCGGCAACTGGCCGGCCTGGGCAAGGCACTGCATTTTCATCTCCATGACGGCCACCCTCTTTCGACCTTCAGCCCTTTCGGGGTTTCAGATCATCTGAGCTTTTTCAGCACAATTCCCATCCCCTTTTCCTTTAAGGGTAAAAAGGAACTAACCACCATGTTCGGCCCTGACGGTCTTGAAAAAATTATTGCCGCAGTCACTTCTTTGCTGGCTCCTGACCAGCTCAGCTTCACCCTGGAGATTCATCCCACCAAAGGCAGACTGCCCTTAGGCGACGCCGCTTATCTATTCAATCACTGGCGGATAAAAACGAATGCCGAACAGATGAACTACTGGCTCTCCGTGCTGGTTGAAAATCATCGCCTGCTTTCAGCTATACTTAATCGCCAAAACCTTAAGGTATAAATCAAGACAGCTCTTCTTCACCTTGTCGCGTTTTCGTGTTTTCTGGCACTGGGTTTAGGCTTAAATAACGGGTAACTATTTATATCAGCCGGCATCATTTGCTTCCGTAGGCGTTCCCACGCGGGAG
>JAJRZN010000116.1 GCA_024275235.1 Deltaproteobacteria bacterium
ATCAGACGGGCACCATTCCTGCTCATCACCATCTTCCTGCTTATGGGGCTGACCGGCATAATGTTTAAGGAGCCCAGCCGGGTTATGCATCAGGCCTGGCAGGTCTGCCTGAGCTGTATCGGGATAGGCTGACATGAGCTTTATAAGAAAATGGGTGCAGAGTATCTTTGTCCTGCTGATTAATGGCAGCTGGAGCTTTCCCTTTACCAAAATGATCTATCGGGGGCCGCTCAAGGTTATTTGTTCGCCGGGCCTTAACTGTTATTCCTGCCCGGCCTCCACAACTTACTGCCCCATCGGGGCTTTCCAGCAGCTCATGGGCGGAGTACGGATGGCCGTCCAGAACGGTCAGTATTTCTTCGGCTTCTATATCGTCGGCACCATTGGAGTTATCGGCGCCTTTGTCGGCCGGATGATCTGCGGCTGGGCCTGCCCCTTCGGCCTGATTCAGGAATTACTGCACAAAATACCCAGCCGTAAATTCGGGGTACCGGGCTGGATGCGCTATATTAAATTTGTTATCCTGCCGGTGATGGTCTTCATCCTGCCGCTCATGGTCGTAGACAAAATGGGACTCGGCGACCCATGGTTCTGCAAGTATCTCTGCCCGGCCGGCACCCTGGAGGCCGGGCTGCCCCTGCTATTCATGCAGCCAACTCTGCGGGCCACCGTGGGCTGGCTGTTTTTTAACAAATTAATGTTTCTGACCATTTTTGTGCTCTGGAGCATACCGACCAGTCGTCCCTTCTGCCGTACCACCTGCCCGTTGGGGGCTTTTTACGCCCTGTTCAGCAAAGTAAAGATGATAAAGCTGCATCTTAATCCTGAGCTTTGCACCAATTGCCAAGCCTGCCATAAGGTCTGCCCCATGGGGGTTAAATTCAACGAATCACCGGATGACACCGAGTGTATCTCCTGTATGGCCTGCGTCAAAGCCTGTGATTTCGGGGCCATTCAATTAGAGGCGGGCGGTATGCCGTTAGCAGCCTTTAACTGCCGTTCAAAACTCAAGAACCAAGAATCCTGATATGCGAAGCCTTACCTTTATATTAATTTTCTGCCTTTTCGCCGTCACCGCCCAAGCCAGAATGCTGAGTGTCGCCGGCAGCAAGGTTAACCTGCGTACCGGCCCCGGCAGCAAATATGCCGTGCGCTGGGAGTATGGCCGGGGATTCCCGGTGCGGGTACTGAGCCGCAGAGGTAACTGGTATAAAGTTAAAGATTTTGAAGGTGACAGGGGTTGGATTTACCGGAAACTTTTATCCTCTCGCCCCCATGTCATCGTTAAACGTAAGGTGGCAAATATCCGCACCGGCCCCGGTTCCCGCTACCGGCTGCTGGGCAAAGCCAACTATGGAGTGGTGTTTTCAACCCTGAGCAAAAAAAGAGGCTGGATAAAAGTGAAACACGCCCACGGCCTCATCGGCTGGATAAGACGAGACCTGCTCTGGGGCTGGTAGAAACTGTCAGCCGCGGGGATGAAATTTTTTATGGCAGTCCTTCAAACGACGGCCGTCAACATGGGTGTATATCTGGGTAGTGGCGATATCGGCATGACCTAACATCATCTGCACGCTGCGCAGATCGGCCCCGTTTTCCACGAGATGAGTGGCGAAGGCGTGGCGCAGGGTATGGGGGCTGACTTTAGCCTTAATCCCCCGGCGCTGACAAAGTTCCTTAATTATCTGCCAGAACCGCAGACGACTCATATTGCTGCCGCGGTTAGTTACAAAGAGGAAATTACTCCGCCGTCCTTTAAGAATCAGGGGCCGCCCCCCCTGCAGATAACGCTCAATCATCTCCCCGGCCTCACTGCCAAAGGGAATCAGACGTTCCTTGTCTCCCTTGCCCGTCACCCGAATAAAGCCGGAACTCATATTCACCGCCGCCGCATAAATCTCCACTAACTCGGAAACCCGAAGCCCTGTGGCGTAAAGCAGATGCAGCATAGCTGTATTCCTAAGGTGAAGAGGACTGGGTACCGGTTCCTGGGCCAGCAGTTGATCCACCTCAAGGGTACCGAGTCCCTGAGGAATCTTTTTACTTAATTTAGGCAGGTCGATCCCGAAAGAGGGGTCAAAAGAGAGAAGCTTTTCAGTGAACAGAAATCTGAAATAGAGCCGAAAGGCAGAAAGCCGACGGGCATTACTGCGATTGGATACCCCCTGATCGTGCAATCTAATTAGGTAAGAGCGCAGATGAGAGGCCTTGATCTGAGAAGGGGAGGTAACAGAAGCAGGCAGGCCCCTGAACAGAGATTCCATGTCGGCCCTATAGGCCTTGACCGTGTTCAGGGCCAGCCGCCGCTGGCCAGTCAGATACTGGAGAAATAAATCCAGACTAACGGCCAGGGTTATTTCCTGCATGGACGGACGGGATGAAATTTATGACGAATCAGCGGCAATTCCTCCTTATCCGCCGAAAATACAGGAGCGTCAGAAAGCGGCAGATTATTATACCCCGAACAAGAGAGCCGCAATTATAAGGCGCTGACCATAAATCGGCAACATCTTAAGGCTCTATGCGTTTCTCATCCGGAAACGCAGTTTACGCATCTTGCGGCGGGCCTCGGCCTGCTTGCGGCGCCGCTTAACACTCGGCTTCTCATAATACTCACGCTGTTTTAATTCACGTTTGATGCCGTCTAACTGTATCTTCTTCTTTAACTGCCGAATAGCGATCTCGATATCGCCTCTTACCTCTACTTGAATCATATTTCACATCCTGGGGGGTTAGATTTTCTTAAATTTCAACGAAAAGAGGGAATATAGCTGACAAAGCGCCATTGTGTCAACCATTTTGGGGAAATATTTTACCAGGATTAAGAATATTTGCTGGATCCAGGGCAGCTTTTATCAGGCGCATGGCAGCCATAGTCGCTTCATCAAGCTCCAAGCTTAAAAATTCGCTTTTACGGCAGCCAATTCCGTGTTCTCCCGACAGGGTGCCGCCTAATTCCACTACCCTGACAAATAAACGCCGCCTGGCTTCATGCCCCCTTTGCTCCTCTCCCGGCTGGCTTTTATCCAACATGATATTGACATGAATATTACCGTCACCGGCATGGCCGAAGGTAAAAATCAAGAGATCAAGCTCCCGGCCCAGGGCCTCGGTAAAGGCGACAATCTCCGGTATCCTGGTACGGGGTACCACAATATCCTCACTTAATTTATCGGGCCGCAGCTTAAAGGCCGCCGGCGACACCCCCTTGCGGGCCCGCCATAATTTATCAACCTCCACCTGACCTTCACCCCGGCGCAGGGCCATAACCCCTGAACCCTGGCGCAGAAAGTCCTCCAGCGCGGCCCCTTCGGCGGCCACGGCCGCCGGCTGCCCATCCAACTCCAACAACAGCAGGGCCTCGGTTCCGGCCGATAAGGCAAAGGGCAGCTGGTCAGCGACAATGCCAATGGCGGTTCGATCCATAAATTCCAGGGTACAGGGGGTAAAACGGCAGAGAATCTCCGCCACCAGGGCGGCCGCCCGCTGGATATTATCCAACTCCACCAGAATAGTTGTTTTTGCCGCCGGCCGCGGCAGCAGGCGGACAATGAGGCGGCAGATAATGCCCAGAGTTCCCTCGGAACCAACAAAGAGGCGAGTCAAATCATAGCCCACCACTCCCTTGTCGGTTCTAACCCCGGTATGGATGATCCGGCCATCGGCCAGAACCACCTCCAACCCCTTGATATAGTCTCTCGTTACGCCATATTTAACCGCACTGGGGCCGCCGGCACATTCCGCCGCGTTACCGCCAATGGTACAGAACCTGGAACTGGCTGGATCCGGAGGATAAAAAAGGCCCAGCCTGACGGCCTCGGCCTGTAAGACGCCGGTAATCACCCCCGGCTCCACCTCGGC
The DNA here is from genome assembly GCA_024275235.1 of Deltaproteobacteria bacterium. Taxonomy (GTDB): domain Bacteria; phylum Desulfobacterota; class Desulfobulbia; order Desulfobulbales; family VMSU01; genus JAADIV01. The sequence goes on from JAJRZN010000116.1 coordinate 3,862, forward strand.
AAGCTGATTATCCCGGTCTATGGCCAGTATCCGGTTCATGCGGCCCAGCCCCAGCACCAGCCCCCCGGCAACAGGCAGAGAACCGCCGGTCATACCCGACCCCGCTCCACGGGGCACCACGGGCAAGGCCGCTTTAGACGCCAGCCGCATAACCGCGCTGACCTCAGCGGTGCTGCCGGGCAGAGCCACCGCCTCCGGCACATACTCCATTGTCGTACCATCGTAAGAGTAACATTGCAACTCTTCCGGGCTGTGCAGAAGGTTTTCCGACCCAACAATTTCCTGTAATTGGCAAATAATTTTTTTATCCATCAGGCGGCCTTTTCAGATTATCTGTTTTAAATTTTGTGTTATGGTGTAGAATAATAAATTTTACTTTATCTATATTCAGTTGGTTGATTATACTACAGGCTTAACGGCTTAGGCAAATAGAACGAAGATGAGCCAGAAAATTAAATTAGCCTTACTGGCTGGCGGGAAATCCGGCGAACGTGAGGTTTCCCTGCGGGGGGCGATCGAAGTCGAGAAGGCCCTTGACCCGAATAAATATGAGATCTGCCGTTATGACCCGGCCTGTGACATGGCAACTCTGGCGGCCGATGCCCCTCAGCTTGACGCCGCTTTTATTCTGCTCCACGGCCTCATGGGCGAAGACGGCACGGTACAGGGTTTTCTTGATCTCCTGGGCCTGCCTTACCAGGGGGCCGGGGTACTGGGCAGCGCTCTGGCCATGGATAAATCCCTCAGCAAAACCATTTACAGAAATAACGGGCTGCCAACCCCGGACTGGCGGATGACCCGGGACGGCAGCGATAACTATAGCCAGTTAATTAAAGAGTTGGGACTACCCTTAGTTATCAAACCGCTGCGCCAGGGCTCCAGTATCGGCATGAGTATCGTCCAGCAGGCGGTGGACTTAAAAGCCGCCATGGAGTTAGCCTTTCACCATGACCGGGAAGTAATGGTAGAGCAATATATTCAGGGCCGGGAAATCACCGTCGGGGTATTGGGCAACGACGAGCTCCAGGCCCTGCCTGTCGTGGAGATTATCCCCGGCCGCGAATTCACCTTTTTTGATTATCAGGCCAAATATAAGGCCGGGGCCTCCCGGGAGATATGCCCGGCCGAACTGAGCCCGGAAATCACCTCGAAGGCCCAGGAATATGGCCTCAGGGCGCATAAGGCTCTAAAATTAAGGGGCTACAGCCGTACCGACATGATCGTCAACGAGGCGGGAATTTTTCTCTTAGAGACCAACACCATTCCCGGCATGACCCCCACCAGCCTGCTGCCCAGGGCAGCCGCCGCTGCCGGCCTGCCCTTTCCGGCCCTCCTTGACCGCCTCATCGAACTGGCGCTTCAGGAGACAGGAAACAGGAGACAGGGAACGGATTAGCGGCTTACGGCCAGGACAATACAAAAATGGGACGCTGGTTGATAATATTCGGATTAATTCTGATTGTAAGCGGCGGGGTGCTGTCTTTCGCACCCTGGCTTATAAACTGGTTTGGCCGCTTACCGGGGGATATCCGCCTGCAGTCCCGGCACTGCAGGGTTTTTATCCCCGTTACCTCAATGATTGTCATCAGCATTGTCCTCACCGTGCTGATAAATTTATTTAAAAAATAGTATAATTGTTCAGCTGGAGCACATCTAACCATTTACTATTTAAGGGCAATTTGCAGCCCTTGCTAAATAATCACAACGAATCAGGCATCTTATAAACTTCGCGCGGGTGCCATCTTTTTTAATTGTATATTCAGGAGTATTACATGACCATAAGAGAAGATGCCCAGCAGGGTAAGATGACCGAAATTTTCACAAATTGCGCCCTTAGAGAGGGAGTCAGCCCGGAATTCCTCATGGCGGGGGTGGCCAAAGGGGTAATAGCCATACCCAAAAACAAGAATCATAATTTTGCCAACATTACCGGCTTTGGCGAAGGTCTGACCACCAAGGTCAATGCCAATATCGGCTCCTCCAAGGATCACCAGGGCGTGGAGCAGGAACTGCGTAAATTATGCGTCTCTTTAAAGGCCGGTACCGACGCCGTAATGGATTTAAGTATGGGCGGTGATTTAAACGAGGTTCGGCGGGAGATTCTCAAGAGCTGTCCCATCCCCCTCGGCACCGTTCCCATTTATCAGGCAGTGGCCGAGGCGGTGGAGATCAACAACCAGGCCATCGGTGAAGTCAGTGTTGACCGCATATTTGAAACCATCCGCCAGCAGGCCGAGGACGGGGTGGATTTCATGACCATCCATTGCGGCCTCACCAGAAATACCGTGGAGCGCCTCCGCGGCCACCAGCGCCGCATGGGTGTGGTAAGCCGCGGCGGCTCATTCATCATGGAATGGATGGCCCGCAACCAGAAGGAAAACCCCTTTTACGAGCATTTTGATGAATTAATGGCCATCCTGCGCGAACACGAGGTGACCTTGAGCCTCGGTGACGGAGTACGCCCCGGCTGTCTCGCCGATGCCACCGACGGCGGCCAGCTCCAGGAATTACTCCACCTTGGAGAACTTACCCAGCGGGCCTGGGATGCCGGGGTGCAGGTCATTGTCGAGGGGCCGGGCCACATGCCCATGGATCAGATTGAGGCCAATGTCATGCTCCAGAAACGGATCTGCCACGGGGCGCCGTTTTACGTCTTAGGGCCCCTGGTAACCGATATCGCGCCAGGCTACGACCACATAACCGGGGCCATCGGCGGAGCCATAGCCGCCCGGGCCGGAGCCGATTTCCTCTGCTACGTGACCCCGGCCGAACACCTGAAACTGCCCTCCATCGACGATGTGCGGGAGGGAGTAATCGCCTCCAGGATCGCCGCCCATGCCGCTGATATATGCAAGGGTGCCCCGGGCGGTATGGAGCGCGATATTGCCATGGCTGACTGCCGCAACAACTTAGACTGGAAGGGGCAGATTGACTTCTCCATTGATCCTGAAAAGGCCCGCCGTTTCCGGGAGGACGGCGGCACGTACAAGGGTGATGCCTGCAGCATGTGCGGTTCGTATTGCGCCATCAAGGTTTACCAGAAGGCCTCCCGAATGGACACGGAGCAACAGACAGCATAAACTATAAGGAGGGCAGAATATGGCAATACCGGAATTTTTTAATTCCATGACCGCCTGGATTAACCATACCGAAGTACCAGCGCAGATCAGAACGGTTAACATCGACGGTTTATTTAAAAATCCTTATTTCCTGGTGCCCTTTATTGCCCTGATTATTAATTACCTTTACCGGCAGGCCTTCAATAATCTGGTGATAATCGCCCTGATTATAGGACTCTGGTATTTCAGCGGCACGGAATTTGTCCGGGATTCACTGGTCAATGGTGAGGTTCAGATCGGCCACATCCTGCCCATCGCCGGGGTGGGAGTGGCCGGGATTGCCATCTTAATCTACATTCTCTTCATTAAACAGGATTAGCCGCCTTGAGTAACCGCTTCCAGGATATGTACCGCCTCCTGCTAGAGACCTTCGGCCCTCAGCATTGGTGGCCGGGGGATACCCCTTTGGAGATTATGGTGGGTGCGGTGTTAACCCAAAACACCAACTGGCAGAATGTAGAAAAGGCCATCACCAACCTGCGGCAGGCCGGTTTTCTGACCTTTGATAAATTATCCGATCTGCCGTCAGAGGTATTGGCAGAGCAAATCAGGCCCTGCGGTTATTATAATCTCAAGGCCGGCCGCCTGCTTAACCTCCTGCGTTTTATTCAGCAGGAATACGACAACCTGGAAGATTTCCTGGCTCAGGAGATCAACGACCTGCGCCGGGAGCTTCTATCCATAAAGGGTATCGGCCCGGAAACCGCTGATTCCATTACGCTCTACGCCGCGAACCAGCCCTCCTTTGTGGTGGACACCTATACCGTCCGCGTCCTCATCCGTCACCAGTTTCTCGCCGAAGATGAGGCGGATTATCACCTCGTACGAGATATGTTTATGGATTCTCTGCCCTTGGACAGCGCGCTTTTCAACGAATACCACGCCCTGCTGGTGCGGCTTGGCAAGGACTTCTGCCGCAAAAGCAAACCACGCTGCGCCCAATGCCCGCTTAAGGATTTTTAGGGGCCTCTTTTTTCCGCATCGCCTTTACCCGGCTCAGGTTCAGAGCCGCGTTCTTATCGCCGCCGGCAGCGGCCTTGCTCAACCAGAAAATGGCCTTCTTCAGATCCTGGGGCACGCCGTTACCGCTGGCGTAAATTACTCCGAGATTACCCTGGGCCGTTGTATTACCCTGCCTGGCGGCCCTGGTAAACCAGTAAACCGCCTGTCCCATATCCTTTTCCACCCCCCGGCCCTCGGCAAACAGCAGAGCCAGATTTTTCTGAGCCACGGCCGAATCCTGGGCCGCCGCCTCCTGCAGCCAATGGACGGTCTTGCCCATATCCTTTTCCACCCCCGCCCCCTTGCTATACATAATAGCCAGATTATTCTGGGCGTTTACACTGCCCTGCTCCGCGGCCTTTTTGCACCAATAGGCTGCCTTAACCGCGTCACGCTTCACTCCCTCGCCCCTGGCATACATAATAGCCAGATTATTCTGAGCGCTTTCCAGCCCCTGAGCCGCCGCCTTACTCAACCATTTAAAGGCCTTGTGCTTATCAACCGCCACCCCACGGCCTTCAATATACATAAGGGCAAGCTCGTTCTGGGCCGGGCCGTTCCCCTCTGCCGCCGCCGCCCGCTGATACCAGAAGGCCGACTTTTCCAGATCTCTGGCCCCGGCCCGGTCATCGGAATAGATCAGCCCCAGATTATTCATGGCATCAACCTGCCCCTGGGCGGCAGCCTTTTTGTACCAGTACATGGCCCGCGCGAAGTCAAGCTCTACCCCCTGCCCCCTGGTATATAAAATCGCCAGATTATTCTGCGCCCCGGCGTTACCCTGCAGCGCCGCCTCCTTATACCAATGCGCCGCCTTTTTCATATCCCGGCGCATCCCGGAGCCGCGGGCGTACATCAAACCCAGATTATTCTGGGCCACCGGGTTACCGGCCTCGGCCGCCAGCCGCAGCCAATGAGCGGCCCGACCCACATTCTTCTTCGTACCATCACCCTGGAGATACATCACCCCGAGATCATTTTCGGCCTCCACGCTGCCCTGCCAGGCAGCGGCCATCTTGAACCAGAAGGCGGCCCGGTCCAAATCACGCTTAACCCGACCCGCCCCCTCGGTATATATCCGCCCCAGGGCATTCTGGGCCTCGATACTACCCAGCATGGCCGCCTTTTTATACCAGACCACCGCCTTGACCGGATCAAGATTCACTCCGTCACCAGTCAGATATTTCAGGGCGAGATGCTCAAATTCAGCCACTCCCACAGGCTGGGAGGGAGTCTGCCCGTGAGCGGCAACGCCAGGCTCTTTTTTAAGCGCCTTAACAGGCTTCTTCACTCTGCCCCTTGTCTTGAACCGCAGTTTCTTTAAGGCCCGGCGGGCCAAATCATAATGCCTTGCCGCCTTTTTATACCAATACAGGGCCTTAGCCTTATCCCGTAAATCATCCGGCCCCTGTTCATAGAGCCGCGCGGCATAAAACATCCCGCGGCTGTAACGATTATGGGCGGCAAGAAGATAGAGCTTCAGGGCCTTACGCGCATCCCGCCGCACCCCGAGACCGCCCTCATACAAAAGACCAAGCTGGACATCCGCCCTGGCGTATTTATGGGCCGCCGCCTTTACGTACCATCGCCGGGCCTCCTTATAATCCTGTCCCACCCCCTTACCGTTCTCATACATCAAGCCCAGATTAACCTGCGCCCTCGGTAAATTCTGAACCGCCGCCTTCCGGTACCAGAAAACGGCCTTTTTAAAATCTTTTTTCACCCCGAGCCCCAGCTCATACATGACCCCGAGAGGCCGCTGCCCCCTGGCATAACCCTGGCGGGCCGCCATTGTATACCATTTCACAGCCAGAGCCAGATCCTTCTTCACTCCCCGGCCGCTTTCATAAGCCCGTCCCAGAGCGGTCTGAGCCCTGGCCTCACCAGCCTCAGCCCGCGTCTTTAAAGACGTCAGCCCGGCAGCCCGGCAGGAAGAGGCCGCCGACCAGAAAACGACCAAAAGGACAAGTACAAAAATTAGCCGCCGATGCGTAATAACAGAGAATCTAAACATCCTGACCCGGTTGAAGTTTATTCTTATTGGAAGGGCAGAGGCGGAAATCAATCATCCCGGCCCGTGTTCTTAACGAATGAATCATAATTTTTAGTATAGATATCGGCCATAGTCAAGAAGGCCGTAATAATCAGGGGGCCGTAAATAATTCCTAAAACTCCAAAGACACTTAGGCCTCCGATGAGTGACAGAAAAACCAGCAGGGTATGCATCTTCATCTGACGACCTACCAGTTTGGGTTTCAGGAGTGAATCAATGGAGATAGAGGTAATCACATAAAAAATCACGATAAAAATGGCCAGACCGAGATGCCCCTTAACAAAAAACAAGGCGGCGGTGGGTACCAGAATAATCCCGATGCCGACAATGGGTAAAAAGGCCATAACCGCCATAATCCCGCCCCAGAGGATGGGGGCGTTAATGCCGAGATAGGTAAAGAGAAGCCCGCCGGCCAGCCCCTGCAGGATACCGCAGATACCGTTACCAAGAATAATGGCCTGGGATATACCCTGGAATTTATCAATTAACTGCGCTTCCTGCTCATCAGGCAGCGGAGAAAGACGTTTCACAAAGTCCACCAGCCGCTCATAATCAATGAGCAGAAAAAAACTTATCAAGACCATAAGGGCGAAATCAATCACAAAATTAACGATATTAGCCGCCCAGGCACTGGCCTTGCCGTATAAAAACATCCCCATTATCCGGGCGTAATTATTTAATTCCTGACTGAGGGTATCGGGATTAAAGGTGATACCGAGAGAATGAAAACGACTCTGGAGCCGGTCCAGCATGGCGCTGTGCTGTAAAAAGTCTTTAACTTTAATCCCGAGATGCATCTCCTGGATATATTGCAGATAAGCCGCCGCCTCTCTTGACAAGGCATTAACAAAAAAGAAGAGGGGCACAAATACCAGAATCACAATGAGGGAACAGGTAAGCAGAGAGGATAGTGAAGCGGACATATAGCGGTGCAAAAAATTATATATGGGCCGAAAAAGATTAACGAGAAGCAAAGAGAGGATCAGGGTAGAGGCCAGAGGCCACAAAAGACGACCCGCCATAAGGATGGTGATAAAAAAAAGCAGTAGAAAATATTTAACCACCCAGGGACTTAAGTTTTTTTTTGCCATAACGCCACATCCTGTTTTTTACAAGGCGCTGCCGCCTTATGATTTACAACCTTCATTCCATGTCTAACCTGCCTTTTTTAGGAGATTAATTCAATGAATTTCCGATTTGGCGGGAAAAATTATTGTTGCCCGCCGCTGAACGTGGTAATTCCCCACTATTTTGTAACCTTATCCAGGGGTTCACAATATGGAAATAAGCACCACAAAGGCTGAGGCAAGTGAACTGCTTTTGCGAAAAACGAATTGATGGTGAGATTATTGATCAGGGTATGATCAATGCCACAAGAGAGGCACTTACCGATCTGGTGAAAAGTAGAAAGCACCCTTGGATTGGCGCAATGGAGGCCACATTGTTCACGGGTTGGTTCTATGACTATTTGCTGCCATTTGCTCAGGAACTAAAAGTAGCACATCCAGAGATGCTGAAGTCTATTACTGCATCAAAGAAGAAGAAGAACGATGTGGCTGATGCCGAGAAGATTGCAGATTTGCTGCGCTGCAATCTTTTGCCGGAATGTTACATGTCACCAATTCTCCAGGCAGATTTTACGTAAATACCTCCCGTATAGGCCGGGCTTTCGCAATACGAGCCCTTCTCTTGGGGGTATGCAAGGCCGCCCAGACGTCATTACGTCTTTGCATATTCAACCAAAAATCAGGTGTATTTTCAAAAACCTTGGCCAACATAAGTGCGGTGTCAACGCTTACAGCCCGTTTTCCGGTGCAAATCTCATTAACGGTTCTCCGGCTGACTCCCATTACTTCCGCCAGTTGACCCTGGGTAATAGCCAAAGGTTCAAGATATTCTTTCGTGATCATCTCGCCAACACTTACCGGCCGTCGTTTGGTAATAATCATTTTTCCACCTCTTCATCGATAATCATGGTTATCCAGATATACCTGTTCAGCCTCTCCCCACACAACATTCCAGACAAATATCAACCGCCATTGCCTGTTAATCCGAATAGAACATTTACCTTGCAGCCTGCCTGACAACTTTTCAAAGTGATTACTTGGCGGACTTCGTAAATCCTGATCGGAAGTTGCATCATCAAGAATTTGCAATTTCCTGAATAAGCGTTCCTGTAAGGAAGAAGGGATTTTTTTGCTATGCATATCATGCTCAAAATAATCCCCAAGCCATTTATCTCGAAAGCTCTTAATCATGGTTACATTGTAACGTCCCTGGTAACTAAAATCAAGAGCGGCATAAGCACAAGCGAGTCAATCGGAGATCACGATTAGCACGATTGTGCTCATGTTTGGTAACTATAAAACGTGGCCTGACCTGTTCTGCACCTGCACCTTTAATCAACTTTTTTAAACGATTAATTCAATGAATTTTCGATTTGGCGGGAAAAATTATTGTTGCCCGCCGCTGAACGTGGTAATTTCCCACTATTTTGTAACCTTATCCAGGAGTTCACAATATGGAAATCAGCATCACAAAGGCTGCGGCGAGCGAGCTGAAGGAAAAACCCGATGAAAGCGATCTTGGCTTCGGCAACCTGTTCAGTGACCATATGTTTGTCATGACTTACAGCGCCGGCCGGGGCTGGCACGATGCCGAAATCAAGCCTTATCAGAACTTCAGCCTTAACCCCTCCGCCATGGCCCTCCATTACGGCCAGGCCATTTTTGAAGGCCTGAAGGCCTACCGCGGCCGGGACAACAAAATCAGGCTCTTCCGACCACAGGCCAATCTGGAACGGATGAATGTTACCGCCGCCCGCATGTGTATGGCGCAAATTGATCCCGATGAGGTTTTAACGGCCTTGAAAAAGCTGCTGGATATTGACCAGGACTGGGTACCGTCGGCCAAGGGCTCAACCCTCTATATCAGACCGGCCATGATTGCCACCGAGGCCGCTCTCGGGGTACGGCCATCAACGGAATATCTCTTTTTTATTATTTTGAGTCCCGTGGGCGCCTATTACCCCGAGGGCTTCAACCCGGTGAAAATATTTGTGACCGATAAATACGTCCGGGCCGTAAAGGGCGGGGTGGGGCATGTCAAGACCGCCGGTAATTACGCCGCCAGCATCATGGCCGCCATGGAGGCCAAAGAGGCGGGCTACACCCAGGTCTTGTGGTTAGACGCCTGCGAACACCGCTATATAGAAGAGGTGGGCACCATGAATATTTTCTTCAAGATAAACGGCGAGGTCATAACCCCGCCCTTAAACGGCAGTATCCTGCCCGGCGTCACCAGGGATTCCGCCCTGACCATCACCAAGGCCTGGGGCTTAGATGTCAAGGAACGGCCCATAACCATTGATGAAGTTTTAAAGGCCAACGAGAACAATGAATTAGAGGAGATATTCGGCACCGGCACGGCGGCGGTCATCTCACCGGTGGGCGAATTATATTATAAAGGCCAGAGCATATCCATCAATAACGGCCAAACCGGCCCCCTGGCCCAACGACTATTTGATGAGCTGGAGGCGGTACAATACGCCCACCAGGACGACCGCTACAACTGGATGGAGAAATTGAACTAATCATAACTATTATTAAGGACAACTTGCCGCCCTCGCTGAGCAGTAACAATTAAGCAATTATTTCATCCAGCCCACAATCCAACTACCCATATTTATTCATTTTCCCTTATGATGGGATTAAAACAACCGATACGACCAAGATAAATGAACGACTATTCATTATTTCCTTGACTTCGACTTTTTCTTGGAATACAAACGTACTTGAGTTGAGCAGCAACAGTCCTTAAATCTTCACAGCTGGGAGTATTGATTTTGGATCAGAAATCATTAATGGACTTACTCTATGTCGCCGCTTTTTTCCTGGGCGGCCTCGGTTTCGCCTTAGGGCCGCTTATTCTGGCCAACATCCTCGCACCGCGCGGCACCCGCAGCATCTCCAACAAATCAAAACAGTTTATCGAATGCGGCATGGAGCCCATTGGCGATGCCTGGATCCGTTTTGGCGCCGTTTATTATCTCTATGCCCTGATGTTTCTGGCCTTTGATGTCGATGTTCTTTTCCTCTTTCCAGTAGCCGTCGCCTATAATCATGGCTTTGCGGCCTATGATTTTTTTGAGATATTGCTCTTTGTCGGCATTTTATCGCTGGCCATTATTTACGCCTGGCGCAAAGGAGTATTTGAGTGGAATCGCAGAGTTTACAGTCGGCCGTAGATCCGGCAATCGTTCAGTTCGCGCCCCTGGATAAGCTCCTGGCCCTGGGGCGGGCGAATTCGTTATGGCCCATGACCTTTGGCCTGGCCTGCTGTGCCATTGAAATGATGGCCACCGGGGCGTCGCGTTTTGACTTATCCCGCTTTGGGGCCGAGGTTTTCCGGCCCTCCCCGCGTCAATGCGATGTGATGATCGTGGCCGGCACCATTAACCACAAGATGGCCCCGGCAGTAAAGACCCTATACGACCAGATGCCGGAGCCTAAATGGGTAATTGCCATGGGTAATTGCGCCATCTCCGGCGGCCCCTTTGCCTTTAAAGGCCAATACGCCGTGGTGGAGGGAGCCGATAAATTTCTACCGGTGGATGTATACATCCCCGGTTGCCCGCCCCGGCCTGAGGCCCTGATTGAAGGAATTTTACAGTTAGAGGAAAAACTCACCGGTACCCGGCGCTGGCCCCGGGTAAAATGCGAATCAATAGTTTAACCGGGTCAATTTGATTTTTTCGGGGCTGCAATAGTTATAATTCATTACTCGTTCACATTCTAATGAACATGGTAAATGGTATTTTTATGGACTTTAACAAATTAAAAGAACGTCTTACCGCCCTGGCCCTCATTGAGGAAGTTCCCGCGACACCCCCGGCGGCCCCTGCCAAAGGCGAAGAGGAACAGCCCCCGGCGGAGCCCGCAGCCCCGGTGAGCCGCCCGGCCGCCAGCGAGACTGACTACCCGGTTCGGGGCTTCCACCTTGACGTCAAGGTGGCGGCTGACTCAGTGGTCGCCGCCGCCACCATCCTCGATGAAGAGGGCTTTTTCCTTGAAGCGGTGACTGGAGTTGACTGGATTAAAGATAAAGAGCTTGAGGTGGTGTACGATTATACCATCTGGCAGCCCACCTGCCGGGTCGTTATCCGCACCCGCCTTAATCGTGAGGCCCCAGAGGTTCCCACGATTTCGGAGGTCTGTCCCGGCGCTAACTGGCATGAACGGGAGACCCATGACTTTTTCGGCATTAAGTTCAGCGGTCATCCCGACCTTACCCCGCTTCTACTGCCCGAAGATGCCGATTTTCACCCTCTTTTAAAGGACTTTCAGGTATGAGTCATCCCCTTCCTATTAATAATCAGGAGTCCTTTGTTTTAAACCTCGGCCCGCAGCATCCGGCCACCCACGGGGTTTTGAGAGTTAAACTTACCATGGACGGCGAGTATATTATGCACGCCGAACCGGTGCTGGGCTATATTCACCGCATGCACGAAAAGATGGGTGAGAACCGCACCTGGGCGCAGTTTATGCCAAACACGGGCCGGATGGATTATTTAAGCGCTCTCTCCTTCAATCATTGCTACGCGGCACTCGTGGAAAAGGCCATGGGCATTGAGGTGCCGGAGCGGGCCGAATATTTACGGGTCATTACCGTGGAGTTGAACCGCATTTCCAGCCACCTGGTCTGGTTCGGGGCCTTTATTCTTGACCTTGGCGGTTTCAGCCCCCTGCTTTACGCCTTTGATGACCGTGAACACATCCTTGATCTGCTGGAATCAGTAACCGGCTCCCGGCTCACCTATTGTTATTTCCGTTTTGGCGGCCTCTACAACGATATTGACGAGAATTTTGTCGATGGTACGAGAGAATTCATTAAGACCATGCGCGAGCGTCTGCCCATGTACCATAATCTGGTCACCAAGAATATCATCCTCATCAAGCGAATCAAGGATATCGGCCCCATTTCCAAGGAAACCATCCGCAAGTATGGCGCCACCGGCCCCGTGGCCCGCGGCTCCGGCATTGATTACGATATCCGTAAAAATGAGCCCTACTCCATCTACCCCGAGTTCGACTTTGACATCCCGGTGTATACCGAGTGTGATTCCATGGCCCGCTACATGGTGCGCATGGACGAAATTGAACAGAGCATGCGGATTATAGAGCAGGCCCTGGACAAACTGCCCGAAGGCCCGATTATGGCCCCCAAGGTTCCCAAGATATTAAAACCACCCAAGGGTGATTATTACCAGGCGGTGGAGTCGGCCCGTGGTTCATTAGGCATGCGGGCGGTGAGTGACGGCACCAACAAGGCCTACCGGCTGAAAGTACGTTCACCCACCTTTTCGAATTTGAGCCTGTTCAGTGAGGTCAGCGAGGGAATGCTCCTGCCCGATGCTCTGGCGCTCATGGGTAGTCTTGATTTGGTCATTCCGGAAATAGACAGGTAAAGGATATGGATTCTGAAATAATAAGAGTGATTGCCTTTCTGGTGGGAGTCATTGCCTTCGCCGCCCTTAACGCCGCCTATCTCGTCTGGCTGGAGCGTAAGGAGGCTGCCCATATTCAGCGCCGGATCGGCCCCAAAGAGGTAGGTCCCTTTGGCCTCCTGCAGCCCATGGTCGATGGCATCAAGCTTATGACCAAACAGATCTTGATTCCCGACGGCGTTGACCCGATATTGTTCCGCCTGGCCCCTATCCTCGCCATGATCCCGGCCATTATGTGCTTTGTCACCATCCCCTTCAGCCAGGAACTGGTGGCCCGTAATATCAATCTTGGTCTGCTGATGATCTTCGCCTTTGCCTCGATCAATGTCCTGGCCCTCCTCCTCGGCGGCTGGGCCTCGGCCAATAAATACGCCGTTATCTCCGCCGCCCGGGCCGTGGCCCAGAATGTGGCCTATGAAATCCCCATGCTGATTACGGTAATCACCATGGTAATGATTACCGGCACCCTGAATTTGAATGATATTGTCGCCCAACAGCCCAATATCAGCCAATGGTATATCTTCCGCTTCTCGGCCTCACCCCTGATGCCGGTAGCCTTTTTGATCTTCTTTGTCTGCTCTTTGGCCGAGACCAACCGGGCTCCCTTTGACCTCAGCGAGGCGGAAAGTGAGCTGGTGGCCGGATTCCACACCGAGTATTCCAGTATGGGATTCGGGCTCTTTTTCATGGGTGAATACGCCAATATCGTCATCGGCAGCTCCCTGGCGGTAATTCTTTTCCTCGGCGGCTGGCAGGACCCATTCGGCCTCTTTCCCGGAGTCTGGTGGTTCCTCATCAAGCTCTATTGTTTAATCTTTACGGTAATCTGGATTCGCTGGACCTACCCTCGTACCCAGTTTTACGGCTTATTGAATTTGTCGTGGAAGATTCTGATTCCCATCTCGCTGTTTAATCTTCTGCTGACCGCGGGCTTTTTAAAGGTATTTTAATATGGGCGCCTATTTTAAAGAATTATTCAGCGGCACGAAGAGCCTTTTTGTTGGTCTGCAGATCACCTTCGGCCAGATGTTGAAGCCGTTGGTAACCCAGCAGTATCCCCACGAAATTTCTACCATGACCCCGCGTTTCAGGGGCCATATTGAGCTGATTCCCAAAGAGGATGGCACCACCAAGTGCATCGTCTGCGGCATGTGCCAGAGATCCTGCCCTTCGGGCTGTATTACGGTGGCCGGCGAGAAACGGGAGGGGGTCAAAGGCAAGGTATTAACCAAATACCGCTTAGACTTTACCAAATGCAGCCTCTGCGGCATGTGCGTTGAATCCTGCCGGCCGGGGGCCATTACCTTTTCAAAAGAATACAACCTGGCCAGCACCAGGAAAGAGGATTACACTTTCGATTTGCTCAAGCGCCTGGAGGAGAAGGCCAAATGAATCAATTATTAACAGCCCAAGGCCTGGGCGGGGTGGTCTTTCTGGCCGTCAGCGCCGCCGTAGTAATTGGTGCCCTCATTGCTGTGAACAGTAAACGCCTGATCCGGGCGGTGACCGGACTCTGCCTCTGCCTTATCGGGGTAGCCGGACTGTATTATTTTCTGAACAGCCCCTTCCTTGCCCTGATGGAGATCCTCATTTACGTCGGAGCGGTAGGTGTGTCCATCGCCTTCGCCGTAATGTTGGCGGAACCCCGCCAGGAGGAAAAAGGCACTCGTGCCACGGGCTTAGGCGCCTTATTCGGTTTTATCGGCGGCGCCCTCCTGACCTGGGGACTGATTAAGGCCGGGCTCAGCACTCATTGGCAGAGAGCGGCGGAGAAGATTAATGACGGCTCCATGCTGCAACTTGGTAAATCCCTGCTCACCACATACGGCATGGTTTTTGAGCTTATCTCCCTGGTATTGCTCATTGCCATTATCGGTTCTCTGGCCCTCGGTAAGAGGGGAAGGTCAAACGGCCCCGGTAAAATTTCCGGATGAACAGGTTATGGGAACAAGCGGCAGAAACACTAACATCGTTGTAATCATCAAATAAGGATATTTTTATGCTGCAGCTAAGCGCCAATTTGAATACCTATCTGATTATGGCAGCCTTTTTGTTCGGCATCGGCTTCTACGGCCTGATTAACCGCCGAACCTTAATCGGTATGCTGATTTCGGCAGAACTGATCTTGAGCGGGGCCTCGCTTAACTTTATGGCCTTTAACCGCTTTCTGGCCCCCGACCCGGTGGTCGGGCAGGTATTCACTCTGTTTATCATGGGCATTGCCGCGGCCGAAGCCGCCATTGCCTTAAGTATAATTATTGCGGTCTATCGGAACTATAAATCCATTGCCGCAGAAGATCTCAATGATCTTAAAGGTTAACAGGAATAGATATGGATATTAACGCCGTA
>JAJRZN010000117.1 GCA_024275235.1 Deltaproteobacteria bacterium
GTGGCAATGATAGCCAGAATACAGGCCACAACCGTTAAAATGGGGGTCATTATAAGGGTAATTACTCCTCTGATATTCACTGTGTCTCCATGTTAAATGAGATTTTTGTTATTTCCGGGCATCACGCTGCATGGCTGCAAGATGAACCACAAAGTGATCGTGTAAAAATCACTGACGTCCGGTTAGAGTTTTTAATTGCTTTTTTAAAAAAAACCAAGTCGTTTGTCTATATCTTCAGCCTTGCTCTCAAAAAAGTATTGTGCCGCCGGTGAAGAAATAGTGGAAGTTTGCCAAAAGCAGGCAAGAGCGTCAGTATGGAGTTTGTAGTTAGAAACCTTGTGGCCTGCGTGTTAAGGGGTTATAAAGGAGCGGCATGGCCAATCTTGCGTCTTGGTTTTGGGCTCTTGTCTAAAATTAAAGCTGCAAAATGTTTCACGTGAAACATCCGTTCTTGACATGCTCCTTGTGCTGTGTTTTTTTATCCATATTCTTAATTTGCAGTACGTAACCGGAGAAGCAGACTGATGAGATATAAAAAAAGCGGTAAGGTGTTCGCCATGGCCAACCAAAAGGGCGGGGTGGGCAAGACTACGACTACGGTAAACCTGGCTTCGGCTCTTGCTCTCCTTGGCCTTAAGGTGCTGGTAATTGACTCAGACCCTCAGGGCAACGCCTCAAGCGGCCTGGGAATAAATACCCAACAGATGGAACACCATCTCTATCACTGTTTTACCAATGAAGCCGATGCGGGGCAGGCCATCAGGCAGGTGGATAAGGTGGGAAACCTGTTTATCCTTCCCACTCATGTCGATCTCATTGGCATAGAGGTGGAGTTGATGTCGGCAGTTAAAAGAGAACGTTTCCTGTCCGACCTGTTAGCCCCACTGTTAGACTCATATGAAATAATTCTCATTGATTGTCCTCCCTCCCTGGGCCTGTTGACCATTAATGCCTTAACGGCGGCCGATGCCATTATTATTCCCCTCCAATGTGAATATTACGCCTTAGAGGGGTTAAGCCAGTTAGTAAGAACCATCAGACTGGTAAAAAATTCATATAACCATAATCTCTTTATTGAAGGGATTGTGCTTACCATGTATGACAGGCGTAACCGCCTTACCCATCAGGTTGCCAAAGAGGTGAAACAGCATTTTAAAACGCAGGTTTATGACACCGTAATTCCAAGAAACGTCCGTCTTAGTGAATGCCCCAGCCATGGATTGCCGATCCATCAATATGATAAGCACTCCACCGGGGCTTTAAGCTATATGAATCTCGGTAAAGAATTTATTGAACGTTTAAAGGAGCGAAGCCATGGCAACGCATAGACTGGGACGGGGATTGAACGCGCTTCTTCCCGCCTCGGACAATGATGACCTCAATGCCGACTGGAGTGGCGTCGAAGAAAAAGACGAGGGACAGGGGCCATACTTTCTCTGTCCGCTGGATTTCATAAGCCCCAATCCCTATCAGCCTCGCAGCAATTTTAAGGAAACAGAACTGGCCGGTCTCAGTGCCTCCATCAAGGAAAAAGGGGTTTTACAACCCCTGATTGTCCGCCGCCTGGCGACTAACAAATATGAATTAATCGCGGGCGAGAGACGGTTGCGGGCAGCCCGTCTGGCAGAACTTGAAAAGGTGCCGGTATTAATCAGAGACATCTCAATATCCGACCGCCTGGAATTGGCCCTCATTGAAAATATCCAGCGCGAAGGCCTGAACCCCCTTGAAGAGGCCATGGCTTACGGTCAGCTGATCAAGGAATTCGGCCTTACCCAGGAAGTAGTTGCCCGACGGGTTGGCAAGAGCCGTTCAACTATTACCAACAGTATCAGAATGTTACAGCTTCCAGACTATGCCCGGCAGAGTCTGGCCAATGGCGATATATCGGCAGGCCACGGCCGGGTGCTGCTAAGTCTGGAAAATGAAACAGACATTCTTGCCCTGCATGACAGAATTATCAAAGAATGTTTATCCGTTCGTGAAAGCGAAAAGTTAGGGCGTGAGATCAAAAATAACGGTGCTAAACTTCATAAACCCGCCGCGAGATCCAAAAAACCAGGTGCTATCCCCAATCATCATTGCCAGCGTTTTGCCCAAAGCCTCAAGGATTTTCTGGGGGCAAAAAGTAAAATCGTTCAGAAAGGTAATGCCGGCCGCATAGAAATTGAATATTCATCACCAGAAGAACTTGAGCACTTATTGAAGCTCATTGTTAAACAATAAATATGGGCTGAGATTGTGACTCATAATTTTGGGCAGTCTTTACCTTAGCTGAGTAAATTATCAAAATGATACAAGCAAAAAGACAGATAACCCTGAACGAAAGTCTGGGAGCGGATATATACCGCCTGAGCATACAAGCGCCGGAAATTGCTGCCACCGCCCAGGCGGGACAGTTTATAATGGTGAAGACCGGAGTGGGATTTGACCCTTTACTGCGCCGTCCCTTTTCGATCCATCAGACCGAAGGCGATGAAATCCAGATTCTCTTTAAAAGACTGGGTAAGGGCACCACTCTCCTGAGTAAACTTGCAGCGGGGCAGCAATTGGATATTCTCGGGCCGCTGGGCAACGCCTTTACCTTGCAGGAAGGCCCATGCTGTCTCATTGGCGGCGGCATGGGGGTTGCTCCACTCCTCTTTCTCGCCCAAACTATGCGGAGCCGGGGGATAACTCCCCATATCCTGCTGGGGGCAAGAAACAAGGCAGAGTTAATGGCATTTTTACCCGCCTTTCAGGCCCTGGACGGCTCGCTGCGTTATGCCACCGATGATGGCAGCATGGGGCAACGGGGCTTTATTATTGAAGCCCTGCCGGCTCTGCTTGCGGAAGACAACAAGGCAAAATGGCAGGTATATTCCTGCGGGCCATACCCGATGATGCGGGCCGTAGCCGCCATTTGCCAGCATAAATGGCCCTGCCAGGTTTCCATGGAAACCATGATGGCCTGCGGCATATCCGCCTGTCTGGGCTGCACAATCACCGCCCGAAATACTAACCGTAAGGGGGGAAAATACCTCCATGTCTGCCAGGATGGGCCGGTGTTCGCGGCTGAGCAGATTGAGTGGAAATCATGAATGACAATAATCAAGATTTAAGGGTAGATATTGGCGGTGGTCTGAAACTCAATAATCCGGTTATGACCGCCTCCGGCACCTTTGGTTATGGCCGGGAATTTGAGTCTTTTACCGAACTTGATAGCCTTGGAGCCATAGTAGTCAAAGGCATCTCGCTTAGACCCAGGCCCGGCAATCCGCCGCCCCGAATTGTGGAGACGGCCTGCGGTATGCTGAATGCCATCGGTCTGGAGAATGTCGGCTTAGAGGCTTTTATAAAAGATAAACTGCCATACCTTAAAGGTCACAAATGCCCTCTCATTGTTAATATTCTGGGAGATAGTATTGAAGAATACCGTCATTTAGCTGCCGGCCTTGATCAGGAAGAGGGAATCAGTGCTATTGAATTGAATATTTCCTGTCCCAATGTCAAAAAAGGCGGCGTGGCCTTTGGTTCTCAGCCTGACCTGGCGCGAGAATTAACCACTACGGTACGTCAGGCGACCTCTCTTCCCCTGATTGTTAAACTATCCCCTAATGTCAGCGATATCGGGGCCATGGCCAGGGCGGCTGAGACTGGCGGGGCAAACGCCGTTTCCTTAATCAATACCCTTATCGGCATGGCCATAGATATCAGGCTTAAAAAGCCGGTATTGGCTAATATCACCGGCGGTCTCTCGGGCCCGGCAATTAAACCGGTTGCCCTGCGTATGGTCTGGCAGGCGGCGGATGCCGTCCATATTCCTGTAATTGGCATCGGCGGCATAAGCACCTGGCAGGATGCCATGGAGTTTATCATGGCCGGGGCCAGCGCAATCCAGGTTGGAACGGCAAATTTTTTCAACCCGGCAGCTGTTGATGAAATTCAGGCCGGTATAAGGCGCTATATGCGGGAAAATAATATTAACCAGCTCCATACCCTCATTGGAGCCGCCAGGGGCGGAAAATGAGAAAATGGATAAAGTAATGATTTTGGATTGGTCAAAGATTGAAACCGTACTTCTTGATATGGATGGCACCCTGCTCGATAAACATTACGACGATTATTTCTGGGAGGAATATGTGCCGCAGATATTCGCGGCTCAAAATAACCTGTCGGATATGGAAGCCAGAGAAGTATTACTGCAAACCTACAAGGCCAGGGAGGGGACTCTGGACTGGACAGATCTTGATTACTGGTCAGAACAATTAAGGCTGGATATTCCCGCCCTGAAGGTGAAAATTGACCATTTAATCAAAATTCATCCGTATGTGCTTGATTTTCTTAGGTTTTTAAAAAGAGCCCGAAAACGGGTGTTTTTGGTGACAAATGCCCACAGTAAGACCTTAGGCATTAAAATGAAAAAGACCGCCTTAAACGGCTATTTTGACCGCATAATATGCGCCGAGGAGGTTGGCCGCCCCAAAGAGGATCATGCCTTCTGGGAAGGACTACGGCAGATAATCAAATATGACAAATCAACCACCATGCTGGCGGAGGATACCGAAAAAGTCCTTCAATCCGCCCAGCAATACGGGATTAAGCATCTTATCTATGTTGCTAAACCCAGCAGCAGACTGGCAGTTAAAAAATCTGCCGAATTCAGATCAATAATCTATTTCAATGAACTACTGGAAGAAGAAAGAGAAACGAAGCCGGCAGGAAAGAATCTTTAACTGCGGCCAGCGGGATTAGAAGCTCATATTGAGTTGATGTTTAACAACATAGGCGCTGCCGCCATCTAAATTAGCAGTTTGCCCCTTGGTGAAAATATCGCCGCCATCCATGTAACCAAAATTAATACTATAGGTCATATTGTGACTAAAACGAATGGCACCGCCCAGATCCAATTGCCAGTTTGTTTTTTTCGCGCTATCACCCGCAACAACGAGACCATTTTCATTTAGTGATTGTTTGACAACCGTCGACTGGGCAATGAGAAAGGCACCATTTATCTGCAGCTTAGGACTCAGGAGATAGGCTCCCTGAAGACTGAGCCCCTTCTTGCCGGTTGAATCACGGGGGTGAAGGCTGGTATACAAGTCAAGATATTCGCAGGGTAAAATAAATACCGGCCGCAGGCCAAGACCAACCTCAGAAGTAGAGTTATGCCAACCTGCAAAAAGATTATTTTCTACAGCAGAGCCAGTCAGATAGGAAAGTCCGCCGCGTATATGTTTGGTGCTGACAGTGGTAACAGCCTTCAGCCCCGAGCTCTTTAACGAAACAACTCCCTGCCGGGCCAGAGAATTATGGCTGAACGAGGAACCAGCCAAAGTGTTGGAACTCTTAATGGGTAAAAGAGAAAATGAAAAGCGCAATTTCCCCGCTCCGGCTCCAGAACCTGAACTGCCGGCATAGGCGTTAACAGCACAAAGAGACAAGGCCGTTAGAATTGTAATAAGGGGAAATTTCATACTTGAAGCAGGACACATTGTAGTAAGATTAATAATTGCACGGCAACATTTACGCAAGATAATTAAGCTCTAATACATAATGTATAATATGAAGCTTATCATTGTCAAGCAGAAAAGTAAATCATGGCTGCCAGCCCTGCCGGCCAATGAGACGGACAAAACGCACATCTTCGATATCCTCTTCACTAATGACGCCATCGCACTTTCGTACCACCATTAATTTTTGACTCTGCCGATTACCCACCGGGATAACCATTGTCCCCGGGTCAGCAAGCTGAGTAAGCAGAGCGGAGGGTAAAACCGGCCCGGCCGCCGTGACAATTATCGCGTCAAAAGGGGCATAGGCCGGCCAGCCAATGGTACCGTCATCTAATTTACACACCACATTTAAATAATGGAGCTGATCAAATAAGCGGCGAGCTTTAACGAAGAGAGGCTTAAGGCGCTCAACCGTATAAACCTTGGCGCAAAGCTGTGAGAGAACAGCCGTCTGATAACCGCTGCCCGTACCTATCTCCAGCACAATATGCTCCGGGCGCAGATTAAGGGCCTCAGTCATCAGCCCGACTATATAAGGCTGTGATATTGTCTGTCCGGAACCGATGGGCAGAGCGTAATCGCCATAGGCCTGAGACTGCAGGGCATCTTCAACAAATAAATGGCGGGGTACACTACCCATGGCGGCAAGAACTTGACTATCGGTTACCCCCCTGGGGATAATCTGTTCCTCAAGCATTCGAGCCCGGGCGGTGGCGTAATTATTTCTTTTCAACGGCCTTGAGCTTATTCTTTTTAAATTGCTGGAATTGGCGCTCATTAAAGAGACGATAAACCCGGCTTTGAACTACACTGTTTTTCAAGAAAATCTCCAGCAAATCATAATCCTCCCGCCCAAACTTATAGCCGATATAAGGCGTTTTGCGCAACAGGGACTTGTTGCCCTGGAAATAAATCCACTCAATGCCATCAGCACGCTTAAGCTGATAATCCGGCGGCCCCAGATAATTCAGTACTTCTTTGCTGGTAGTCTGACGAGGGATAATAAGTGAGGCGTCAGAGGCCAAATGACGCACGTAGGTAGTAGAGGAACAGGCGGCAAGCATAATTCCGGCAAAAACAATGAGAAATAATCTGCGAACAGAATACATTGATATCCTATAGTTGAATTAGTAAGATTTAAGTAGCTGTTCAGCAGCACCCCATCTTTGCCCATTTAGGACTTCTCGAATACCAAAGTATGCTTCGAAGTCCTAAATAAACAAACCTGGAGCACTGCTGAACAGTTACGCTACGGGGGGTTCGTCACTTTCAGGCATCACGCTGAATAGTTACAGATTTAATTTATAACTTATTATCCTGATCCGCACTATTTTGCAACAATTTGCGGCTCAGGCTTGACCTGGAGATATTTTCTGCTTTAAGATAATTCTAGCTACTTTCAATTAATTACTCAAAAGGATTTTGCCATGCTTTGTCCAAAATGCGGCTATATATCATTTGACAGTCTTGATTCCTGCCCAAGCTGCAACCAGGATCTTGCTGAAACCAAAAAGATATTAAACGGCACTGCCATAATGGTAGAAGAACAATATTTTTTAGGCTCTGTTTACGGCCAGGATGATGAAATAATCCAGCAGCCCGCGCCCCCGGACGAGTATGATGACCAGCCCGAGGAAGAATCCATGCTGGAAAGCAATGAATCAACAGCGCTCGACGAAACAGCAAATAACCGGGATGAAATTTCATTTGATCTTGGGGAAATGCCTCCCATTGACCAGTCAAGTCTGGATTTGAGCCCTGAGCTGAACAACGATGACGGGCAAGAAGCCGAAGGAACGGCGGCTCTCATGGATACTCCCCCCGGCAACGAGACAGAGATAAGCCCAGAAGCCGAAGCCGGCATCAGTCTTACAGCACCAGCGGATCTAATTGAGAAAGAGAAAGAGCTACCGCCTGAAAGCACCTCTAACGAGGAGGAGGATATCGCGCCGATAATATCAGAAAGCCCCTTATCTGAGACTAAAGACGAGGAAAAGGACGATGACCAGCTTACCTTTGATATAGACTCACTATCCCTGGAAATTGACGATAGTCCTTTAGAAGAACCAGCCGGCCCGGCCCCGGCGGCAGAGGCCAATGATTCAGAAGCCCTGTCTCTTGACCTGGAACAAATAGACCTCTCTGACCTGGTTCATGCCCCGCAACCCGCCGCTTCATCCCAGGAGAATCCCGCCATCCCCCAGGCCGAAAATTTTATTGACACAGGAGATGTCAATATTGACGAACAGGAATTAACCCTGGAAAGTCTGGAGCCGGAAGAAGAAGCCCTGGAACTGGAATTAGATCAGGACAGCAAGGAAATTAATGCCTCCCTGGAACCGATAGATCTTAGTTTAGATATAGAAGCACCGCCGGAGGAGCTTGATTTATCCCTGGATGAAATCCTGACTGCTGAAGAAAACGAAAAATAATCCGTTATTGCTCTTCAGAGTCGAACCGGCCCGCGTGTAAATCCCGCCCTTCAATGAAACGCTTAATTGACTCCGCGGCCATGCGTCCCTGGTGGACGGCCTTGGCGGCGGTCTGCGGCCCTAAAACGGCATCACCACCGGCAAACAGCCACTCAATATTGGTTTGCAGGGTATCGGGATCAACATCAAATGTCCCCCACTTGGTCATTGCCACATTCTCTCCGGCACCGGCTGTGGGATCTACCTTCTGGCTGACAGCGGGAATTACGGCATCGGCCTTGATCATGAAATTAGACCCCTCAATGGGTACCGGCCGACAACGTCCCGAGGCATCACATTCACCAAGACGCATCCTGATGCACTCTATCTTGGATAATCGGCCATTTACACCATGAATTTCAACCGGAGCCGCTAAAAATTCAATATTAACCCCTTCTTCCCGCAGATGATGAATCTCCGCCTTGGCGGCAGGCATCTCGGCCATGGTGCGCCGGTAAAGAATAAACACCTTGTCCGAGCCTGTACGCAGGGCAGTGCGGGCCACATCAATGGCCACGTTACCACCGCCAACCACGACCACCTCTTTGCCCAAATGGATATCCTTACCAAGGTTAACATCACGCAGGTAATCAACACCGTGAATAACGCCCTCTAAATTTTCCCCCTCAATACCAAGTTTACGGCTGGCGTGCGCTCCAGGACTTAAAAATACCGCTTTAAAACCCTCCTGGCGTAAATCATCAATAGTCTTATCTATACCGATCTTGATATTATTTATTATCTCAACTCCGCAATGTTTCAGGGCATCAAACTCGGCATTAATAATATGGCGGGGCAGGCGGTAGGCGGGAATACCGACAGTAAGCATGCCGCCAAGAACCGGCAGAGCCTCAAATATGGTACAATGATAACCCTCATGGGCAAGGTAATAGGCCACGGCCATTCCAGCCGGGCCGGAGCCAACAATGGCGACCCGTTCCTCTTTCGGCAAGGCGCAGGATTTGGTCATATTCATATTATGGAGAACCATCCAGTCAACAATATAGCGTTCAAGCATGCCAATGGCCACCGGTTCACCCTTTTTACCGCGAATACATGAGCCCTCGCATTGAAACTCATGGGGGCATACCCTGGAGCAGACCGCGGGCATCGTGCTGGTCTCACGGATAACCCAGTAAGCCTCTTCAATCTTGCCCTCACGTAACAGACGGATAAACTCCGGAATATTATTGTGAATGGGGCAGCCTGTCCGGCATTTAGGCTTCTTGCACTGCAGACAGCGCTCAGCCTCCAGCATAGCGGTCTTTTCATCAAAATTAAGGGTAACCTCATCAAAGTTCTTAATGCGCTCGGCGGGCGGCAATTCAACGGCCTTTTGGCGCATAATCGCGAGTCTTTCCTTTGGTTTCATCTCAACCTCCAATAAAAAAGTTTTAGTACTGGACAATTTTTTTATTATTATATAGCCTAAAATGTAAGGTGTGCGGCACTGTTCATGGAGCGCTTACACCTGAATTGTGAGCTGTAACTGTTAAGTTTACTGATTCTGTAATGATGCATACTGTAAACAAATTAACTTAATATTGTAACCTCAAAAGCTAACCATGAAGGCAGAATTTATCAATCCTTTTCTGGTCTCGACCAAGAATGTATTGGAAACGATGTGTCAGACCAAAGTTACCGCCAACAGCCCATTATTAAAAGAGGGGAATTGTTCTTATGGTGAAATTACCGGGATTATCGGTATGGCCTCCAAAACAATTCAAGGCTGCATGATTTTGAGTTTTTCCAAATCATGCATTTTACAGATTGTTGCCAATATGCTTTTCGAGGAACCGCAGACTGCCATCAATGATGATATCGTTGACGCGGTTGGTGAATTAACCAATATGATCTGCGGAGGGGCCAAGGCCACTCTCTCCAAACTTAACCATAAATTTGATCTCGCGACCCCGACAATGGTGGTGGGCAAGGGCATAGAAATTTCCTATTACACCGATTTTCCCACCATCGTCATTCCCTTCAGCACCGAACATGGAGATTTTGTTATCGAGGCAAATTTAGGTTACAAGAAGGAAGAATAGAGAGAACAAAGATAAAAAAAAGGCCGCCATCTACTATAAATAGATAAGCGGCCTTTTTTATAAAAAAGAATAAACATTGAATAACTGTAAGCGCTCAATAAAACACACTCTTGATTTTATAACCTCTCGAAATTGTAAGCGTTTCAGGGACGCCCTGCTGTGCGTAATTAAGTACCCCGATAATACCCCTGTATATCGAGGTACTTAAGTGCGTGCAGCAGGGTGTTCATGGAGCGCTTACGAATAACTGATTCAGGCTGGGGCTTTAGCTTAAACCACCCATGGCTTTAGAACATCAAGCACCTGATTAGAATTGCAATATCAGGACTTCTTTTCACCAACCTTCAAGCGGGCCATAGCCCGCTGCAGGGCGGCCTCAGCCCTGGCGACATCGAGAGTTTCCTGCTGGCGCTGGGCTTCAGCCAGTCTCTTCTCGGCCCGTTCTTTAGCCCGCAGAGCCCGTTCAGTATCAATATCTTCACCGCGCTCCGCCGATTCGACAAGAAAGGTAATTTTATTATTAGACACCTCACAGAAGCCGCCATTTACCATAATGGTCTGCGTCTGATTATCGTTCTTATACTCTAAGTTGCCTATCTTAATCGTGCTAAGTAACGGTGCGTGACCTGCCAGCACCCCGAAGTCACCATCAGTACCGGGAGCGGTGACGATATCAACCGCTTCACTGACTACCGGACCAGTGGGAGTAACGATTTCAAGCTGAATTTTCTCCGCCATTGCGCCCTTCCTTAATTCTGTTTTTTGGCCTTTTCAATGACCTCATCAATTGATCCTACCATATAAAAGGCCGATTCCGGTAAATCATCATGTTTACCATCGAGGATCTCCTTAAAGCTTCTGACCGTATCCTCAGCCTTGACGAACTTACCGTCCATACCGGTGAAGACCTCAGCTACGTGAAAGGGCTGGGAGAGAAAACGCTGCACCTTACGGGCCCGGTTAACGGTAAGCTGATCCTCTTCAGAGAGCTCATCCATGCCGAGAATAGCGATAATATCAGCCAGATCTTTGTATTTCTGCAGGGTGGTCTGTACCCGGCGTGCTACATCATAATGCTCCTCACCAAGAACATTTGGATCCAGAATCCGCGAGGTTGAGTCCAGAGGGTCAACCGCCGGGTAGATGCCAAGCTCGGCAATCTGCCGGGAAAGTACAACCGTACCGTCAAGATGGGCGAAGGTGGTAGCCGGGGCCGGATCAGTCAAGTCATCGGCGGGGACGTAAACACACTGAACCGCGGTGATTGAACCCTTGGTCGTTGAAGTAATACGTTCCTGCAGTTCACCAAGATCGGTACCGAGTGTAGGCTGATAACCAACCGCTGACGGAATACGGCCGAGAAGGGCGGAAATCTCAGCTCCTGCCTGGGTAAAACGAAAGATATTATCAACAAAGAACAAGACGTCCTGTCCCTCTTCGTCACGAAAATACTCAGCAGCGGAAAGACCGGTAAGAGCAACCCGGGCCCGGGCTCCTGGAGGCTCAGTCATCTGACCGTAAACCAGAGCCGCCTTAGGAAGTACGCCGGATTCCTTCATCTCGTTGTAGAGATCATTTCCTTCACGGGTTCTTTCGCCAACGCCGCAGAAGACGGAAATACCACCATGATGCATGGCGATGTTATTAACCATCTCCATCATGATAACCGTCTTGCCGCAGCCAGCGCCGCCGAAGAGGCCCATTTTTCCGCCCCGGGGAAAGGGAACAAGAAGATCAATAACCTTAATCCCGGTCTCGAGAACATTAACCTCTGTATCCTGCTCGGTAAAAGCCGGAGCCGATTTCAGGATAGGAGCCTTTTTATCGGATTCAATAGGCCCTAAACCGTCAACCGGGCGGCCAACGACGTTCATAATCCGTCCCAGGCAGTTTTCACCCACCGGAATCATAATGGGGTCACCGCTGTCCCGGCATTCCTGACCACGACGGAGACCATCGGTCTGATCCATGGCAATGGTCCGCACTACATTGTCGCCAAGGTGCAGAGCGACTTCAGCGACCAGATTATCCACGACATCGTTAATCCCAGGATTAGATATAAAA
>JAJRZN010000118.1 GCA_024275235.1 Deltaproteobacteria bacterium
CTCAACCTCTTCCGCTTCGGCCCCAGAGGTAACGTCCTTGATGATATCGTCATACCAGGCCTTGGTTTTGTCTATACTCTGACCGATGCTGACATGCACAACCTGTTTGCCCTGGAGCATATTGTACAGAGCGATCTGCACCAGAATAGCGGTCTTACCCACACCCGGCCGTGAGACTACCAGACCCATGCGTTGTAATATCTCATTGCCCTTAGTATCGGCCTTAAATACCCCGAGGGGATTATTGGTTATCAAATTCTGCTTTAACATAATGTTGTCCTATCCTGTTTATATGGTAACGGTACAGCTGAATAGTTATACCGCACTTATTTCTTTTCTTTGCGTTTTTTGACCTCAGCGATTACATCATCGACAATGCTTTTCGGTACCGGCTGATAACGGGCAAATTCCATGGTGAATTCCGCCTTGCCCTGGGTAAGGGAACGTAAGACCGTGGAATAGCCGAACATCTCTGAAAGCGGCACATCGGCTTCAACCACGGTGTAATCATTCTCCTCCGTGGTGCCGATGATCATGCCGCGACGCTGATTGATGCTGCCCATGATACCGCCCTGGAACTCGGAAGGGCCTTCAACAGCCACCTTCATAATCGGTTCCATTAATACCGGCCCGGCCTTTTTATAACCCTCTTTGAAGGCCCCCTTGGCAGCCAGCTGGAAGGCGACATCAGAGGAATCCACTGAATGCGCGGCACCATCATTGATTACGCAGCGTACCCCGGTAACCTGGAATCCTGCTAAAGCCCCCTTGGCAAGACTGGCGGTGAAGCCCTTGTCACAAGAGGAGATAAACTCACGGGGGATAACGCCGCCGACAATTTTGTCAACAAACTCGTACTCACCCTCTTCCAGGGGCTCCATATAACCGCCAACCCGGCCAAACTGGCCGGAGCCGCCGGTCTGCTTCTTATGGGTATAATTGAATTCCGCCTTCCTGGTGATAGTTTCACGATAGGCAACCTGCGGGGCGCCGACCTCAACCTCGGCATTGTACTCCCGCTTCATACGTTCAATATAGACATCGAGATGAAGCTCGCCCATACCGGAAATAATCGTATCACCGGTTTCATGATCCATAAAGGTACGGAAGGTTGGATCTTCTTTGGTAAAGCGGTTCAGGGCCTTACTCATATTATCCTGAGCTTTATTGTCAATCGGCTTGATGGCAAGAGAAATAACCGGGGCCGGAATATGCATGGAGCTCATGGACATGGAGATCTCGGGCGAAGTGAAGGTATCGCCGGAGGCGCAGTCAACGCCGAAGAGGGCGACGATGTCTCCTGGCCCCGCCTCTTCGATCTCCTCCATCTCGTTGGAGTGCATCCGTACCAGGCGGCCCACCTTAACTTTTTTGCCGTTCCTGCTGTTAACCACCGTGTCGCCCTTACGCAGAGTTCCCTGATAGGTACGAATATAGGTCAACTGACCATAGCGGCCGTCTTCAAGTTTAAAGGCCAGGCAGACTAATGGAGCCTCCGGGTCATTACCGAGGACCTGTTCTTCCTCATCTTTATCAAGATCAAGGGCAATGTTTTTAATATCCTTTGGGGCCGGCAGATAGGCCAGTACCGCGTCCAGAAGAGCCTGGACTCCTTTGTTTTTATAGGCTGAACCAATAAATACCGGAACCATCTCCAGATCAAGGGTTCCTTTACGGACGGCTGCCATAATCAGCTCTTCACTTACATCACCACCGTCAAGAATGGCCTCCATCAACTCATCGGAAAACATGGAAGCGGCATCAAGCATCTCTTCCCGCTTCTCGTCGGCCTCGTCCTGGAGCTCAGCCGGAATATCTTCTTCCCGAATATTCTCCCCGTTATCACCTTCAAAATAAATGGCCTTCATCTTGACCAGGTCAATAACCCCGGCCAGATCACCCTCCAGGCCGATGGGAATCTGCATGGGAACAGCGTTTAACTTCAGTTTGTCCCGCAGCTGCTCTGTTACCCGGGCCGGATTAGCGCCGGTACGATCACACTTATTGATAAAGACAATCCGCGGCACCTTGTAACGGGTCATCTGGCGGTTAACGGTAATACTCTGGGATTGAACCCCGCCCACCGAGCAGAGAATCAGCACCGCGCCGTCTAAAACCCGCAGGGCTCTTTCAACCTCAATGGTAAAGTCAACATGGCCGGGGGTGTCAATTATATTGATATCATAGTCCTTCCAGGAACAATAAGTGGCAGCGGACTGAATGGTAATTCCACGCTCCTTTTCCAGCTCCATGGAATCCATGGTGGCGCCAACCCCATCTTTACCGCGTACCTCATGAATGGCGTGAATTTTATCGGTATAAAACAAGATTCTCTCAGTGAGAGTGGTTTTACCTGAATCGATGTGAGCGCTGATTCCTATATTACGAACTTTATCCAGATCCCTTTTCATTTCTACTTCCTTAGATTAATGTCTGTGACAATACGTTATACTATAATAAAAAAACGGCTCCATATTAAAAGAGCCGCTCCAGCTTTAAGACAAAACGAACTTTTTTACATTATTTGTCGCAAATTGTCAATAATATTTTAAAAGCACCGCCCATCAAGCCTGCAAGGGGGTAAATCGTCTTTCAGCGACCATGAAATGGCGGCTGAAGCTTTTATTTAGCATTGACAAGGTAATAACGATACTGGTAATAGTGACGGAATTAGAAAAGAGAAAGAGGTGATGGCGGAAGTGCATGGGAATCGAACCCACCCACCAAGCTGTTAACCCGGTGCACCGGATTTGAAGTCCGGGAGGGCCACCAGTGCCCTTTCCACTTCCACAA
>JAJRZN010000119.1 GCA_024275235.1 Deltaproteobacteria bacterium
AGCCGGCGTTAATGATCTGGTATCTGTAAATGACTAATCATTATTAAAGAGGAAAAATGTCATGTTGAAAGAAGTCAAAAAACTAAGTGTCGCCTTACTGATTGTTGGTATGGCATGCGGGTCAGCCTTTGCTGCTGATTACCAGAGTATGACAACCGGAGAACTGGCAGCCATGCGTGGAACCATCCAGAATGAACCTTCAAAGGTTGATCGTGCAGCCTTTAAAGCTGAATGGCAGAAAAGGGTAAAAAGTATGACTCCGGATGAGCGGACTCAGTATGTTGGAAAACCTGAAGGAGTCACTGCGGATACCGCCCAGAAGAGTGCG
Source organism: Deltaproteobacteria bacterium (assembly GCA_024275235.1). Lineage (GTDB taxonomy): Bacteria > Desulfobacterota > Desulfobulbia > Desulfobulbales > VMSU01 > JAADIV01. The sequence continues at coordinate 329 of JAJRZN010000119.1, forward strand.
AAAAAACTCGATGATATGATGAAGAGCGCCGATCAAGATAAATAAATAACGGTTGACGAATATTAGTGAACTTGTAAAAAGTCTCGGGATGGCTAAGTGAAAAGTTTGATATACAATGTGGTGGATCGGACTTTTTATGATGCCGTCAAAATTTGGGCTGAGATGGGCTGGAAGTGGTAAACGCTTTTACTTCCCCTGGCGTTTGCCGCAACCTTCCTGTCTTGGCTTGAATTGAACCGTTTCGCGGTGTTCCTGCTTTGTTCATTTATAGTGTTTTTGTACCCATCCTCTTATCCAGGGACTTTATGTCTCCAGCAATTTCCCGGCTGAAATCTGCCAGGGTTTTGCTAAGCGCCTCTGCCAATGATCTGTAATCCCGCCCTTTTGGCCGCACGGTTATATGTGTGGTTCTCTCCGTTAGTTCCGTTTTCCCCCTGTTGTTTAGAATGCTCCAACGGGCCAGCAGTACTGCGTTTCCGGCTGGATTCCCTTCAAATTGAATAACATTTATTACCACTTGAAAATCTACTGAGCCTGACTGCGGCCAGGGGTAGAGCTTAACCTGAGCGGTGCTTAGCAGAATAGAGAGGTTTTCCGCTGTTACCTGAGCGATGTTAATTTTAAGCTGCTCCGCCCAGTTATGAAATTCAGCCAGCCGCAGTGCGTTGCGGCTGGAGCGGGTGACTATCTGAGGCCGATCAAGGTATTCAGGGATGTTGACCGGGCCGATTCCCAAGGTAAGTTCTGTTTTTTTCATCTGGCTGCCGGCCGCTGTCCGGGGCAATGAACTTAATAAATAAAACCGGGTGTCTTGAGTTGCGGCACAGCCTGATAAACTCATGATCAGGGCGCTTAATATTATCAATATTGCAGGTGCTTTTTTCATTTAGTTTTTTCTCTGCCTTTGCCATGAAGTAATGCTTCGGGGTGCCTCTCGAGATAATCGGCGAGATTTCGAACTGAGCGGGCGGCAGCCGACAGTTCATTTAAGGCCGTGACAAGATTTACGGCGGCGGGCGAGTCGGGCCGCGCGATCTGCATGGCGGAACGGACGGCGCTTAGAGTTTTTTCAATACTTTTGTCCAACTTGACAACTTTGGTGTTCAGGTGTTGGCTCAAGGTGTTGAAATTGTCAAAACTTTTGCTCAGGGGGCCGTCAGTCCGTGCCAAGGCATGAATTTCGTTCAGGGTGGTATTCAGGGTGTGAACGGCCTTTAACAGATCAGGCGAATTGGTGAGACGATTGGCGCCCTGAATGGTTTTCAGCAGTCCCCGGCCAATTTTATTGAAGGGAATTTTATGTATTTCCGCCAACACCTCAGCAGCATTTCTCCGTAATGTATCCATGGTGGACGGAATAGTGGGGATCTCCGGGTATTTACCGCTCATCAGCAGTTTCTTTTCTGGAAGATTGGGGTGAACGTCGAGTTCGATAAAGAGTTGTCCCGTCAGCAGGCTGCCCGTCTTTAATTGCGCCCTCATACCGTGTTGAACCATGAGGGTCGCTAACTCGTCAGGCGTATGAGTTTTCAGAAATCCGGAGGGGGTTAGACGCTCCGGCTCAAGCTCAATGACCACCGGGGTTTCTATATTCATGGTTTTGGGGTTAAAGGCAATGGCCATGTCTGTGACCCGGCCGACCTTGATACCCCTGAATTCCACCGGCGCCCCTTCACTCAGGCCTCTCAAAGATTCCTTGAAGTGTAAGAGGTAGGGAACCTTTCTGGCATATTTAGACTCGCCGATACTTTTGAAATTCTTGAATAATTTAAAGATAGTTTCCGGTTTGCTCGGTTGATTGGAGCCTCCGGCGGTGATGGGCGTGTTAAAAGAAATACCTCCGGCGATTAATGTGGCAAGGGGCTGGATATTGATATCTAATCCTTCTATGCCGTAGGATATGTCAATTCCAGTCACCTGCCAGAATTGGCTCGTGTCTCTCACCAGCAAATCGTAGGGTGATTTAATGAAAATGCCGATGATTACCCCATCACCGTCCTGGGCTAATTTATAATTCACCACCCGCCCGACCTTAACGCCACGGTGCAGAACCGCTGTCCCGGGAAAGGCGGAACCGAGATCAGCCGCGTGGAGTTTGAACTGGGTGCCATGCTCATCCGCCAGTACTCCTGGAGGATTTTCAAGCCCCTTAAAGGCCAGGGCTGGAGGGCCGGGGCGGGGGTCAAAGCTGATATAGACCCCTGATACTATGGTTTCAAGCCCGGAAATTCGGCTGCCGCCAATCCGGGGCCGTACTACCCAGAATCTGGTGTTTCTGGACATGAATTTTTCGCCGGATTTATCTATTTTGGCCGTCACGGTAATGCTGGAAAGATTTTTTATCTCTATTTTCTGGACTTCTCCCAGGGTTACCGATTTATATTTAATCTTGGTTTTGCCCGCCTCAAGACCGGAAGCGTCTTTAAAGGTGATTGTGATGGTTGGCCCGCTCTCCGAGATGGTCTTATAGGCCAGCCAGCCGCCGATGAGGGCCGCGATCAGGGGGATTAACCAGATAATGGGAATGGCGTGGGGCTTTTCCACCACAGCCTCTGGTAAATCATCCATCTGCAGCTGAGGCCGCTCAGTCATTGCTCTTTCTCCATGGCATCCCATATCAGTCTTGGGTCAAAACTCATGGCCGCCAATATTGTGGTTATGACAACACCGGCAAAGAATACAGCCCCTATACCCGGCTCGATGGTGGCGATTGAACCAAGTTTGACCAGGGCGGTGAGGATGCCGATTACAAAGATATCAAGCATCGACCAGCGGCCGATACCCTCGGTTATTCTATACAACATGGTTCGCTGTCTTGGGTGCCAGCGGGATTTTTTCTGTACAGAGATAAGTAAACAGATAATGGCAATGAGCTTGACGATGGGAACGATAATGCTGGCGACAAAGACTATTAAGGCAATGGGATACATTCCGGCCGCGATTAGATGGGTTACCCCGCTTAGGATAGTATTCGGCTTGCCCCTGCCATATGAAATTACGGTCATAACCGGTAACAGGTTGGCGGGAATGTAGAGGATAAGGGCAGTTATTGTCAAGGCCCATGAGCGGGCCAGGCTGTTTGGTTTACGGAAATATAGTCTTGTGCCGCAGCGTGAACACAGCTGGTGACAGCCCCTGGGCAGGGGTTGGGCCTGATTCAACTTGTGGCAGGTGCGGCAGTTGAGCAAAGAGGCGCTAAGCGCTGTAACGGCAGTTTTTTTCATGACCTTTGCTCCAGTCTTGCCCATACCTCTATGGGCTCCAGGGCCGCGGAGCTCAGGGTCATAAAGAGAATAAGAGCCGCGAAGGAGTAGAGTGATGTCCCCAGTACAATCGTGGTTATATCAATTAATTTTACATAGGCGACGATGACCCCAAGCATCAGAACCTCCATCATGGCCCAGGGGGTGATGGCCTCTACAAATTTAAAGGTCTCTTTTGCTTTCCAAACCACGAGGTTAAATTCTAAAGGGATGAGGACATAAAGTGTACCGATAATTCTAAGGAAGGGCAGTAAAACCCCAACGGCAAGCACTAAAATACCCAGGCCCCGGAAGCCCTGCTGGAATAATTCAAGCCCCCCTGAAACTAAAAATGTAACCTGTTCGCGGCCCTGCATCTTAAAGGTCATAAAGGGGAAAAAATTTGCCAGGCCGAAAAAGATCAGAGCCGTAAGTGAGTAAATGAGAGCCCGGCTTATGGTCTGCGGTCTTTTATGGTACAAAACAGCCCCGCAACGGGGACAGGCAGCCCGTTCGCTGTTCCGTAATGGCCGGGCGCGAAAAAGAAGATCGCAGTCGTGACAGGCGATAAGGGCATTGCCGGCGGTTTTTGTCATTCTGATCGTAAGCTCCTCTCAATTTTCAGGCTGTGGTAACTGGTTTAGAGGTTGCTCAACTTGATATTTTACAAGGGTTGACTGGTATATTCATACAAATATAGTAACTGTTCAGCAGCACTCCATCTTTGCCTAATTTTAGGATTTCTGAACAGTTACGCTCCGGGGTTTTCGTCACTTTCAGGTATCACGCTGAATAGTTACCAAATCTAAAGGATGCTTGTCAACCCGAATGGGGGAGGATAGTTTATTTATATATTAACGGGGGAGGGTGATTGAATTTTTCTGTTTGCATATATCTGCATATGCGGATATATTGGTTGATAGAGGGGCTTGTCTCTCAAAATTTCAAGACACTGTCTGAGAGGGCTTTGAACAGTTATCAACAAAATAAGGAGTTATTGACTATGGCAGAAAAAAAACTATCGTTTCTCGATCGATTTTTAACCCTGTGGATATTTCTGGCCATGTTCATCGGGGTTACCGTGGGATGGTTTTATCCAGGTGTTCAGGGGCTGATCAATAAATTTCAGGTGGGAACTACCAATATTCCCATTGCCCTGGGGCTCATCCTGATGATGTATCCGCCTCTCGCCAAGGTGCGTTATGAAAAACTGCATGAGGTATTTCGTAATTTCAAGGTTCTTGCCCTGTCCCTGGTGCAGAACTGGATCATTGGCCCTGTCCTGATGTTTTTTCTTGCCGTTACCTTTTTATCCGGTCACCATGATTACATGGTGGGCCTTATTCTCATCGGCCTGGCCCGTTGTATTGCCATGGTTATTGTCTGGAATGATCTTGCTGACGGTGACACCGAGTACTGTGCCGGGCTGGTGGCCTTTAATTCTATCTTTCAGGTTCTTTTCTTCTCGGTATACGCCTGGATATTTATTACCATTCTGCCTAAATGGTTTGGGATTACGGGTGCTGTTGTCAATATATCCATGGCCGAGATTGCCTGGTCGGTATTTATCTATCTTGGCATTCCCTTTCTGGCCGGGATGCTGACCCGTTTCATCGGGGTCAAATTGAAAGGAGAGACATGGTATCAGGAAAAGTTAATACCCGGAATCAGCCCCTTAACTCTGGTTTTTCTGCTTTTTACTATTCTGGTCATGTTTTCTCTTAAGGGGGAGTATATTGTTCGGTTACCCATGGATGTGGTACGGATCGCGATTCCGCTCTCCATATATTTTTTGATAATGTTTCTGCTCTCCTTTTTTATGTCCCGCCGGGCCGGAGCCACCTATGAGCAGGCGGCTACCCTGTCCTTTACTGCCGCTTCCAATAATTTTGAACTGGCCATTGCCGTGGCCATTGCCGTTTTCGGGATCAATTCGGGTGAGGCCTTTGCGGCGGTCATCGGCCCCCTCGTTGAGGTCCCGGTGCTTATCTCTTTAGTAAGTGTGGCCTTATACTTTAGAAAGAAGTATTTTCCTTTCAGTAAGGAAACTCCTGCTGGTATCTGCCATGTGAGTTGTAAAAATCAGGTATAATTATATGAAAAATATGAAAAATATGAAAATATTATTCTTGTGTACCGGAAATTCCTGCCGCAGTCAGATGGCTGAGGGCTGGGCCCGGCACCTGAAAAGCGATATCTTTGAGGCCTGTTCGGCCGGTATTGAAAAGCACGGTTTAAATCCCTCTGCCGTCAAGGTAATGGCCGAGGCCGGGGTGGATATCTCCGGTCAGCAGTCAAACCTGATTGATGAACTGCCGGTTACGGAGTTTGATTATGTCATCACTCTCTGCGGTCATGCCAATGAGACCTGCCCCTTTTTCCCCGGCCCGAAGATTCATGTTGGTTTTGATGATCCCCCCAGTCTAACGGCTGAAGCTAAGAACGAGGCCGAAGCGCTTAGTCATTATCGGCGGGTACGAGATGAGATAAAGGCCTTTGTTGAGGGGCTGCCGGAGTCCCTGGCGGAGATAGACGGCGGCTGACCGGGGAGGCAGATCAAAGGGGCGCTGAGGCTTATAGTACGCGGGGCGGTATCAATCATCTTCCTCCTGGTGGGCTATGGGCTTACGGGCAAATATCCAGATGGCGATTATGCTCACCTCATAAAGAATAACCATGGGGGCGGCCATGAGGAACTGGTTTACTACGTCCGGGGTGGGAGTGACGACGGCCGCGATTACAAAGGAGATGAGAAAGGCGTATTTTCGGTTTTTCCTTAATAATTTAGTATTGACTATGCCGATTTTGGCCAGCAATACCATGAATACAGGCATCTCGAATATAAAGCCGAAGGCCAGCAGGAGCCTGAGGCTTAAGGAAAAATACTCTTTGACCGTCGGCATGGCGGAGAGATAGGAGTTGCTGTAGCTGGTTAAAAAGTGAAAGGCTGGTGGGAAGATCACCAGAAAGCCAAAGGCGGAACCGCCGATGAAGCAGAAGGCGGAGAGGATGGAAAAGGGGAGCAGAACCCGTTTTTCATGCTGGTAAAGGCCGGGGGCCACGAAACTCCATATCTGGTAAAAAATCACCGGAGTAGCCAGCAGAATTCCAGCGGTGAGGGCTAATTTTAGGTAAAAAAAAAGGCCTCCTGGTAAGAGATGAAAATCAGCGAAGATCCCTTGGGCAGAACCTCATAAAGGGGCTTTAAAAACCAGCGGCCGATATCCTCGCTGAAATAATAGGCCACCCCGAAACCAACAATAACGGCGATAATAATATTAATTAAGCATCGACGCAGTTCAGTCAGATGCTCAGTGAGGGACTGCTTTTGTAAATCATCCATTATATTGTTGTTATGGTATATTGTGGGGAAACAGTATTTGAGGCGGACAAAGTTATTAATTTATGGTTTATTGCTGAATTACTGAATCTCCTGAAGATACAAAAAACACTTTATAAGGTCAAGTATAACCATGGCAACCGCCGTTGAAAAAGCACTCAGCCGTCTGGAACGTCCCCTGCTGCCCTTGATTTCTCTCATTGAGATGCTCTATCTCACCGGCCCTTTCGTTGGAATTGAGGATTTGCTGGCCGAGCTGCCCGCTGATATTGATACGAATGGTTGTCATTATGATAATCCGGCGGCCCTCTTAAACGCTGAGCTGGATATTCTCCGGGAAATAGAGTTTTTAAAGAATAACACTCCCTTGAGCTACCTGATTGTCGATGGTATTGGCGGCGAATGTCCGCGCGTAGAGGCCGTTGAACTATGGATAGCGCAAGGGGTAATGGCTCGGGAGCTGGAGGAGATAAACAGTCTGCTCTGCGGCGGCCGGGGCTGTGACCTCTGCTGTATCGGCCCTAAGAGCCGCAGTCGTCATAATTTTTTTGATATTCCCCTGGAAGAGAATGAATTAAAGGGCTTTGCCGGGCAGCGCCGTGTTGAGGATATGGATGGCGATATATACGCTGTCCCTGCCCCGCTTCTTGATGGTCGGCCTTTTTATCAGAGCAATGCCCCATTTCTCCTGCGCTGGCGGCGGGGCTGGAGCATGGTTCTGCCCCGTCAGAGTGCCTGCCCCAATCTGGCTGATAACGGTTTTTGCGCGGTTTATGAACAACGGCCCGCGGTCTGCCGTAAACCGCAGATTTTCCCCTATGTCCTTGAGGAAGACGGCCGGGATGAGAAGGGGGAGGTGCCTCGTTATGTCGGGAGGCGTAAATTGCTGGCGGTCTGGGATTGTCCATACGTCAGGGAGTATCAGGCTCAGATTGCCAGTTATGGCGAATTATGTGGTATGGAACCGGTATTTAAAGAGAATAAGGCGTAGGGATGATGTCTGTCCAGCGGCCAGGCCAGTTATATCTCGCGGTATTATTACGCTTTCTAATTTATTTCTGCCATTGGATGATTCTGGCCTATATGCCGGTTTTTTTGAAGGGTGCCGGCTTTGCCGATTTTAATATAGGTCTGGCCATCAGTCTTTACTCCCTCACCTCCATGGCTCTGATGCTGCCCATGGGGGCCTTCTCCGATATCTTTTCACCTCGTTATACCCTCATGGCCGGAGCTTTGCTCTTTGCCCTCTCCTTTGCCGCTCTCAGTTATCTTGCCGCTCATGTCATGTTCTGGCCCCTAATGGGGGCAATTGGTCTGAGTGGTCTGGGGGTGGCGGCCCTGATTGTCGTCAGCGAATCGCTGTTTTTGAAGATATTTGCTCAGGAGCAGCGGGGCCGCCGTATCGGGCTTTATCAGTTCAGCACCTATCTCGGCTTTGGTCTGGGGCCGCTGGCTGGCGGTTATCTGATTAGCTATGCCCCCAGCGCCCTCTTTATGGGTGCTTTTGTGATTAGTCTGTTGATTTTTGCCGTCTCCTGGGCCCTTACCGACTGCCCGCCTATTGATTTTTCATTCCGCCAATATATCTATGATCTGAAGCGCCCCAAGGCCCTGCTGCTCACCGCCTGTGTCTTTGTTCTCGGTACCCATTTCGGAGTGGAACAGACCTCGTTTTCCCTGCTCTTGAAGGAGAATCTGGCCCTTTCATCACGGACTATCGGTATGGTTTTTACCTGTATCGGGCTGTGGATGGCCCTCATGGTGCCCTTTGTCGGCCGTCTCCATGACCGTCATGATTCCATATTTATTTTTCTGCTGGTGGGGTTGGGGGTCTCCGGCCTGTTCCAGGCCCTCACCGCTTTGGCCGGCGGCCTGCTTTCTGTAATCGTCATCAGGATACTGCATACCATGGGCGACACCATGGCCATGCTGGAGTTGAGTGTCCTGGTCAGTATGTTTTTCCCCGCCGCCCGCCTCGGGGGCAGCGCCGGGTTTATGTACGCGGTGCGCACCACGGCCACCTTTTTTTCTGCTCTTGGAGCCGGGCTGGTAAACCGTTATTGGGGTTACCCAACCTCTTTTCTTCTTAACGGGATTTTTGTTATGGTCTTTGCCATTGGCAGTCTGCTGTTTATTCTCGGCAGCGGACGGCGGCGGCGGGCTCTGGGTTGGCAGGCGGCAGCTCTTGTTGTTTGATATCCCAGAGCGGGGTCATTCTCTTTATTCTTTTGGCGGGAATATGCCGCCAGTCTAAATCAGGGGCAGTAAAGCCCTCGGAGAGTGCTTTGCTGCCGGAAGGACTGATCAGTATGTTTATCGGCACATCCCGGGACGAGCTGGGCAGGGATTCAACGAATCGGGCCTCATTATCAATAACCGCGCATACCTTGGGGTTTACGTTCAGGGCATGGCTGGCGCCCAGAGCGGCAGATGAGAGATCAAAAAAGCCATCACCACCGCCCAGTCTTTCCCCCTTCTCGCTGACCGCCGTGGCCTCGGTAACTAAGAGGTCTATTTTAAGGCCCGCCAGGTCAGCGTAGTGTAAACGGCGGCCGAAACTGGTCAGCCCCTTGAGGCTGACCGCCAGGTTTAATTTGGCAAAGGGAATGGTGTAGGGGGTTAGAATGTAAAAGCCTTCCCGTAAACCGGCGGCGGGCATAATTACTTTTTTGCCGTCAATAAGGGCATTAATTCTGATCTGGGAGAGGATGGGGGCTGGGCTGATAAAGAGATTCGCGGCTTTATTATAGTCTGTCAGACGCCGGAATTCCTGGGCCAGGCGGCCATGTAAAGCGGGATATGCCGGAATATCCGCCAGGGCCTGCCGGAAGTCCTCTTTGGTGGCCGTAGGCATTAGATTCGGGATGGTTTATTACCGCAGTACCGTGGCGATATGAAGGGGTTTTCTGCCGGTGCTGAAATCAACCAGCTTGAAATGGCGCAGCAGCTTTTCGTTAGCTTTGAGCGCCATTCTCTCGCGATCCTGGAGTTTTTCTTTGGCAAAGCCGTATTGAACCAGGTATTTTATGTCGTCCCACATGGTTTCGCTGCCCATAATGGCCACCACCAGCTCGTGGTTATTGCGCCGGAATGATCCCACATAGGTCTGTCTCGCCCTGGCCGTATAGCCGGTTTTGCCGCCCACGGCTCCTTTGACCCGCCAAAGGGCCTTGTTGTGGGTGGTAAAGAGCTGGCCGAAGCTGCTTCTATATCTGATACGTTCCATGGTCTTGGCAAAGACGGGATTCTGCATGGCGTGATTGAATATTTTGGCCAGATCTCGGGCGGTGGTATGCTGGCCGCGGTGGGTCAGGCCGCTGGCTGATTTGCAGACCGTATTTGTGGCCCCGAAACTTCTGGCCCGGGCCGTCATAAGACGGGAAAAGGTTTTTTCCGTTCCGCCGATTCTTTCGGCCAGAGCCACACTGGCATCATTGGCCGAGACCAGGAGCAGGGCGTTTATCAGATCCCTGGCTTTATATTCATGCCCGGGGCGGAGATATATCTTGGAGCGCGGCATTCTCGCCGCGTAACGGCTGACTGGCACCAGATCGTTTTTATGCAGAGAATCAATGGCGATTATCCCGGTGAGTACCTTGATGGTGCTGGCCGGCTGGCGCGGGAGATCAGGGCGGCGGGCATAAAGAATGTCTCCGCTCATGGCATCCATGACCATGGCGCTTTTGGCGGAGATTTCCCGGCGGACTGTTTTTGAGATGCGGCGGAAATAATAACCCATGGGCCGCCGTTTCACCAGTGTCTTACTGTCGGTGAGCAGAATAAGATTGTTGTGACTTTGAGCCGCGGCCTTAACCGCGGGCCGTACCGCGAATTTATATTGATTAGTAAGGTGGATGCGGGTGGCGGCCTGGGCGTTGTTCTGCCAGATAAATGAAAGGGCCAGGAACGTGAAAAATAACTTGATTATTGGCTTCATATTATCTTGTCTGCTGAGGTGAGAGGTGAAATTTAAAGAGATTACAGCCACTATTATTGATTTTAATGGCATAAATGATTAAAAGGCAAGTCTTTTTTTAAATATTATCCGTTAGTTAGATGTATAAAAATAATACTTTGAGTCGTAAGGCGATCTGTTACCCAATATGTCGTGGCCCATATGTAAACAGACACTATATATGGTATATAGTTGTTTTTTATCCCTTTTTATTTTTTTTGGTACCATTTACCATTTTGAGCCTGTAACCAGGTGCCGGGCCTCGCTAACTGCTTGATCTGTAAGGCCCGTCTCCGGCCTACGAGTTCAGGAGTTACTCCCTGCTGCCTGGCAATAGCGGTATAGACCAGGCGGCGGTCCATGTTTTCCGCCTTGACTATTTTATTGTCCGCGGCAGATTTTTTGAGTTTGAACAGATAACCGTCTCTGGTTTCGCCAATAACCCCGGCGGCCTTTAATCTGGTTATCTCCGGCAACCTGGCCTTCATGCGGGCCATTATCTGCCGGCCGCCGGCCAGGGCCTGACCGCAGAATATCATAATCAGCAACAGAGCCAGGCTGAGTTGTTTTGTTTTCATGGTTTATTGCCTCCCGCGCGTTTTTTTATTTTTTATTTGGCAGTTTTGTCAAGATCGCCGAAAAAATTATCCAGGGCCTTGTCGACCTTTAAATTGATGTCGATTGTTATGTGAATGGGCTTTATCTCAATGGGCTTCAGGTTGATGTTACTGTTTGTATTAATGGTGCCGCAGCCCGCCAGCATCAGTGCCGCGAGAATAACGCCAATAACAGTTTTCATTGTCCCACCCCCTCTATTTGATCTTTAACAGCCTTTATGGCGTTACCATAATCTAAAATTCTGGTCAGCGGAAGACGGAAATTAACATCTAACTTGATTCCCTGAAATCGGGAGCCGGGATTGTTGTCCTTCACCCGTACGAAACCGCCAAGTTTTCGCTTGAAGACAAAGGGCAGTACTCCGGCTGGTTTGCCGTCAATCTGCATCCGCATTATCAGATCATTACCCCTGGCGTTCAGGTCGAGCCTGGCCCAGTCATAGTGAAAGTCTTTCAGGGCCGCGCGGGCCAGGTCAAGCTGGGCGAATTGCCGGCTGCCTTCCGGCATCCCTGCGGTTATGGCTTCCAGGCCCGTGACCTTGATGTTACCGCCCTCGCCGGGGGTGGAGTAGAGGAAACCTTCCCGCGGCATAAGACGGCCGTCTTGTATCGCTATGGGAATGCGGCCGCTTACCCGCCCCTGGCCGCTGGCCTCCCCAGCCCCGAATTGTTGAAGAAGGCTGGCAATCCGCAGGCGGTCGCAATGGAGAACAAGGTCATAATTGTGAACCTTGGGAGAAAAGCGCATGGCCTGGGTATATACATGGCCGCCGCACCATTGGAGGTCGCTTTTCTCCAGGAAGATGGATTTCGGGGATTCAATCTGGAAATCCACCCGGCCGTTGGTCAGTGATATATTACCAATTTTCAGGCCCTTAAAACTTAATGTCTGACGGGCGGCGCTTTTTAAGGGGGCCAGGCTGGGCAGGGTGAGGGACAGGCTGCCGCCCTGTAATTTAAAATTCGGGGCCTTGAGCTGGACGTGGGTTAGCTTGAGGCGCAAGCGGCTTTTCAGGCCCTGGCTGTTATAGACTGCCAGACCTGCAAGGTCAATATCGCCATCGGTGTTGTAGCCCGTTAACTGGGGATTCAACTGACCGAGGTCAAAATCGCGCAGTCTCTTCCGGCAGCCGTTTTTAAAGCGGATATCGGCGCTGGGCCGGGTGCTGAAAAGGCCCGCTTCCCCCTTAACATCAATACAGGTGTCGGCCCAGGGCAGGTTCCAGCGCCCGGAAAGCCGCAGCCCCTGCCGGGACTCGTGAATCTCTAACCGGGCTTTGCCAAGTTTTTGTTTCTGCCAGCCTATGGTCGATATGGTGATTTTACCCCTGTCGCTGCCGGCGGCGGGCGGCCACTTAAAAGGCGTTTTAAGCTTTATCCCTGCCATATGGAGGCCGCCGGAACTGATCTGCCCCAGCCGCATATTTAACCAGGTTTTGCTGCCATGGGGGCCGGCTCTGCCCTCTAATTTACAGCGGCCCGCGGCTTTAAGGCCCTGGCCCTGATAGACAAATTCTTTCTCCGGGGTTGACCAGTCCAGACGCCACCGGGCTTGGGGCCGGGTCATGGCCTGGAATGTCACCGGAAGTTCAGGGGGCAGGAAAGAAAAAGCGGTTTTAACTGCGGTTGAGTGTTTGATCCTGAATGAGCCTGTCGTCCGGTCGTTTTTCAGGTTGGCCCGCAGGCTGAGGCCGCCTATTTTAAGCCCGGCGGCGGGCAGATTAAGGAAGCCGCTGTGCAGTGTGAGCGTTTGCCCTGCGGCCTCAAGCCGCATACGGAAGGGGCTTTTGCCGCTGTTGAGCTGGATATTACCCCTGCTTAGCTTTGTGTCTATAAGGGTGGTATCCAGAACTAATTTATGAATAACAAAGGGGGATAAACCGGCCCGCAGGCTGCCCTTGATTATCATCCGGCCGTGTAGATTTACATCAGGCAGCAGATCTTTGAAATATATAAGGTGTGGGGCGTTGGCGACTATGTCGGCCTTAAGGAGCATCGTCTTTGTGTCCAGCTCACCCCTGATTATCTGTTCCTGACCCCGTGGGAATAATCTGGCCTCGATGTTGAGAAGTCCGGGCTTGGCCGGGTTTGAAGATGCCGTAACCTCAATGGGGATTATCAGGGTTCTGCCCCGCCATTTGCAGCGCAGGAAACTGTTGGTTATCTGCAAACGTTGAAAGGAAAAGGGCAGGGCGCCTGAAAATCCGGCGGCTGATGTCCGGGATAAGGGCAGTTCTAAAACGGCGCCATTGACGCTGATATTGTTAACCCTCCCGCGGCTGAGGGTGGCGGGGGTGTAATCTATGTTCAGGGCGGCGATTTTAAGGCTGGGGCCTATGCTTATATTATGGGCTGCCGCCTGCCAGGGGCTCAGGTGGTCGATTTGGAGTCTGACGTTTGCCGGCAGCCGGTTCTCCAGCCAGCCGGGCAGCAGGAGAAAGGCGGCATTTATGGTGCTGAAGCAGATAATCAAGAGGAGAACGAGCCACTTTAAAATTTTACGTCCGCGGCTGTCGGGGGGCATGACTCTAAAGCATATTAATGACGGTTTCGGTAATCTGTTCCAGGGGTACTATCTTATCAACTCCACCGGCGGCAATGGCCTCCTTGGGCATGCCGAAGACCACGCAGCTTTTTTCGTTCTGGGCCACATTCATGGCTCCGGCCTCCTTCATCTTCAGCATGCCGGTGGCTCCGTCCCGGCCCATGCCGGTCATGATTACTCCAATGGCGTTTTTACCGGCGTAGGCGGCCACGGAATTAAACAGGACATCGGCGGCTGGCCGCTGGTGGCAGACCAGGGGGCCGGTCTTAACATTGACATAGTAACGGGCGCCGCTG
>JAJRZN010000120.1 GCA_024275235.1 Deltaproteobacteria bacterium
AGACCAGGCTGGATAAGGAAAAAGTTGAACTAAAGGGGCAGGTTGATAATTATCTTCAACGGCCGGATATCCTTTTAAATATAACCAGTAAGCGGCTTAATCTTGATTATCTTGCCGCCCTGCCGGCGGCTTTACCCAAGGCTGCGGCCGCGCCCAAACCGGCAAAGGCCGCTCCCCGAGCCGGAGCTAAAACGGCCATTGCCGCTGCCCTGCCGCCGCTCACCGCCCATGGTGTGATTAAGATTGGGCAGGCCCTTTATAAAAAATTAACTATTAATAATTTTGTGCTTCCCTTTGAACTCAAAAACGGGGTGTTCAATATTAAGGAGATGAAGGCGGAGGTGGCCGGCGGGCAGCTGGTGGATAATCTGCGGCTGGATCTCAACAAAGTTGATCCGGTTTACAGTGGTGACCTGAAATTATCAGCTCTGATGATTGATAAACTTGGTCAGGGGCTGGGGCAGTCCTTTGGCAATATGATTAAGGGACGTCTGCAATCGACCATTAATTTTTCCGGGGCTGGTTTTGAGGCGGCGGCGGTTAAAAGGTCATTAAGCGCCGTGGCGGACTACAGCCTGACCGACGGGGTTATTCAGCAGAATCCCTTAACGGAAGCCATCTCGGTGCTGTTCGGCCTGCCGGAACTCAAAACTATCGTCTTTAAGGATATGGGCGGTAAGGTTAAACTGTTAAAGGGCGGCAAGATAAAGCTTGATACCACCTTGAGTGCTCAGGGGCTGACGGCCTCCACCGATGGCACCGTTAATCTTGATGGTGCCCTTAATCTGCCGGTGGAGATCAACATTTCTCAAGCTCTGGCCCAGAAGATCAGGAATAACACCTTGAAAAAAATATTGGCGGCGAAGAATGGCGGGACGGCGGTTAAATTTAAGATCAGCGGTTCTTATGCCAGGCCAAGGGTGGCTCTTGATCCTTCATTTATTAAGGCACAGGCCCGCAAGGCAGTTAAAGCAAAGGTTATGGAAGAGTTGAATAAGGTGATAAAGAAGGATGGCGGCAGTGGTGCCGGCAGCATAAAATTATTAAAGGGTCTTTTCGGACAGTAAGCTGTCCGACTTCAAAAAGGAATGGGCTGCGCTCCCGGTGTTTTAGGGGAACGCGGCCCAGGATTTGTCCAAAGAGGGAAGTTAAGCAATCTCAATCTGCAGCAATTTGTCACCCGCCTTTAAAGACTGGCCAAGTTCGGCAAATATTTCAGCAACCGTGCCATCTACCTCGCTGTTCACCGGGGTCTGCATCTTCATGGCCTCCATGATGAGCAGAGTGTCTCCGGCCTTTACCTGCTGGCCCTCTTCCACCTTTATATCACAGACATTGGCGGAGAACGGAGCCCGCATGTCACCGGTCTGGGCTAACTCGGTGATTTCCTTGCCGCTGATTTCCGGTGCCTTAGCGGCCGTTGCCGCCGCGGATTCTTCCTGAAAACTATAGATTCTCTGCTGATGATCTACATTCAGATAGATATTCCATTTGCCCTCGTTTTTATCTAATTGTTTGGGGCCGATCTCTATTATATGCTCCTTGCCGTAATGATCCTTGAAGTGGATGGTCTCTCCCACCTCATAGCCGCCCCGCCGCAGAAAAACACTGGGCGGCAGGACATAGACATGGCCGAATTCTTCTTCAAATTTGAAGAAATCAACCGCGTCGTTGGGATGCTGGAGATAAAGTACCAGCTGCTGCTCGGTGGGTTCTGTCCCAAGGCGTTTGGTCAGGGAGGCCCGTTCCTGCTCAAGATCAATGTCTTCTATATCCTCCTTGCCGCCCTCTTTGGCCAGTATATCCTGCCAGTCAGATCCGAATACCTTTTCGTATATCCAGTCGGCGGGTTGATAAAAGGGAAAAGGCCCGTATTTGCCAAGGAGAAGATTTTTTAAGTCGCCGGAGGGATTGCCGTAACGCTCGCCGCCCAGGACATTACTTACCGCGGTGGTCCAGATGATCTGGGAGCCGGGAGTAACGCTCCACCAGTTACCCAGCTCAATCTGAACCTTGGGCAGTTCCTCATGGAGGATACGGGGCATTTGATCTAAAAAGCCGCCCTTTACCGCCTGCTCAAAGCTGGAGCCCATGGCTCCGCCTGGTAATTTATGGATTTGAACAGTGGGTGAAAAGCCCTTGAACTGGGATTCAAAATAATCATAATGCTCCCGCTCGTTACGAAGGACCTCGGAGGTCTCAATTACGGCCTCGACATCGACGGTGGCTGGATTCTTGCCATAGTCCTTCAGGGTGTCAATGACGGTGAGAATGGGAGGCGGGCCGTAATAACCGGTGAAGGCGTGGTCGGCGGCGTCAATAATCTCTGCCCCGTTTAAGACGGCGGCGGTTATCCGGCCCACGTCGTTACCATCGGTGTTATGGCCGTGATAATGGATGACGAGATCAGGGAACTTACCCTTGATGGCCTCCACCAGGCTGCCAATGCGTTTGGGAGTGCCGAGGCCGCCGTGGTTTTTGATGCAGAGGAGGATATCATCTCCGGTAACCGCCAGAATCTCGGCCACCTTGCTCAGGTAGTAATCATTGGTGTGTTCGGGGCCGGTGGAAAAGCAGATGGAGGGCTCCAGAATCTTGCCGGCGGCCTGTACCTCTTCAAAGACGGCCTGCATGTTGGGGATATGATTCAAAAAATCAAATACCCGCCAGACATCGACATACTTGGCAAATTCACGCACTGTCTGGCGGATTACGTTTTGGGGATAGGGCCGGTAGCCAAAGAGATTAACTCCCCGGCACAGGGTTTGAAACATGGTGTTGGGCATCTTTTCACGCAGCAGTTTGAGCTTTAAAAAGGGGTCAACCTGTTTGCGTAGAATATCCACGTGAATGGAGGCTCCGCCGGTGATCTCGAGAGAAAGATATTTGGCTTTTTCCCGGGCCGGGGCGGCGAGGAGATCCGTGTGGAGTAAAATACGGTTTTTGAAGTCGGACTGTGAAAGGTCACGGGCCGTGTTGGTGATGAAGTAACCGTCCGTACCACGGATGGTGGACAGTACTTCTTTAATACTCATACCTTGAATAATATGTTCCATGTTAAAATTCCTTAAATCGCGTATGGGTTTTCCTGCCGGAAGTGGATCTCGGCAATCAATCTGGCTATTTTATTTACCTCGGTTCTTTGATCTGTGTACTCAAAGAGATGCTCATGGGTTTCGAGATAGGACGTATCAAACTGGCCATTCTGAAAATCCTGGTCGTTAACCAGGTTTTGATAAAAGGGGATGGTGGTTTTAGGCCCGGCGATAACAAAATTATGCAGGCAGCGCCGCATACGGTCTACGGTTTCATTCCAGGAATAGCCGTGTACTGTCAGCTTTACCAGCAGGGAGTCATAGACCTCTGGAATCTTATAGCCCTGATAAACGAAGCCGTCTAAGCGGACGCCATAGCCGCCGGGAGAGCGGTAAACTGAAACGGTTTTGCCGCCCTCGGGCATGAAATTATTTTGCGGGTCTTCGGCGTTAATCCGCATCTCGATGGCATGGCCGCGGAGCTGGACATCATCCTGGCTGAAGGACAGTTTTTTACCCATGGCCAGTTTTATCTGGGTGCGGACAATGTCGATGCCGGTGATCATCTCGCTTACCGTATGTTCGACCTGCACTCTGGTGTTGATCTCCATGAAATAAAAATTCATCTCATGATCCACCAGAAACTCCACCGTCCCGGCATTGGTATAATTAGCCGCCCTGGCTGCCACAACCGCAGTCTGGCAGATGGTATCCAGTAATTTTTGATCTTTAATCAGTGAGGGGGCAATCTCCACCAGCTTTTGATTGCGGCGCTGGATAGAGCAGTCTCGGGTGCCGAGATGCAGCACTGTTCCCCATTTGTCGGCAATTATCTGAACCTCAACATGTTTGGGGGTGAGGACTACCTTTTCAAGATAAACCCGGTCGTCATTAAAGGCCGCCTGAGCTTCGGAGCGGGCTAAGGGGATTGACTCAACAAGCTCGGCCTCAGTTTCGATGCGGCGGATACCGCGGCCGCCTCCGCCGGAGGTGGCCTTCAGCATTATGGGATAGCCGTATTTACGACCGAATTCCACCGCTTCGGCCGTGCCGGCCTCACCGGCGGTAAGATTACTGGTACCGGGTACCATGGGGATATTGGCCTTGGCCATGATCTCGCGGGCGATTACCTTATTGCCGAGATTTTCAATAACCTCGCTGGCCGGGCCGATGAAGATCAAGCCGGCATCCTCGCAGGCCTTGGCAAAGGCGGGATTCTCGGCCAGAAATCCATAACCCGGATGGATGGCGCAGGCCCCTACCTTCTGGGCGGCGGCAATGACCTTGTTAATGTTGAGATAATCGACTCTGGGGCCGTCGCCAATACATACGGCCTCGTCCGCCGCCCTGATGTGAAGGGCTTCATTATCCGGTTTCTCGTAGATTGCGGCAGCGGTATATCCCAGTTCCTGTACCGCCCTTATTATACGCAGGGCAATCTCACCTCGGTTAGCGATTAGAATCTTTTTTTTCACTATGGGGTACCTCTTATTGCTTAAATTATTGTAACTATTCAGCGAGGGCAGAAAATTATCCTCAACTTGTAACCGTAACTGAACAGCTACAAATTATTGGCTGAATTTATAGCGCGGGCCTTTTTCTCTCATGGCAGCAACCAGGGGTGGGGTTGAAGCCCGCTTCATGGGACGACTAACATGTTCCAGATATGGAGCAGATTGCAACTCGGTCAGTTATACTATCATATTATTATTTTATGCGAAACCCCTCTCTTGTGAAATAGGGTGGATGACGTGGGTTTAATAACGATTCCGGCTATAAAAAAAGCCCCGCATCCTGATAGGAAGCGGGGCCTGGCTCACAAAAAAAACGGTGAGGTTTACTTGTTTATTTATTACTCCGGATCATCATGACAAAGGTCACAATCCTGCGGAATGGCGTCACCCTTGGTGTCGACATGTGAGTCATCATGACAGCGCCAGCAACCCCAGCCCTCATCGGCTCGTTGATGGCCTATGTCACTGCCGTATGTGCCCCATTTAATCCTCATGTCAGGCCATACATTGTCAAGGTATGATTTAAGGATGAAGGCACCGGCCTTCTGCAGATCTGCCTTGTGCTTATTGGCAAAGGCCTGGCCGTGACGTTTGACCTGTAACTTAACAAGATACTTGGTCATCTGAGCCCTGGCTTCATCACGGCTCTTGTATTGCTTGGTGATGGCGGTAATACAATCCTCCCTGATACCAGGGATATCCTGATTTATTTTCTTGCTGTAGAGACCGAGGTCAACCATATTATCAGGCAGATCAAATATATGGGTGGGACGGTTGTGACAGTCAATACAGTCCATTGTCCGCCATTTGGCATCTTTAGGAAGTTTGACGTCGGTATCGATAAATTCATCTTTAGAGCCGTCGGCCCGGGTGACCTTGACCTTGGAGATATTATGACGTTTTTTGTCGGCCAGGTATTGAATCTTGACGCCGTTACTGACGTGCCAGTGAATACCTTCGTATTTACCGGTTATTCTGTTCATGCCGCCAATATGAAGGGCGATATTATTGATGATAGGGGTCTTCTGGTCGTCATTCGTAAAGTGAATAAAGGTTTTGACCCGTTTACCGCTGAATTTTTCCGGCCAATGACACTGCTCGCAGGTATCACGCGCCGGCCGCAAATTCTGAACCGGGTCAGGAATAGGCCGGTCATAGCTGTTGGTGAGTACGCCCCAGACCTGGCGCAGACCGGAGATTTTGGCCTTTACAAACCAGCTCACCCCAGGGCCGATGTGACACTCAACGCAGGCTACCTTGGCGTGGGGAGAACGTCTATAGGCTGAATACTCAGGGGCCATAACCTTGTGACACACCGTGCCGCAGAAGACCGGGGAGTCGGAGAACTCATAGCCTTCAAAACCGATAACGGTGAGCAGGGTGAAAAATAAGACGGTGAGGACTATTAACCAGATTAACAGCTTGCGGTGTTTGTGGTCGCTCAGGTTAATCTGCAGATGCTCTCTCGCAATACCGTATTTGAACCACTGCCGGCGGCGAAGATAGGCGGCAAGAGGGATAAGTATTAATCCCGTTATCATGCCTCCGGGAAGTATCATGAAGGCAAATATCGAAACATATACATTGTTGGTCAAACCAAATATCTCAACAATAAGACCTAAGACCATTAAGGTGGCAGAGACGGTGGTCAGCATAACGCCGATCAGACCAAGTGGTGAACGCCACATGCCTCTTATTAAGTGTGCCCAGGGACCCCGCTCGCTTGTTTCTTCTTTAGACATCTTTACTCCTCTGATTTTTCACATTTCATTGAAATGCTTAATTACCAAAACTTAATACCTCAATACTTTCTCACAACGCAAAAACGTTGGAATGTATAAAACATTTTTTCTTAAAGTACAATCCGCAAAAGAGAAAAAATATAAAAATTTAGGTAACTGTTTGACAATACGTCTAATTTTTTTGGTTAATTTTTAGTTAGATACTTTTTTTGTGGTTGACGGTAACTAACTATTCAGGTAGGTCTGTAAACTGTTGTCAACCCCGCAGTGCAACTCAATAAATTCAGATGACACTATCTAAACGACTTTATTACTCTAAATAAAAAATATGCGCAGAGTATTATGAGGCAGAAAAAAAATGGCGGCCGGGCTGATTGTCCCGTTGAATTAGCAGCGGAATCTAAGGACTCGATAATTGACCAGCTCTGGAAGAGGGGAACGGTGGTTTTCTCAACGAATTACGGCGAGAAATTTCAGGTTGTGTTTTTTCGGCCCCATGGCTTTTTTGACCTGGTTATTGCCAATAAAAAGGAGGCCATGGGATTTATTACCCTGAAAGATGAAGGCAGAGGGAAATACTCAATTGTTAATGATACGGCGGTCAACTACCACCCATCTTTTGTCAATACTCCAGGTCATGGCATTGAGGTCAAGAAGAAGTATCGTAAACGAGGAATCGGCGGATTATTGATCAACCTTGCTGTCTGTATGATAGAGAAGGATCGGCAGGCCGGTAAAAAATCTAAAAGGTTTATGATTGTGGCCTCTGATATTACCAATCAGGGTTTAGGATGCTACCAGAAATTTGGTTTTGTCATCAAGGAGGGAATGAGTGTTAATGCAGCCTACTATATGTGTCCCGCGGAACTGCCGGATTTAAATGTTCTGCCGGTACAGGCCTCTTTTTTTAAAAGACTGTGTTTGAGGCTGAAACCAAAAAGATAACCGGACTCTCAGTGGCAAGAGCCCGGCTATCTTTTGTAAATCCGCGGAGTTTAGATGATTCGCGGCAGCTGTGCAGTGATTATAATTGTTTTGGATGGCAACGCTTACACATGGCAAGATCTGCGACGCTGAAGGCTCTTTTTCCATTATGGCAGTGACCGCAATAAAGGCCCTTCCTCATGTTCGCCATTGTAAATCCCTTCTTCTTTTTCTCTCTTGAGGTATTCATTATAAAAATTCTGGGATGACATTCAGTACATTTAAGATGCTCCCGCAGGAGATGTTTTCTATGACTGAAAACGGCGTGAACCTGGCCATTCTGGGCCGTTAAGGTTATATCCGAGGGATAGTAGCCGGCGGCTACCATTTTTTGAAAGGCGTCTTTTTCCTTTGACATGGATTTTTCTCTCTGCTTCTGGGCCATCCGCATCATCTCATCCGCCTTGTCCATGGCGTTCTGGGCCTCTATCAATGCTTTGGCTGCTTCAGCTCTGACCTTCGCGGCGGCCGCTTCGTTGTTTACGTGCTTGGCGCCGGAAGCCGCCTGGGCCGTCATACCGTTTCCTCCCGGCAGGCAAAGCGCTAAGGCGATAATAAACACCATTACGGCAGTCTGGGCTAATTTTTTTGCCCCGTCCTCTTTGTTCATAATTTTTCTCCTAAGCATAGTATAACATCGTATAACTTAATTAAAATATCTTATCTTCCTGCCAGGTCATTTGGATTTTTTTATCTTGGTTTTCAGAGGATTTTCCTGAACCTTTTCGACTGGTTCAATTGTGCCGGCCTTGACCAGCCGATTGTATCCTTTAACCCCGATATGGCAGCGCGCGCACTGAGTGGTAGTTGAAAAAGATATGTCGCCATTATGGCAGACGCCGCAATACTTATCATTACAGAGACTGGCCATTCCCACGGTGTGATCCCTTTCCATGGCCCCTGCTTCCATCTGGAATGTTTTGTCATGGCACCATCCGCATTGGAGTCCCAGTTTCAAAACGTGGGCTTTGTGGCTGAAGATAACCGCCTTAACCGGTTTGGTATAAACGATATCACCGCCATTGGTCATATCGGCTAAGTCGGCTTTTATGTCGGCCAGATCCTCGGCGTATACTGAAACGCCGGTTATCACAATTAATATCGAACAAGCAAATAAGAGAAATAACAATTTTTTCATTATATCCACCAATTTTTTGGGACCGGCCCGTAAAAAAACATTTGAACTGGACTTGTTGCCCATGAATTTTTACGAGCCCGTCTTCTATTAAAAATAAAAAGCCAATTCTAATTAATTTTATCTGATATCCGGCTGCCGTCTTAAGGCCCATGGTGAAGGATTAGTTGCCTTCATGTAAAAGACATTTGGTTTAGTCCCTACCGCCGGACGCAGAACCCAGACCTCTCTTTCTATCTGATGAACCATTTTGTAAACTACATTATTCGGGTCAGATATGTCACCAAAAATTCTGGCTCCCGTGGGGCAGACAGCGGCACAGGCGGTTAGCTTTTTGCCCTTGGATAAACGGCTTTCGTAGCAGAAATCACATTTATCCACCGCGTGTTTTTCTTCATTGAAATAACGGGCGTCGTAGGGGCAGGCCAGCATGCAGGCCTTGCAGCCGATGCATTTTTTACTCTCTATCCTGACAATGCCGTTGCGCTGATCTTTATAGGAGGCCTTGGTGGGGCAGGCCCTGACGCAGGGCGGATTATTGCATTGATTGCAGAGAATGGGCATAAATCCTCTTTTCCTGCCGATGGCATCCGGGGTTATTTTCTCCAGAATTTTAGTACGCCAGCCATATTCAGGGACGTTGTTGGTCTTGTGGCAGGCGACCATACAACGCTGGCAGTCAATACACAGGCCCTCTCTGATTACCATGCTGTAATGTGGTTTGTAGGGGTATTCTTCGGCAAAATTAACTGTGGAGGCGAATACCTCGTCAACCTTTGATACCACTGACAGTATCTTGCCGCCGGCAAAAAGGCCGGTAATCATCAGCCCCATTTTTAAGAAATTCCGGCGCTCCAGGCCGGATACATTATCCAGGCTTTCTTCTTTTAAATTATCCAGGTCTATCTTATTAAAATCCATATCTAAAGCTCCTTGTTATGTCCATGTAACAATTGCGGTTAACCCATTAAGGTTATTTCATTTTGGTGCCCTGAAACTGAGCTTGTGATGACGGCGTTCAGCCTCGTCATGAGTCTCACCTTCTTTCAGATAATGGATACCGCCGCAACCAGGACAGATAAAGGCACCGGCCGGAACAACCTCATGTTTCTGGAATTTATGGCCGTTGAACACTTTCTCGCCAAACATAAAGCCGAAGATAGTCATACTTACGCCTGCTATAACTATGGCTAATTCATGGAATGAAGGGGTATAATTAAGTACAGATGGATACTCAAGAACATGAAGGCCGGCGAAACCAGGTACAACTTCACCCTCAAGTACCAGGTTGTACCTCATGAAGAAGATACCGATTACCATCAGGCCGCTGCCCCAGAACATCAGCTTGTAGTTGACTCCTTTTGAAACAATAAAGAAAACCAGGGGAATAATAAATCCCAGGGCTACTTCTCCGATCCAGAAAAGCGGCGCGTATCTGCCGACAAGGAAGGCGTGAATGGCGATGTATTTTTCGGGAACGACTATACCGCACAGAACTTTCCAGATCGTAAAAAAGATGATGACGCAGATCAGCATGATGGTCAACTGACGGACGGCGTTGATCGCCCTTTCCTGTTTCTGATCTAAAATTTCGGGGTCAAT
Source organism: Deltaproteobacteria bacterium (assembly GCA_024275235.1). GTDB lineage: Bacteria > Desulfobacterota > Desulfobulbia > Desulfobulbales > VMSU01 > JAADIV01. The sequence continues at coordinate 10,013 of JAJRZN010000120.1, forward strand.
CAGACGGGCCAGGCAGGTAAAGAAGATAATCGCGGCGCCGCCGGACATCATGGCTGAAACGATAAAGTAGATTGGCATATAAGGGCCATACCATTCCTGGCGGCCATACAGCATACCGAAGATGCCGCCCAGGTTACTATGGGCCGCGACCCCGAAGAGAACTCCCATGAATCCGGCAAATCTTGAGAAACTATGATTTTGTTCCAGCAGGAAGTAATACTCCACGCATAAGGCCAGCAGGTACAGGCCGTAGAGGGTTCCCATCCACCACATATTGGAAGCGAAATTAGGCGATATTACATTCCAGACAGCCATTCGGAAGGGATTTTCAATATCGAAAAAGATGATTGAGAAGCCGCAGAGCATAAAGACAATGGCCAGAAATACGGAGCGTTTGGCTATCGGCATATATGGTTCATAACCGAAGACATGGCCCACACAGGAGACTAAGCACAGGCCGGTGGAGGTAACAACACAGAAGATATACCCGGCGATCAGCATTCCCCATGGAATTTCACGGGTAACCGAATATACATCGCGATATCCTACAATCTTGCCATGCATACCTACGGCATAGCCCCATAGGGCAATCATCACCAGGATAACCATAAATGCTAACTGCTTTTTGGAATTGCGCAGGGCGGCAACCCCGGAGTAACCCCATCGTGCCGCTCTTTCATCTGAAATTCTCGCCATTTGTGTTCTCCTTAAATTATATGGTATATAATACGGTCTGGAATGTCTTCATGTTTCATAAGACGATTACCATATCCGTGGCTTCCATGATAAATCAGCAGTAATTAAAAAATTACTTTGCTTCAGGATACAACTTATCTCCATGGGAGATAATGAATACGAAAATGTGATGATTGTAGATGTGTTCATAATAATGAATGACTATTCATAATTACAAGTACACCTATAGCCTTCGTCTCAAAGATAGTCAAGAAAATTTTGGTTTTTTGGGCTTGAAATTAATTAAGTATTTAATTAGATGGTAAAAGACAAAAAATACGAACAACCTTTAAACGCATTCTTTATTGCCGGGCTGCCCCATGAGGCCGGAATCTACATGATGAAGGATGGGGCGGGTGGGGTAATTTACGTCGGTAAGGCCCGTGACCTCAAGCGTCGTTTGTCCTCTTACCGTCGTTGTCTTGATGAAACGGGGACAAAGACCGGGGTGATGCTGGCTCACGCCCGTCATATTGAGACCATCGTTACGGCAACAGAGAAGGAGGCCTTGATTTTAGAGGCCTCCCTGATTAAACGCCATAAACCCAAATATAATATCATTCTGCGGGATGATAAAAACTATCCCTTTATTAAGGTGACGGTGGATGAAGACTGGCCCCGTCTGCTGGTGGTGCGCCGTCGGCGGCGGGATAAGGCCCGCTATTTTGGCCCTTTCTCGTCGGCCTGGGCCATGTGGGAGACCATTCGTCTTTTAAATCGTTTTTTCCCTTTGCGGCGCTGTAAGGGCCGGGATCTGCGGCCGCGGAAGAGGCCCTGCCTGAATTATCAGATGCGCCGCTGTCTGGCCCCCTGCCTTGGCAGGACTGAGCGGGAGCAGTATCTCGCGGTGGTCAGTAATGTGCTCCTGGTATTGGGCGGCCGCCACGAGGAACTTGTAAAACGTTTGCGTCATGATATGGAGGCGGCGGCGGCTGATCTGGAGTTTGAACGGGCCGCCGGACTAAGAGATCAGATCACTGCCCTGAGCAAGACCATAGAGCGGCAGGTCGTTGCCGCCGGGCATCATCGGGATGAAGATATTTTTGCTCTCGTTCGCCGGGACGGGGCTGCCGCCCTGGCCGTTCTCCTGGTGCGGGACGGGGTGTTAAACGGCCATCACAGCTATTTTATCGCCCAGCCGGGGGAGAATGATGAGGAGCTGCTGGCCGAGGTTATTGCCCGCTTTTACGCTGAGCACCCGGTACCGGCGGATATCCTTTTGCCCTGGCAGCCTGCTGGGAGCGAAGTTTTAAGAGAATGGCTTGTTGAAGAGCGGTGCGGGGCGGTGGCCTTTAAGCTGCCTCGACGGGGGGGGCTGAAACAGTTGCTGCTCATGGCGGAAAAAAATGCCGGCCGTGTTTTTGTGGAGCAGGACATGGTAAAGGATGCCTGGCGGAATCTGGGGCTGGAGACGCAGAAGAGGCTTTCTCTTGCGCGGATACCGGAGCGGATAACCTGTATGGATATCTCTAACATAGGCGGTCGGCAGACCGTGGGGGCGGTAGTGAATTTCTGGCAGGGCGAGAAGGAAGGTACCCGCTACCGCCACTATAAATTAGAGCGCCCGGATGGGAGGCCGGATGATTACGCCTCCATGGCCGAGGTTATGACCCGCCATCTGAAACGGGCGGCGGCCGAGGGGTATATGCCGGATCTGCTCCTCGTGGACGGCGGAAAAGGGCAGCTTAACGCGGCTGGGGCGGTACTTGCCGCCCTGGATTTAGAAAGTGAGGTGGAACTGGCCGGTATTGCCAAGGAACACCACGATGAAGGGGAGAAGATATTTCGACCGGGCCGCAAAAATCCCTTGAAGCTGGCTCAAAATTCGCCCGTCTTGTTCCTTTTAATGCGGATCAGGGATGAGGCTCATCGTTTTGGGATTACCTTTCATCGTAAGTGGCGGCTTAAAGAAGCCATGTCCTCGCCCTTGGATGCTGTCGCCGGGGTGGGTAAGGTTCGAAAAGAGGCCCTGCTCAAGTCTTTGGGCAGTTTACAGCGTTTAAAGGCTGCCAGCCGGGAGGAGTTGGCTGCTGTTCCTGGAATCGGCCCCCAACTGGCCCATGAACTCTGGTTGGCCCTCCGGCAGAAAAGCTGAGTGGCGCAAGGCTGTATTGTGAATGTCAAGGCTGCCTGTTACGAGAGTTTTTTTGCGGTATCAGTATAGCCACTTTCACTATTTCTTTGATCCGTATTGACATTTTATCTCCCATTGCGGACTATATAGAGTAGGGATATCCTTTGTTTCCGCTGCTTGTTCGTTTATCATTCAGAATTCACCGGCTGCTGAAATCTGATGGCGTCGTAAAAAGTTCGATTTACGGCGTTGTGGCGTTTCGGCAGATCTTTGGCATACTCAGAATTAGCTGTCTGCTGAAATATCTTAAAATGATCTGAATCCATGGCAAATAATTTTCAACCGCATCAATATCTCAGGCGATATCTAATTGCCCTGGCTGTTATCTGGACAGCCCTTATTGCCTTCTCGATATTCTGGAATTTTAAGCAGGCCAGGAAAGAAGTACTTTTCATGGCCAAAGCGGCCGCTGTTCACGCCTTTCAAAAGGATGTTCTGTATCGGCGCTGGGCCGCCATCCATGGTGGGGTGTATGTTCCGGTCAGTAAACTGACGCCGCCCAATCCATATCTTTCTAATATCCCGGAACGGGATGTTGTCACCTCCTCCGGTCGCCGTCTTACCCTGATTAATCCCGCCTCCATGAGCAGAGAGGTCTACAGCATGGCCAAGGCGCAATCTGGTCAATATGTTTTCCAGAGCCATATCACCAGTCTGCGGCCTCTGCGGCCTGAAAATGCCCCTGACCCCTGGGAGCGAAGGGCGCTGAAACAATTTTCCAGGGGCGGTAAGGTCGAGGTTTTTTCAGTGATTCATCGGCGCGGCAGTTCGTTTCTGCGCTATATGCATGTCTTAAAGGTTAAGCAAGGCTGCTTGAAATGCCATGCGGCTCAGGGTTATAAACTTGGTGATACCAGGGGCGGAATCAGTATTTCTGTGCCGTTAAAGGAGTTCTATGCCATTCAGGCCTGGCAATACCGGCCCTTTATTGCCTTTCATTTTCTTATCTGGCTGGTGGGTATTGCCGCCCTGCTTCTGGGCGGCAGTAAGATGGTGAAACTGTTAAGCCGCCAGGAGGAGATGGCCGGTAAATTGCTGGAGAGTGAGGAGCGCTTTCGCCGGCTGCTGGAATATGCCCCGGTACCCATGGCCATGATTAATCATGATGGCGCGATTGATTTTATTAATCAGAAGATTGTCTCTACCTTCGGTTACCGGCTGCGGGATATTCCCAGTCTGGATAAATTCTGGTTCAAAGTCTGCCCCGACGCGGATGACAGGCGGCAGTCAATCGGCCGCTGGCAAAGTCTTGTTGACGAGGCTCGAGCCGGTAACCGGGAGATAAAGGAGGCAGAGTATCATTTAACCTGTCTGGACGGCAGCCGTCGTATTGTCAAGATATACGGCACTGTTCTGGAGGATGTCTCTATCCTGGTCTTTAATGATATAACCAGAGTTGTTGAGGCGGAGAAAGAGAAAAAATATCTCGAAGAGCAGCTGCGTCAGGCCCAGAAAATGGAGGCCATCGGCACTCTGGCTGGTGGTATAGCCCATGACTTTAATAATATATTAACCGCCATTCTGGGCTTTACCTCTCTGGCTATTGATGAAAAAGATTCCGGCGGTGAGCTGGAATCTTATCTCCAGGAGGTCATGGCGGCCAGTAACCGGGCTCGTGAGCTGGTGAGACAGATCCTGACCTTCAGCCGTCAACACGAGCAGCAGCTGCAACCGTTGCGGATTCAATTTGTCTGTAAGGAGGCCTTGAAATTTCTTCGTTCAACTATTCCCTCAACCGTTGAGATAAAACAGAATATTGATACACAATGTCCGCTGGTGCTGGCCGATCCGACTCAGATCTACCAGGTTGTAATTAATCTCTGCACCAATGGTTATCACGCCATGCGTGACAACGGCGGCACCTTGGTAATTTCCCTTGATACGGTGGAGGGGATGGAGTACGAGTTGGCGCGTAAATTCCATCTTGAGCAGGGGCTTTTTGTCAGACTGACGGTGGCTGATACCGGCCCCGGTATACCGCGTGATATACGGGAGAGGATATTTGAGCCCTATTTTACTACCAAGATTCAGGGTGAGGGAACAGGACTGGGGCTGGCCGTGGTGCATGGTGTGGTCACCCGTTGTCATGGGGCGGTAAAGGTGGAAAGTACGCTGGGCCGGGGAACAACCTTTTTCGTCTATTTACCGGTATTGCCGGAGGAATATACAAAAAGTACTGAAGAGCCGACAGTGGACTCGAATGCCAAGGTCGAGCTGAGCGGTCATGAGCATATTCTTCTGGCGGAAGATAATCCGGGAGTCTTAAAGCTGCATGGGAAAATATTATCTGATCTGGGTTATGAGGTGATTGGCTGCCGTGACGGCCTGCAGGCCCTTGAGCTGTTTCGTCAGACCCCGGATCAATTTGATCTGCTCTGTACGGATATGACCATGCCGAGGATGACGGGAGCTGAGTTGGCGGCGGCGGTTTTAAAAATTAAGCCGACAATGCCGGTGGTACTATGTACAGGATTCAGTGAATTGATTAATGAGGAGGAGGCCCGTGAAATAGGAATAGCGCGGTACTTAATGAAACCGGTAAGCCGGGAACTTCTGGCTCAAACGATTCGCAGTGCCCTTGATGGATAGGGGCAGGAAATTTGGCTGGGGAGCAGGGATTCGAACCCCGAATACGCAGAGTCAGAGTCTGCTGTCTTGCCATTAGACCACTCCCCAGCACCAGATGGAAAGGCTGTAAAATAGAAAAACATTGCCCTCTTGTCAAGAAAAATTATTTATAACTTATAGCAGCACCCTACATCTTTGCTTAGCCGACTTAGCCATTGTAAGGTAAGGAGCCTTCTCCCGCTGTACTCAGAGTCTGCCAGGCCTGCATGTCCCGGTCGAGAAGGTAACGGCCATAGCAGCGGAATAGATTAAGCGCCTCCCGGCAGGCCTGGGTATTTAATTTAAGGCGGGATAGTTTTTTCACCGGCAGCTCAAAGGCCAGGCTCAGCAGTTTGATAGTGGGCAGGGCGAGAGGTATAGCTCCTCTCTCTACATAGCAGCGGCGGCAGATTATAGTACCATGTCCCGTTCGGAAGGCAAAGGGGGCGGCGGTATTATCCAGTTTGCCGCAGACGGCGCAGGCCGTTAAATCTGGCCGGTAGCCTAAGCGGTCATAGAACTTACTGAGGAAGAGAACCAGGAGCTGACTGCCTTGCGTGGGCTGGCGGGCCAGTTCCTTTAAAAACCACAGCAGGCAGTTGAATAACTCTTCATCGCCATCGTCGGCGGTCATCCAATAGTAGAGATGCTCACAGACCAGGATGGCAGCTGTATAGGAGCTGTAGTGCTGGCGCAGAGGCAGGAAGCTATCAATCAGTTCCGCCCAGTTAATGATGGGCAGACGGTATTTGTCGTTATATTGGACGGTTAAGCAGGAGAAGAGTTCCAGCTTGTTGACAAACCGCTTAAGACTTCGTTGGGCGCCCTTGGCCAGCAGCTGAAGCTTGCCCTTCTCCCTGCTGTAGCCGGTAATTAATTTATCTGATTCGCCGAGTTCCTGCGTTCTTATTATAACCAGCCTAATTGTTTTTAGATTCTGCATGGTTACGTAATTAACGAGTAACTTCTGAAAGCGGTAATTGCCGTCTCCTATGGATTGTATTTGATAAAGGCCTTACGGTGCAGGGAGGAGAGCCACTTCTGATATTCTTTCTCCTCCTCCTGTTTGTAGAGAATATTCTTTATCTCGTCATGAACCGCCTTTAGAGTCTGGGGCTTCTGGCCTGGGGCGTTGGTGAGTTTGAATATCTGATAGCCGGCAGGGGTGGCGATAATTGGACTGATCTGGCCAACCCGCATATTAACAATGGCCTTTTCCATGTAGGGTGCCAGGTCACTTTTTTTGAATACGCCGATATCACCGCCGTCAGCGGCGGAGGGCAGATTGGAAAAAGAGCGGGCCAGTTCCTTGAAGTTACCACCAGCTTCGAGTTTGGCTTTGACGTATTCAGCCTTTTTCAGAGCTTCCGACTGGCTCTTGACCCGTGAGCCCTCGCCCCAGGTAATGCCGATTTGCAGGATATGATAGCCCTTGGTATCGTCTGGCTTATTCAGGTAATGTTTTTTATAATAGGCCTTTATTCGTGCCTCGGGAATAACGATTTTTGACCTGATCTCAAAACTTACCAGGCGGGAGCGCAGGATCTGCTGTTTTATCTTCTGACGATATTGAGCTTCAGTGGTGCCCATGGCCTTAAGGTCGGCCTGAAATTTCTGCATGGTAATATTGTTATTACGGAGGATGTCGGTAATGGCGTTGTCTATATCCTCTTTTGTTACCTCAATCCCTATTTTGGCGGCCTCTTGTTCAAGGAGCAGCTGATCCACCATATGGCTTAAAACCTCCTTCTTCGCCTTGATGAGTGCGGTCTTAAGGCGGTCGGTGGGGGCTTTACGGATAATGGCCTGGAAATAGCTTTTGCCCTCGTTATTGAGGTCGGAGAGGGTGATTATGTCGTTATTGACGATGGCGACGATTTTATCAACCAGCTCGGCGTTGGCCATGGTGGTGAAGAGGAGAATGAACAGAACACTTAATAATATCTTAATTCGCATAAATTTTTACCTTATTACATAATATATGATGGATATGCAAAACTACCCTGCTACCAGATTGCGCGCAATATCTTTTTTAAGCGCTCAAAGAGCGGCTCGGTGGAGGCGGATGCCGTGTCGACAATGAGACGGTTATCCGGGGTCAGGCGGCTTTTGCCCCGTTGCAGTTTTATGAAGATAATGATGTGCTGCGGGGTTACCGGAGTATCCTTGGCAAATGAGAACACAAAACAGGCCGGGCCCTGCTCGAGTTTGGTAATCCGCAGCCGCCGTAACTCGTCCTTTAAACTAACTGTTTCGATTAGATTTCTGGTCTCTTCGGGCAGCTTGCCGTAACGATCCAGGAGCTCAGCCTCCAGTTCCCGGGCCTCAGTCGCTGATTTCACCGCCGCTATTTTGCGGTAGGCGATATAGCGCTGATTGGTGTCCGGCACATAAGATTCAGGGATAAAGGCCGATATATTCAGATTAATCTCGGGGTCGATCTCCGGGGCGGTCTCGGTATCATCCAGCAGACCGGCTGATTTTTTCTTTAATTCATTTACCGTATTCTGCAGGAGATCAAGATAGAGATCATAGCCCACGGCGGCAATATTGCCGCTCTGTGATTCACCGAGGATATTACCGCCGCCCCGGATCTGGAGGTCGCTCATGGCCAGCTTGAAACCGCCGCCCAGCTCATTATACTCCATCAAGGCCCGCAGGCGCTGTTTGGCATCCTTGCTGATCTGTTCCATGGAGGGAACCAGCAGATAGGCGTAAGCCTGTACCCGGCTGCGGCCCACCCGGCCGCGCAGCTGGTAGATGCCGGCCAGCCCCATGCGGTCGGCTCTGGTGATGATAATGGTGTTGGCGTTGGGGATGTCTAAACCCGACTCGATAATCGTGGTGCAGATGAGGATATCCACCTCGTGATGGATAAAGCTGAACATGATGTCTTCTAATATATTCCCCGGCATCTGGCCGTGGGCCACGGCAATCCTGGCTTCCGGTACCAGAGCCTGAATCTTGAAGGCCACCTCCTGAATGGAGTGTACCCGGTTATGAACGATGAAGACCTGGCCGCCGCGCTGTAACTCCTTGATGACCGCTTCTTTAATTACCAGATCGTCATACTGAGCCACAAATGTCTTTACCGAGTGGCGGTGGCGGGGAGGGGTCTGGATGATGGAGAGATCGCGCACTCCGAGGAGTGACATCTGCAGGGTGCGGGGGATGGGCGTGGCGGTGAGGGTCAGGACATCAACCCCCACCCGCAGACTCTTTAAGCGCTCCTTGTGACGAACCCCGAAACGGTGCTCTTCATCAATAATCAGCAGGCCGAGATTTTTGAACTCCACATCCTTGGAGAGCAGGCGGTGAGTACCGATGACGATGTCAATGCCGCCGTCTTTAAGCCCCTGGATGATCTCCCGCTGCTGGGCCGGGGTGCGGAAACGGTTCAGGCTGCCGATATTAACCGGGAAGCCTGCCATTCGTTCCCGAAAGGTCTCAGTGTGCTGCTCGGCCAGAACCGTGGTGGGCACCAATATGGCCACCTGACGGCCGTCGGCAACAACCTTAAATGCGGCTCTGGCCGCGACTTCGGTCTTGCCAAAGCCCACATCGCCGCAGACTAAACGATCCATGCAGCGTTCCGAGGTCTGATCCCTTAAGACATCGTTAATCGCCTTCTGCTGGCCGCTGGTTTCATCATAGGGGAAGGACTCTTCAAATTCCTGATACATGGCGTCAGGCGGCGAAAAGGCAATGCCCTTTTCCTGTTTGCGGCGGGCGTAGAGCTTTAAGAGGTCATCGGCCACCTGCCATACCGCCTCATGTACTTTGGCCTTGGCCCGGTTCCAGGCCTTGCTGCCCAGACTGGTAATAACCGGCTTTTTATCTGAGAGGCCGTTATATTTGCTCACCGTGTTTATCCGCTCCATGGGCACATAGAGCCGGTCATTGTTTTTGTATGATATCTGCATGAAATCACTGGCAGTTTTGCCGGTTTTCATGTTGATGATGCCGTCGTATATACCCAGACCGTGATCGAGATGAACCACCACATCTCCAATATGGAGCTGCTCAAAATTAAGCGGTGCCGTCTCTTTGATCCTGCTTTTTTTGCGGGGCGCGGCAATGCGGTTCTCACCGAACAACTCCAGTTCGGAGATAAAGTGAATCTGCTCGTCAAGGAGATCAAAACCGGCGGAGAGCGGGGTGGGGTAGAGGTGGATTGTCTCCCGCGCGGCCTGGAGAGAGAGGGGGGTGTCATGTTCCGTCACCGGTAGACCGCGGCCCTCAAGCATCTGGCGCAGATGGCCGCGGCGGCGTTCTGAGCGGCAGGCGATATGAATGATATCCCCGTTGTCAAGCCAGGTTTTAAGCTGCTGGACGAGGGGGGTGAGGAGGCCTTGCTTCTTGCGCTGTAACTCGAGATGCTGCTTTAATAATTTATGATTACCGCAGTTTATTTTAAGGGCCTGGCCGTCTTGCCCGCCGGGGACGGTGGTCTCAAAGTCATGGAGGCGGTGGGCCTTATTGGTAGTGAACTGTTCACTTAATTCAGCCGGCGAGATAAAGAGATCCGCCGGCGGTATCACTATGGTCTGTTCGGCAACGGCGGCCTGATGATTGGCCGTAACCCGTTCCCATACCAGTTCCGCTGATTGTTGAGGAGCGGGTGGATCTAACAACAGGATTATGGTGTCGGTCGGCAGGTAGGCAAGCGGCTCCAGCAATTGGTCATAAAACAGGGGCAGAAAAAATTCAATCCCGGGGAATTTCAGTTTTTGTGATGTCTTTTCCTGTAGGGCATCAAGCTCATCCGTTGCCCAGGTCAACTGCCTGGCGTAGGCGGTGATCCGCTCGTTAACGGCTGCCTGGCCCTCGGAATCGGCGGGGAAAACAACATCATGTGCCGGAATAATCTCTGCCTCATTTATTTCCTCAATGGAGCGCTGGCTGATGGGATCGAAGAGCCGCATGGTCTCAATGAAGTCACCAAAAAAATTGAGGCGGACAGGATAGGTAAAGCCAGGGGGGAAAATATCCAGGATATCACCCCGCAGACTGTATTCCCCGGCATTCTGCACCAGAGTGCTGCTCTCATAACCTGCCGTATTCAGCGTGTGTATAAAATTATCAAGGTCAATCTCCTCTTCGGCAATGAGCAGCTCCGTCATGCTGGTGAGAATAGCAGCGGGCATAACCCGCCGTAAAAGGGCCTCGGCCGAGGTTGTGACTAAGAATGGGCCGCTGGTGGTCTTGATCTTATAGAGGGTGCTGAGACGCTGGGCGGTGGTGTACGGATCGGGAGACAACGGGGTATAGGGCGGTATCTCGTAGCCGGGGTAATTGAATATGGGCAGCTCAGTGAAGATTGCCATATCCTCACTGAGCTGTCTGGCTCTGGCCTCGCCTGCTGAGACGCAGAGTACCGACCGCCCTGATTGCCGGGCGCTGAGACAGGCGGCCAGGGCCGCGGCCGGATCGCGCAGACCGCTGATATCAAGCCCCTTGTCCTGGATACGGCCCAGAATCAGGGGCAGGTCTTGGAATATCACTTTTTTGTTGAATTTGGTTGATTTATATCAGATGGCATGAGTTGCGGCAGATCATGGGGGATTGTTCAGCAGAGGAACCGGGGGGGCGGCCCATTTTAAACGCTAAAATGTGCCGCCCATGGTGAAGTCCCAGTTGCTCTGCTGCTCGTATGGTTTGGGATCAAGATTATATCCCCATTCGAGACGCAGCGGTCCCATGGGTGAACGCCAGCGGAAGCCAAAGCCCACGCTCTTCTTGATGTCGCTGAAATCCCAGTCCGAGTCCTCGGCATAGACATTACCGGCATCAAAGAAGGTTACGCCCCGGAGGCCCGCGTCTTTAAGAAGAGGGAAGATATATTCCAGGTTGTAATACCACATCTTGGCGCCGCCGATTTTCTCACCGGTAAGGGGGTCGCGGGGGCTGATGCTGGAGGCCTTGAATCCCCGGATGGTATTAATGCCGCCGAGATAATATTTCTCGAAAACCGGCAGTTTATTCCCGGAGTTGGCAAAGGCCAGACCAGCGGATAATTTATTATGGATGGTGGTATCCCAGGGCAGGGGATAATACCAGCTCGTGGAGGCCTCCAGTTTGGTAAACTGGCTGTCGCCTCCCAGGGGCCCGCCGGCATATTTAAGGGACATGGAATAGATATGGCCGTTGGTGGGGTTGATCCGGTGGTTCAGGGTGCTTTTGCCCAGACCCACGTGGACAGAACTGGTGTAACGGATATTCATGGAGTCCAGAATAAGCTGGGAGGTGTAAGCACTGAGATTAGTCAGCTTGCTATCATCGAAGCTGTAACCGAAGGAGAGATGCCAGTTATCCCAGACGGGATAGGCGAAGTTTACCCCGACTCCCTTGGATTTTTTGGTGTAATTATCGTAATCCCGCGACCAGTTATAGATGTTGAAGCCAAAGAGCAGTTCGCTGTCAGCGAGATGCGGTTCGGTAAAGCTGAAGTCGTATTCGGTGCTTCTGCCGCTTAAATTGGCCTTTAGTGCCACTCTCTGGCCCTTGCCCAGGAAGTTGTTTTCGCTTACCTGGCTCATGAACATAAAGCTGTCAACGGAGCTGTAACCGGCGCCGATACTGAAATTGCCGGTGGCCTTTTCTTTGACATCGACATTGATGTTCATCTCGGAGCTGTCAGCGGTGGGCTGAGGGGTGATGTCTACATGCTCAAAATAATCCAGGCGTTCTAAACGCTGCTTGCTGATCTTCAGAGCGGTGGCGTTGAAGATGCCCCCCTCCTTGACCTGCATCTCGCGGCGGATAACCTTGTCGCGGGTACGGGAGTTGCCCTTGATGGTGATCCGGTTGATATGTACCAGCTCGTTTTTGACGATGGAAATGGTGACGTTGACCCGTTTATTCTGCATGTCGCGTTCGGTATGGGGGGTAACTTCGGCGAAGGCGTAACCCTTGGAGGCGTAGTAATCTGTAATTTTCAAGACATCATCACGCAGGGTCTTCCGGCTGAAAAATTTCTCCTTCCATAATTTGGTAAGTTTAATCAGGTCGGCCTTGTCAGTAATGAGATCACCGCTCAGATCAATAGTACCTACCCGGTAGCGCGGCCCCTCAAAGATGTTGAAAGTGATATATATCCACTCACCTTTATGGGTAATCTCCGGCTTACCCACCTTGGCATCAATATAACCGTGGTTGTGATAAAAGGCGGCCATACGGGCGGAATCCTGATCGACAATATTGACTTTAAGAATCCCGCTGTCGGTGAGCCAGGACAGCCAGCCCCGTTCCGAGGTCTGCATGATTTTTCTCAGCTCCTTGGCGCTGAAAGCCTTGTTGCCGGTAAAGGTAATGTCTTTGATATAGACCTTGTGCCCCTCCCTGATTTTAAAGGTGACATCAACCCGGCCATTTTGGAGCTTTTTGATTTTGGCTGCTACTCTGGTGTTGTAATAACTTTTGTCCTTGTAGAGTTTTTTAATGCTGGTAATGGATTTCTGAACGTCTTTATTGCTGATAATACTGTTGGGTGAGAGGGTAATAACATCTCTGATATCGCTTTCTTTTATTTCATCTTCACCGGAGATAATGACTTGGCTGATGACGGCCTTTTCAATGACATGAAAGGTCAGCCGGCGGCCTTTATCAGTGGGAGACGAGGTGACCGTGATATTCTCAAAATAGCCCATCTTGTAAATAGCCTTGATGGCCTTTTTGATTTTAGCAGGGGAGTAGGGATCGCCGGCGGCTAAATCAATTTTCTGGCGGATGGCCCCGGAATCTATCTTTTTGTTGCCGCTGATTACAATGTCGGCAATGATGGAATAGCGGTTGGTAAAGGCCATTATCCGGCGGCTGATTTTGGTAAATATTGTAGAGAGATCCTCAGCGCTTCCGCCGTCCTGATAGAAAAAATTACTGTGGGCCGGGTCAAGAAGATCCATTACCCGCATGTCGACACTGATCTTGCCGCCAAGGGGAGTAAGGCTGCCAAAAACGATATATTCCGTGCCCTTGGGCAGGGGCAGGGACTTGAGAGCCGCGGCGGTGGGCGGCCAGTTCTGATAGTTGATGATGCCGCTGATCTGCTTGCGCTCCAGCATGGAGAGCCCGGCAGCGCTGGCGGCCTTTTTGAGAGCGGCGTCCATCTTGGCCGGTGATATGACTGCGGAAGCCTTGGCATTCAGCTTCAGGGGCAGAACAACAGTATTGGCGGCAAAAGCGGCCGACAGACAGGGAATTATCAGTAAGGCGGCTGTTAAAAAGACAATCAGCGGTGAAAAACAGGCCTTAAACAGGGGGGGAATATTATTTTTAATCGGCATATCGCATATATCGTATTAAACGTATAAAATAGTAACCATAGTAGTTAAAAATTGTCGGCAACTTTAAACTTTAAACCTGTCGCCGTCAACTGAAAACCGGGGGCTCTGCTTTTTGCCCTTTGGAGTAGGCGTTTTTATTGCAGACGGCCCTTGGCCAGGGTCAGGCAGCGATCCATACGGGAGGCCAAATGGTAATTATGGGTGACCATGATTGTTGCCAGCTTGAAGGTATTGTTCATTTCCTCGAGGAGTTCGAAAACCTTGAGGCCGGTATCCGGGTCAAGGTTACCGGTTGGTTCATCGGCCAGCAGCAGGGCTGGTTTCATAATTAGAGCCCGGGCCAGGGCCACGCGCTGCTGCTCACCGCCGGAAAGCTCGCCTATCTTGCTGTCGGCCTGATTAATAAGGTTGGTTTTGGCCATGAGAATATCGGCCTCATGGCGCAGGGCTGCTTTATCCAGGCCGGCAATCAGGCCCGGCATCATGATATTTTCCACGGCGCTGAATTCCGGCAGCAGGTGATGTGATTGAAAGACAAAACCAATGGTTCGGTTACGAAAATTATCTAATTCCCGGCCCTGACGGGTAAAGACATCGCGGCCCTGATAGAGCCAGGAACCGGCGCTGGGCCGTTCCAGGGTGCCCAGGATATTCAACAGGGTGGTTTTGCCGGTACCCGAGGCCCCGACAATGGCAATCATTTCCTCTTCGGCAATGGTTATGTCGAGATTGTTGAGTACGGTGAGCGGAGGGGGGCCGGCAAAGGTCATGGTGATGCCCCGGGCCTCAAAGAGGGGTATCTTCGGTGTATCTATTTTATTTTGATCTGTCTTGTTCATGTAAAAGGTTTGATCGCAGTTGGACTGGTGGTAACAGGCAGTTAGTGTTTACTTACATTGTGAGCTCTTGCGGGGGAAATCCCCATGTTATTCGTAACGCAGAGCCGTGGCCGGGTCAACCCTGGCCGCCTGCCATGATGGATAGAGGGTTGCCAGCAGGGTGATGATAATAGCTCCGACGGAGATCATGATAATATCTCCGCTGTTAAGCTCCACCGGCAGGGTGGAGATGGGATAAACGTCCGGCAGTTTAATAAAGTGATAACGGGCCAGCAGGCGGCAGGCCGTAATCCCGCCGATGATACCGCAGATGGTGCCGGTGAGGCCGATCACCAGACCCTCGTAGATAAAAATCTTTCTGATCTGGGCCGCGGTCGCTCCCATGGCCTTTAATATGGCAATATCCTTGCTCTTTTCCATGACTACCATAATCAGGGTGCTGACAATATTAAAGGCGGCGACGATGACGACTAAGGCGACGATGATAGCCAGAGCCGTCTTCTCAAGTTCCAGGGCGGAAAAGAGATTTTTATTCATTTGCATCCAGTCGCGGCTGGTATAATTCAGTCCCAGGCGTTTCTGGATATCTAAGGAAATATTGCGGGCCTGGTAGATATCGTTTAAGCGCACCTCAATTCCATTGACCTTTTTCCCCAGTTTAAGGAAATCCTGGGCCGTTTTCAGGGAGACAAAGGCCATGGCCGAGTCGTATTCATACATGCCGCTTTTGAAGATACCCAGAACCCGGCAGGTCTTGATACGCGGCAGGATACCAATGGGAGTCAGCGGCCCTGAGTTGGACATAAGCCGGACCTTGTCGTTATGATAAACCCGTAACTGGCGGGCCAGCTCGCTGCCGAGGATGATGCCGGGAAGGCGGCGGCTGCCGGGGCTGCCGCTGGCGGAGCTGGTGAGATCCTGGAGCTTGCAGCCTTTGATATATTTACCGAGGCGCAGGGCCTGGGCCGCTGAATCAGGGGCAATACCGCGCAAAATGGCTCCGGTGCCGCCCCGGTCGCTGGTAATCATGACCTGGGTAAAAATATAAGGGGTAGTGGCCTTTACGCCTGGTATCCGCTGGATTTTGGCCGCGATTTTTTGATAATCATCAATCTGGCCACCATATTTCTGGACAATAATATGGGCGTTGATGCCCAGGATCTTACTGCGCAGTTCATTGGTGAAACCGGTCATGACGGCGAGGACAATAATCAGGGCCATGACCCCGATGGCGACCCCGGCCACTGATATAACGGAGATCAGAGAAATAAAGCCCTGGCGGCGTTTGGCCTGCAGATAACGGCGGCAGACAAACCATTCAAAATTCACTTTTTAGGCTTCCGGACGGAGATGAGGAAAGAGAATAACGTCACGTATGGAGGCGGCGTTGGTGAGGAGCATTACCAGGCGGTCAATACCGATTCCCTGGCCGGCGGCCGGCGGCATGCCGTATTCCAGGGCCCGGATGAAGTCTTTATCAAGCTCCGGGAATATCTCCTCATCGTCTCCCCGATTGGCGATCTGGCGCTCCATGCGCTGGCGTTGATCCACCGGATCATTCAATTCGCTGAAGGCATTGGCTATCTCGCGGCCGGTGATGAAAAGCTCAAAACGGTCGGTTATGGAGGGATCATCGGCATTACGACGGGCCAGGGGTGAGACCTCGGTGGGATAGGCGGTAATAAAGGTGGGATTAATTATATTTTCTTCCACCAGTAGTTCAAAGAGCTCAGTACGGGCCTTGCCCGGCCCGGCATTTTTGTCTAATTCAATGCCTTTTTCCACGGCGAGGGTCATAATTGCCTCGTCATCGGCCACCGTCTCCGCTGCGATGCCGCCAATCTCAGTGAGGGACTGGGCCATGGTCATCCGCCGCCAGGGCGGGGCGAGATTAACCTCCGTGCCCTGATAATTGATCTGCATGCTGCCGTTGACCTCGGACGAAATCCAGGAAACCATCTCCTCGGTGAGGTTCATCATATCCTCGTAGGTGGCATAGGCCTGATAGAATTCGCACATGGTGAATTCCGGGTTATGGCGGGTAGAAAGTCCCTCGTTCCTGAAATTACGGTTTATTTCAAAGACCCGCTCAAAGCCGCCCACCAGCAGTCGTTTAAGGTACAACTCCGGGGCGACACGGAGATAAAGATCCATATTCAGGGCGTTATGATGGGTTCTGAAGGGTTTAGCCGTGGCACCGCCGGCAATGGGGTGCATCATGGGGGTCTCCACCTCCATGAAATCGCGGTTATTCAAAAAGTCACGGATCAGCCGGATAATTTCAACCCGTTTGCGAAAGACATCCTTGACCTCGGGGTTGACGATGAGATCAACATAACGCTGGCGGTATCTGGTCTCCACATCGGTCAGGCCATGGAATTTTTCGGGCAGGGGACGCAGGGATTTGGTAATGGGCTTGACCCAGGAGGCCTTGAGGGACAACTCTCCGGTCTTGGTGATGAAGAGGCTGCCTTTAAAACCGGCAAAGTCACCCACGTCAAGTTTCTTGAACCAGTCATAGTTTTCCGTCCCTACCTCGTCACGTTTGATATAGACCTGCATACGGCCGCTGGCGTCCTGGAGGTGGAGAAAGGCGGCCTTGCCAAAGCGCCGCAGGCCGATGATTCGGCCGGCAATGAGATGCTCCGGGCCGCGGCTGTTTTCCTCCGGCGGCTGCATGGCGAGCAGGGCCGCGATGGTCTGATCGGGGATAAAATCATTGGCGTAGAGATTGGCTCCAAGCGCGGCCAGGTCGCCGGCCTTTTTTATTCTATTCTTTAAAATTTGACTGTCTTTGTTCATCTTTTATCTTATTTTCTTGTTTTTTTTATTAGGTAACTATTCAACGAGGGCGGCAAATTAATTACCCTCAACTCGTAAGTGCGGCTGGAATAGTTCTATTTATAGTTCTATTTATTATTGGTTATTATTTTACTTGTTTCTTCGGTCAGCCGCAGAACCGTCTCTGCTGCCGCCAGGGGCAGGGCGCCGGTACCGCAGCTCGGGGTGATGAGGCTGCGCTCTAATATGGCGCTTCGATTCCAGTTGCCGCCGCATAATTGTTCTACCTGGTTTTCCCAGCGCCGGGCCAGGGAGGCGGCGGTTTCCTCAGTTATGAGTTTTTCATTGGCGGTGGGAACAATCCCCCAGGCGATGATGCCGCCTTTATCGAGGAAGGCATGGACATCACTCTTGCAGGCTATCAGGCGGTCAAAATAGCCATAGGCGTCAAAACTTAAAATATCTAAGCCCACAGAAAGCAGAAGCGACCAGTCGGTGTTGGCGCAGACATGAATACCAGCCAGGCCGCCGGATTGTTGGATGGCGCCGATAACTTCCTTTAGATCCTGGGCGATGTCTTCCTGGGCGATACTGATGAAGGCCGAAGAACCCAGACCGGCCAGGGCGGGTTCATCAATGAATATGATAACCGGTTGACTACCCCGTAGAAATTCAACCTGCCAGGCGGCTTTCATGGCCAGATTTTTTACTGCTATATCCCTGAACTCGGGATTATAATAACCTAATCGGTGATCCTTGTCGTGCAGTCCGGTGAGGAGGGTGAAGGGGCCGGTAATCTGGCCTTTAACGGCAGCGGGCGAGGCATGCCGCAGAGACTCCCGCAGGGCGTATATGCCTTTGGCCCGTTTGTCGCTGATCGCGAAACGGGAGTTAAGCAACTGGGAATGTTCTTCACTGACCCGCAGGTATTCTTCATAGAAAGTTAGCTGCTCGGCCTCAAAATCAGGGGTGCCGAGGTCGAACCAGGTACTGTCCTCAGTTTCAAAGAGACCGGGGAGATCCTCGACAAACTGGTTCAACATCCTCTCTAATGGATTGGAAGGCAGTTGAGGCCAGAGGGGGATCTCCGGAGTGTGGGTCATTATCATTCGCAGGGCCTGGTCATAATTGTCTACCGGCAGACTGCCGATAAGCAAGGCTCTGCCCCGGGGGGTGAATTCAGTTTGATTAGTCATACCTGTCAGTTGTCCAGAAAGGTGAAATTGGGCGTAAAGGGATATGTTACCACGGACTATTAGCTATCAACTTCATGAACTGATGTCAAATGATTTATTTCACGCCCTCAGCCTTGACTGAATAGATAAAGTTGTTTATTTTGTCGCAGGAGCGTTGCAGACTATATTAAGGTTGTGTGCTGCCGCGGTAGAAAACAGGGCGAGGGTGGTGAAATTGGTAGACACGCTAGACTTAGGATCTAGTGCCTGACGGCATGGGGGTTCGATTCCCCCCTCTCGCACCAATAAAAACGATATAAAATGATATTTTGGAAACGCCGGCTGGTCAAAAAATGACACCGGCGTATTTTTCTTTTTGTCAATTAATTAAAAACGGTCGATAAATAAAAAAGGATGGAACGGTTATGGAAGTAGCGGTTGAAGATATCAGTAATTTACGTAAATCGATAAAAATCACTCTGCCCCCGGAGGCGGTTGGCCCGCATATGGACGCGGCTTATAAAAAAATGCAGTCTAAGGTTGCCCTCAAGGGCTTTCGTAAGGGTAAGGTGCCGAAAAAGGTTATGGAAAAAACCTATGGCGAACAGATCAAAAACGAGGTTAGTGAAAAATTGATCCAGGATACCTATTTTGACGCTCTGGACGAGACTAAGCTTGAGGCGGTGGTTCATCCTGATATTAAATCCTATGAATTTAAGGATGACGGCAGTTTTTATTATGAGGCCGAGATAGAGATAAAGCCGGAGTTTGAACTGGGCCAGTACAAGGGAGTGGAGATTGAACACCAGGAGATTGTGGTTACTGAGGACGAAATCGCCAGTCACCTCGAGAAGACCAGGCGGGAACTCGCTCCTTTAAAGACCGTTGAAGACCGGGGTGCCGAGATGGATGACCTGATTATTATAGATTTTCAGGGCTTTGAGAACGGCACTCCTCTTAAGCACGCGGCGGGGAATGAATATTCCGTTGATATTGGCAGCGGTACGAACGGCAAGGAATTTGAGGAAATGCTGCTTGGTCTCAAAAAGGGAGAGGAGGCGGAGCGCAACGTCAAATTCCCGCCTGATTTTGCCAATACGGTTCTGGCCGGCAAGGAGATTGATTTTAAGATAACCGTCAAAGATCTTAAAGAGCGGCTGAAGGTTGCCATAGACGATGATTTTGCTCAGGATGTGGATGAAGAGTTCAAGACTCTTGATGATCTGAAGGTCTATGTCCGCACTCAGATCAAGGCCGAAAAAGAAAAGACCATGGATGGTGATGTCGCCGATAAGATCATGCTGAAGTTAATGGACAGCCATGATTTTGATCTGCCGGCCCGCCTGGTGGCTTATGAAATAAATGAACTGGTCAAGGAACTGGAGGGCAACCTGGAACGTCAGGGACTGAGCGTGGAGGCCGCTGGTCTGAGCCGTGAGAAATTGGCCGAGCAGTATAAAGAATCCGCCGAGCGCCGGATAAAGGGCGATTTTATCCTCAAAAAAATAGCTGAACAGGAGAATATCAAGCTGACGGAGGAAGATATTGAAAAGGGCTATGAGCGGATCGCTCAGCAGTACAATATGACCGTGGCCGATGTTAAGGGCTATTTTAAGGGCCGTAACGATATTATGCCCTTTATGCATGAACTTTTAAACGAGAAGATAATTAAATTTCTGCGTGATGAAGCCAAGATCGTTTTTGTTCCGGCCACGGATGAAAGCAAGGAGACCACGGAGGCCGCGTTATGAATCTGATCCCCATGGTTGTGGAGCAGAGTCCAAGAGGCGAGAGGTCTTATGATATTTATTCCCGTCTCCTGAAGGAGCGGATTATCTTTCTCGGTACGGCGGTGAACGATGATATTGCCAACCTGATTATCGCCCAGCTTCTGTTTCTTGAGGCGGAAGACCCGGAAAAGGATATTACCTTCTATATAAATTCACCCGGCGGAGTGGTTACTGCCGGTATGGCTATCTATGATACCATGAATTATGTCAAGTGTAATATTGCCACGCTGTGCATGGGGCAGGCGGCCAGCATGGGGGCGATATTATTAACCGCGGGTACGGAAGGCAAACGCTATTCTCTGCCTAATTCCCGTATTCTCATTCACCAGCCCATGGGCGGCTATCAGGGCCAGGCCTCTGATATAGATATTCATGCCAGGGAGATTATTCGTATGCGTCAGGATTTAAACAAGATTCTGGCCCATCATACCGGCCAGAAGGGGACTAAAATTCAACGGGACACGGAGCGTGATTATTTTATGAGCGCCGATGAGGCCAAAAATATGGTTTGATTGATAAGGTGTTGAATAAACGTGTCATGTCCGATGCCGGGGAGTAGAGATGAGTAAAAAGAAAGATAAAGATACGGTGGATTCCATAGTGTGTTCTTTCTGCGGCCGTGACAGCGGTGAGGCCGA
>JAJRZN010000121.1 GCA_024275235.1 Deltaproteobacteria bacterium
GCGGGGCCTGGGGGCCATTGTCTGCTCCATGCCGCCCATTCCCAGTGAGGGCATAATGAAACGGCCCGGCTCGGAAAATATTGCCAACTGGGGTGATGTCCTGCGGGCCAAGGGCTATCAGAGAAGCTTTCTCTATGGCGGCCATGGCATGTTTGACAATATGAATCATTTTTTCTCGACTAACGGCTTTGCCATCAGCGATATCCGGGATATTAAACATATCACTCAACGTACCATCTGGGGGGTCTGTGATGAGGATATTTTTCGGCACGCGGTGGACTATTACAGCCGGGCCGCGGCACGGGGCAAGCCCTTTTTGTCGGTAATTATGACCACCTCCAACCATCAGCCCTTTCAGTTTCCGGCCGGGATTGCCGGTGTTCCTCCCAAAAACGGCGGCCGCCTGGCCGGGGTGCGTTATGCCGATTACGCCATCGGCCGTTTTATAAAGGCGGCTCTGGCCACTCCATGGGGGAAAAACACCCTCTTTATTATTGTTGCCGATCATGACGCCAGGGTTTACGGCAGTCAGCAGATTCCCATGCGTCATTACCGAATTCCGCTACTGATGCTGGCTCCCGGACACCTGCGGCCGGGACGGGTCACGGTGCCCACCGGGCAGATTGATATTGCCCCCACGGTTATGGGGCTCCTCGGCCTGCCTTTTAAGGCGCCGTTTTATGGCCAGAATGTTCTTGATCCCGTTATTCAGAAGCGGTCGCGGCCGATTCTGGTAAACCATGATCATGATGTCGGGCTGCTCATGGATAACAAACTGGTGGTGTTAGGGCTTCATAAAGCGGTGCATGTCTATGATTATAATCCGGCGGATTACAGTCTGAACTCCTCTCCGCCGGCCCCGGAGCTGGTTGATCTGGCCACCGCCTATTTCCAGACGGCCTTTGAACTTTTTGAGAGCCATAAATATAAACTGCCGAGTCAGCGGCGGCATGCGCCTTAAATTTATTGCCAATCCGGCGGCGGGCTCTCATCAGGCCGGGATCATAGAGCGGGCCGCCGAATACATGCGGCGGCAGGGAGCCGGGGTGGAAGTTTTTCTTACCGAATACGCCGGGCATGCCGCGGAACTGGCCGCTGACATGGCGGGCTTTGAGCGCCTGGTGGTGGCGGGTGGTGACGGCACCATCAATGAGGTTATTAACGGCATGATGCCGGAACCCCGGCCCATGGCTGTTATTCCCCTGGGGACGGCCAATGTGCTTGCCCTGGAATGCGCCTTGCCCAGGGCTCTGGCCGCCCAATGCGCCCTGGCCGTCACCGGTAAACCGCGATTGGCCACTCTGGGCCGGGCCGGTGGCCGTTATTTTCTGCTCATGGCCGGAGCCGGTATGGACGCGGCGGCGGTGGAAGGGGTTAATCTAAGTTTGAAGAAGATAACCGGGAAGGGGGCTTATTTTTACAGCGCCTTTAAGGTCTGGCTGCGGCAGCCGGCACGGGAGATATGCTGCCGCATGGGGGATGGAACGATGTTCTCCCATCTGTCCCAGGTGGTGGTCTGTAACAGCAGACTGTACGGCGGCCCCTTCTGTCTGGCTCCAGCCGCCTCCATTTTCAGCCCGCAGTTTGAGATTGTAATTCTGCCGTCCATGGGCCGTTTTCCCCTCCTGCTTTGGTTTTTGTCATTACTTAGAGGGCGGATAAGGCTTCCTGGACGAATATTAACCACCGCCGCTTTAACGGTCAGCGGCCGCGGACGATTACAGTTAGACGGGGAGGCGGCCGGGGACGCGGCAATGGAGATTAAAGCCTGCCCGGCGGTACTGCCCCTGATTGTACCTTAACTTACCGGCAAAGTATGTTACCTGATTCTCAATAAATAATGAATAATATTCCAATAAATAACAGCGAAGTCCATGACCGCCAATGGCGGCAGGCCTTTCTGCTTCTGCTGCTCACGGTTACCGCCTGGCGGCTGTTTTATCTGCTAATAACGCCCCTTGATCTGGTGCCTGACGAGGCCTATTACTGGGACTGGGGGCGTCATCTTGCCTGGGGATATTACAGTAAACCGCCGCTTATTGCCTGGCTGAATGCCCTGTCGTCTTTTGTTTTTGGAGTCAGCCCCTTTACCGTCCGGCTGCCGGCCGTAATCTGCGGCTCGATCTCCCTCTGGGCGCTTTATGCCCTCTCGGCCCGTATGTTTAATCCAAGAACCGGGTTCTGGGCCGTGCTGCTGGCTGTGGCGGCCCCCGGCAGCGCCGTCTTGAATCTGATTATGACCATTGACGCCCCTCTGGTTGCCTGCTGGTCCCTGGCCCTTTACGGGCTCTGGCGCTGTCTCGAAGGTGAAGAGGGCAGGTGGTTCTGGCCCGCTTTTACCATAATTTTCTGTGGTATTGGTCTCCTGGCCAAACAGATGATGATCTTTTTCCCTCTGCTGACCCTGATTTTTCTATGGGCCAGCGAGAAAGATCGTTTTCACCTGCGCCGTCCCTGGCCCTGGTTGCTTTTGCTGCTTCCCCTGCTTTTTCTGCTTCCGGATCTGTTCTGGAATTATCATCATGGCTGGATTACTTTAAAACATACGGCGCATCATTTTCAGGGTAATCACAGCTTCTGGCGTTTTGAAACCACCCTGCCTGATTTTATCGGCAGTCAGTTGCTGCTCATTTCTCCCCTCACCGTAATATTTATGGGGCTTATTGCCTTTGCTCTCTTGCGGCAGGGTTCAAAAATAGAGCGCCGCCCTAAATTATTAATTATTTTCAGCGTTCTGCCCCTGCTGGTTTTTGTGCTTCTCTCCCTGCGCCAAAGGGTAAATGCTAACTGGCCGGCGGTTTTCTATCTCTCCGCTTTTATTCTGGTGGCCGCCTGGCTCACCGGCCATGGCAGCCTGGGGAATAAGCTGCCAGCCGCCGGCCGCGGTCGGCGGCTGTGGGTGGTATTGAGCGGCCTGTTTCTCACCGCGCTTATTTATTTTTTAAGTTTTTATATAGGTCATACCGCCATTGGCGGCGGGGCCAGGGACCCCCTGCACCGTTTGAAGGGCTGGAGCGCCCTGGGGCATGAGGTAACGGTTTTAAGGAATAAAAATTCCAGTCACGGCAAACCTTTTATCCTCGCTGTGACTCGGCAGACGGCAAGTGAACTGGCCTTTTACGTCCAGGGGCGGCCCACTGTTTATGCCTGGAACAGCGCGCCGGGAGTTTCTTCACAGTATGATATATGGCCGGGGCCGGTGGGGAAGACTGGCTCCGATGCCCTCATCCTGATTGAAACCGGGCTTGGCGGCGGGGCCTTGCCGGGCGGCTTACGGCAGGCCTTTCAGGATGTACGGCCCCTGGCCCCTGTCTCTGTACCCATGGGGGCCGCGGCCAGCCGGAATTATAAGGTTTATTTAGGCCATAATCTCTTACGGTGGCCAGGATGACAAGGCAGGAGCCTTTGAATAAGGCCGATATGGGGCGGGATTACAGTCGTTACTGGCGGCCGGATATTATCGTGGTTCTGATAATATTAATTACCGGCAGCCTCCTCTGTCGTGTTTTTGCCTTGGATGAAGCTGTTGCCAGATGGTTTTATCATCCCCAGGGTTTAAGTGCTGTCTGGCCCTATGGCCGTCTGCAGCCCTGGCGTTTTTTTAATAATGCCGATAAACTGTTAACTCTGCTTTTGAGCGCCATAGCCCTTGGCGCTTTATTTTTAAGTTTTCTGGTCTCAAGGGCTCGAATCTGGCGACGGCGGGCGCTTTTTATTATAGTCAGCATGTTGATTGGTCCCGGTCTGATTGTTAATATCTGCCTGAAAGATCATTGGGGCCGCCCCCGCCCGGAGCAGGTGAAGGAATTTGGCGGTCGGCTTGATTTTAAGCCGCTTTTTGTCAAGGGGACAGGGGGGCAGGGGCACTCTTTCCCCAGCGGTCACGCCTCCATTGCCTTTGAATTTCTGGTTTTCTATTTTATCTGGCGGCGGCGCAGACCATGGGTTCTCGCTGCCCTGGCCGGCGGCCTGGGGCTGGGTCTGATGATGAGTGTGGCCCGGATGGCGGCCGGAGCCCATTTTCTCTCTGACGTGCTGTGGTCAGGGGGGATTACCTTTATAGTTTCCTGGGTTCTTTACTATTTTGTCTTCCGTATTCCGGAACACGAGGATAGTCTGTTAGTCAACGACCAGGCTTGATGTACTTGTCACCAGCCGCCGGCTGTTAGCCGGTCTAAGCGTCGGTGAAATCAGTGGGCGGCGTTTTCAGGAAACCAACGAATTTGGCCTTTTCAATGGCGTTGGTATAGGCATCTTCGGCGGAAATCATGTTTTTTTGCAGATAGGTCATGATGGCGTCATCCAGGGTCTGCATGCCGTATTTTTTGCCGGTCTGCATGGCGGAAGGAATCTGAAAGGTCTTGCCCTCACGGATGAGATTACGGATGGCCGGGGTGCAGACCAGAATCTCCAGGGCGGCACAGCGCCCCTTTTTATCTATTCGTTTAAAGAGGGTCTGGGAAACTACGGCCTTCAGGGCATCGGCCAGGGTTGAACGTACCTGGGCCTGTTGATTGGCGGGGAAAATTTCAATCATCCGGTCGACGGTTTTGGAGGCGTTGATGGTATGCAGAGTGCCGAATACCAGATGACCGGTCATGGCGGCTTCCATGGCCAGAGAGATGGTCTCCAGATCTCTCATCTCGCCCACCATGATTATGTCAGGATCTTCACGCAGGGCGCCGCGCAGGGCGGTGGAGAATGAGGCGGTGTGCAGGCCGACCTCGCGGTGGTTGACAATACAGTTCTGGCTCTTGTGCACAAACTCGATGGGGTCTTCAATCGTCAGAATATGATCGTGTCTGGTCTTGTTGGCCTCATCGATAATAGCGGCCAGGGTAGTTGATTTACCGCTGCCGGTGGGGCCGGTTACCAATACCATACCCTTGGGCAGGCCGGATAATTTGGAGATAATATGGGGCAGGCCGAGCTGCTCACAGGTGAGAATCTCACTGGGAATCTCCCGGAATACGCCGCCGATACCGTATTTCTGCATGAAGAGATTACCCCTGTAGCGGGCCAGGCCGGGGATCTCATAGCCGAAGTCCACATCACCGGTCTCCTCGAATTCCTTGATCTTCTCTTCGGTGATAATTTCATAGAGCAGGGGCTTCAGGGAATCATTATCAAGGGCCTTATACTTTATACGCTCCATATCTCCCCTGATGCGGAGTATGGGCTGCTGACCGGAGACCATGTGCAGATCGGAGGCCCCCTGTTCGTGCATCAGTTTAAAAAAAGCATCAATCTGGGCCATATTTTACCTCAATGTTTATCGGATAAGACCAGGGGTGCATCGCATGGCCCCTGCGTACCAATAAAGGGCTTATTGGCTTCATATAATCCGAAATTAAAGTTATTCTATCAAAAATGCCGGTACTGGTAAATTGTTTTTAAAAAAATGTATAAAATCGATCTTCACTGTCATTCCTGTTTTTCAGACGGCCTGTTTTCTCCAACTCAGTTAGTGAACCGGGCTGTGGAACGGGGCTTAAATTTTCTGGCTCTTACTGATCATGATACCATGGCCGGGATTTCTGAGGCCCTGGATGCAGCTCACTGTTGCGGGCTGAAACTTATTCCGGGTCTGGAATTGAGCGCTAATCATAATGGTATTGATATCCATGTCCTGGGATATAACATGCGGCCTGATAACAAGGCATTACAAGCTGGATTAGAACGTATTCAAACGGCCCGTGAGCGGCGGAACAGGGCTATTATGAATAAATTACAGGCCCTGGGGCATAAACTTGAATTAACTGATTTAGAGCTTAATGTTCGCGGCCAGCTTGGCAGGCCTCATATCGCCCGTCTTCTGGCCGATCGAAAAATAGCGGCCTCGGAGGATGACGCCTTCCGGCGCTTTTTGCGCAAGGGGGCGGCGGCTTATGTGAAGCGGGATATCCTCACGGCTGAGGAGGCTGTTACCATGATTAAGGGGGCAGGAGGTATGGCCTTTATGGCTCATCCCGGTATCGCCGGTCTTTCGGAGGTGGTACTGGTTCGTCTGTTAACTGAACT
The DNA here is from genome assembly GCA_024275235.1 of Deltaproteobacteria bacterium. Lineage (GTDB taxonomy): Bacteria > Desulfobacterota > Desulfobulbia > Desulfobulbales > VMSU01 > JAADIV01. Next base: position 6,022 of record JAJRZN010000121.1, read on the forward strand.
TATGGTCTTTGGCCTGTCCGGGGTAGAGGTCTATCATCCCTCAAACAGTCCTAAAAATATACGCTTTTTGCTTGATTTTTGTGAGCGCCGTAATTTATTAATCAGCGGCGGTTCCGACTTTCACGGCCGTGAACGGGATCGGGCTGACCTCGGTGAGTACGGCGGCGGCCGCCTGATTCCTGATTTCGGCATTGAGAACTTTCAAATCTAAATCCATGAGAAAATCATGAACACAATTTTAGTTGTTGACGATGAGCCCAATTATTTGATCGTTATCTCCGAACTCCTCGGTGAAGAGGGATTTGAAATTATTACGGCCGATAACGGTACTAAGGCCCTTGAACTGATGAAGGGGGCGGATATTGATCTGGTGCTCACCGATATGCAGATGCCTGATATGGATGGCTTTGCCCTGCTGGAGGCCGTGAAATCAAGCCGGCCGGAGATGCCGGTTATTATGATTACCGCCTATGGCGAAGTAGAAAAGGCAGTGCGGGCCATGCGGAGCGGGGCCTTCAATTATATTACCAAACCCTTTAATAACGATGAACTGCTGGCCAGTATCAATAAGGCTCTGGAACACAGCGCCCTGGCCCAGGAGAACCGCCGTCTGCAGCAGGAGATTCGCGGCCGCTACAGCTTCGAGGGGATAATCGGTAAGAACCGGGCCATGCGTGATATTTATGAACTTATCAGTCGGGTGGCGCCAACTCCCAGCACGGTGCTGGTCTCTGGTGAATCCGGTACCGGCAAGGAACTGGTGGCCCGCGCCATGCATTATCAGGGGCCCAGGGCCGGGCGGCCCTTTCTCTCCCTGAACTGCGCCGCCCTGCCCGAAAGTCTGCTGGAAAGTGAGCTCTTCGGCCATGAACGCGGGGCTTTTACCGGCGCGGTGGCCATGCGTAAAGGTAAGTTTGAAGCCGCTGATACCGGAACCTTGTTTCTCGATGAGATCGGCGAGATGCCCCTGGCTTTACAGGCCAAATTTCTGCGGGTGCTGCAGGAGAAGAGTATTGAGCGTCTTGGGGGGAACAAAACTATTAAGGTTGATGTCCGTATTGTGGCTGCCACCAATAAAAACCTGCCGGATGAGGTGCGGGAAAAACGTTTTCGGGAGGATCTCTTTTATCGTTTAAATGTGGTGAGTATTGTTATTCCTCCCCTGCGGGAGAGAAGCGATGATATTCCTCTGCTGGCTAAATATTTTGTGGAGAAATATAGAAAACAGGCCGGTAGATCTGAACTTGGGATAAGCCAGGCTGCCCTGGAACGATTAAGCCGTTTCCTGTGGCCTGGGAATGTCAGGGAGCTGGAGAATGCCATTGAACGGGCGGCTATCCTCTGCCGGGGAGATGAAATTGAGCCGGAGGATCTGAATATTCAGGATACGGGGAGCGGAGAGAGCGGCGGGACAGCGGTCATTGAGGGTATATCCTTAGATGGCAAACTGCCTGAGTTAATGGATGCCATTGAGGAAAAATTAGTGCGGCGGGCTTTACGGGAAGCCGGGTTTGTGCAGGCTCAAGCCGCGCGTAAACTCGGTATTACCAAGAGTCTGCTTCAATACAAGATGCGTAAATTTAAAATCAAAAAATAATGGGTATCTGCCCCATTTGTTATGGATGAATTTCAGATAGAGGCCTATAATTTTTATTTGCCGGAGGAGAGGATTGCCCAGCATCCGACGGCGAGGCGGGAGGAATCACGCCTGTTGCGGGTTGATTGCGCCACCGGGAACATTAAACATGGCCTTTTTGCCGGTCTTCCGGAGCTTTTGCGGCCCAATGATCTTTTGGTGGTGAATGACACAAAGGTTTTTCCGGCCCGTCTCCAGGGCCGTAAGGAAACAGGTGGCCGCATCGAGCTTCTGTTGCTGGAATACCCGGTGGTGGAGGAGGGCAGCGGTGTTCTTGTTCCTGCCCTGGCTCGCAGTTCAAAGCGTCCGCGGCTTGGCAGCAAGATTCTCTTTGGCCCTGATCTGGAGGCCGAAATTATTGAACTGCGCCGGGGGGGAGCGGTCTTAATCCGCTTAAACTGGCAGGGAGAACTGAACGCGGCTTTAGAGCGTTACGGACGTATCCCCCTGCCGCCTTATATTCATCGGGACGGCAAACCACAACCGGAGGATAGAAAACGCTATCAGACGGTATATGCCCGCGAGCATGGCGCCATTGCCGCCCCCACCGCCGGGCTTCATTTTACCCCGGAGATGCTGGCTGTTATTAAGGAGATGGGGGTGGAAATTGCCCCCGTAACCCTGCACGTTGGTTATGCCACCTTTGCCCCGGTGCGGGTGAAGGACATCCGTGACCATGAGATTCACTCTGAATATGTTACGGTGGGGATGGAAGCGGTAAGAGCGGTAGAAAGGGCAAGGGACAAAGGTGGCCGGGTGTGGGCGGTGGGGACTACCTCGGCCAGAGCCCTGGAGTTTGCCGCCTGTGGAGAGGGCAGGATACGATCTGTTGCCGGGGAGGCCTGCCGCCTCTATATCTATCCTGGTTATGAATATCAGGTGGTGGATAACCTGATTACCAATTTTCACCTGCCCAAATCGTCATTATTATTCATGGTCAGTGCCTTCGCCGGCCGGGAGCGGGTGATGGCCGCCTACGAGGAGGCCCTGCGGCTTAAATACCGCTTTTATTCCTATGGCGACGCCATGGTGCTGTTGAAGGGTTAAGGGGCGGAGGAATGTTTCTTAACCCTTTCCCGGGAGGAATAAGCAATACTCCCTGTTTGTTTATTGCGGACTCTGGCTTGGGTCTAACTGAAGTTAGCGGTGAATCAGAATAAAATGGCGGGTCTCCGCTTGCAAAAATATTGTAATGAGATTACCTTAATTTTTTTTTAAGTGTTTATTCAAACGACGTTATTCGTTTCCTGATACAGAGGAATTAGATTTTAATTATGAAAATTTCAACTACTACAAATGATCCATGGCATTGTGTTGCCGATATGCAGGTCTATTTTGTCCATGACAGTCTGCAAACCAGGCTGCCGGAGGCGGTAGAGAGCAAAATAGAAAGGGCGCGGCAGGCGGGTGATTTTCCCAGCCGCCAAGAGGGAACGCTGTCTTTTTATCCAGAGAGTGAGCAGGGCTGTGCCGCCGGCCGGGTTCTTGTCATTGGCCTGGGTAAGGGGGACTTAAACGGTGAGGTTTTTCGGGTTGCCGGTGGTCGTATTGCTCAAAAAGTCAAAAAAATCAAGACAGCCAGAATTGTTGCTGTCTTGCCGGAAGAACTCGAATATCCGGCCCGGGAAATGAGTCAGTATATAGTAGAAGGTCTTATCCTTGGGAGCTATCAATTTGGTAAATATAAGACTGTAGAGGAAGATGATGAACCGCGTAATTTAATCAGTGAGCTGATAATAGCCGCGACAGTGCAGGGGGATATCCTTGCTGCTATGAAGCGTGGCCTCACAGGTGCTGAATCGGCTTGTCAGGCTCGGGATATGGCAAACGAGCCGGGCAACCATTGGACAGCGGAAGATTTTGCCGTTTATGCCCGGAAATTGGCAGCGGAATTCGATATGCCATGTAAGATTTTGGGAAAGAGCGAATTGCGAAAATTGAAGATGGGTGGTCTGCTTGGCGTTAATCAGGGGACGACAGTTCCGCCCCGTCTGATTATGCTGGAGTATCGTACCGGTCGTCAAGTGCCTGTTCTGATGCTGGTTGGTAAGGGGCTTACCTTTGATTCCGGCGGCATTTCCCTGAAGCCCAGCGCTGGTATGCAGGATATGAAATATGATATGTGTGGCGGGGCGGCGGTGCTGGCGGTTATGGCGGCCCTGGGCCGGGAACGACCTGATAATGTGGATGTTGTGGCCGTGGTTCCGGCCACGGATAATATGCCGGGTTCTGGAGCCCTGAAGCCGGGTGACATTATCCGGCAGTATAATGGTAAGACGGTAGAAATTATCAGTACTGATGCCGAAGGGCGTTTAATCCTGGCAGACGCTCTGAGCTATGGGATTAAACGCTTTAAACCGGAGGTGGTAATTGATCTGGCCACCCTGACCGGGGCGGTAATCGTCGGTTTGGGGCATCATACGACTGGTTTGATGAGTAATGATGATGATCTGGTTCAACGGCTTTGCCGGGCTGGTGAGCAGAGCGCTGAACCGGTTTGGCGTCTGCCCCTTGGCAAGGAGTACAGTAAACAGCTTAAATCACAGACCGCCGATCTGAAAAATGTTGGGGGTAAAGGGGCTGGTACCATAACTGCCGGTGCTTTTTTACAGGAATTTATTACTGACACTAAATGGGCTCATCTCGATATTGCCGGCACGGCCTGGAATTTTACTGAAAAGAGCTATGTCCCTCCCAAGGGGCCGTCCGGCGTCGGCGTTCGACTTCTCCTGGAATTGATCAGGGAATGGCAATTATAAAGTATAAGGTTTTTGATATGAGCTATGAGTGAAATTGCGCTGGCTGGTATGACCGTTCTGCTGGCCGAGGACGAAGAGATAAATACTGAGGTCGCGGTTAATATACTTGAGGATAAAGGCCTGCGGGTAACTGCCGTCCGCGACGGTCTTGAGGCGGTGAAGTGTTACAAGGCTCATTCTTTTGACATCGTGCTGATGGATATTATGATGCCGGTGATGGACGGTTATCTTGCTGTGGCCGAGATCAGGAAGCTCGAGAAACTCGAGGGGCGTACACCGGCTGTTATTATTGCCATGAGCGCGCTTTCCGACCAGGATGAACATCGGAAATGGTTAAAAAACGGGATAGACGGTTATGTGGCGAAACCCATAAGCTGGCCTGGTCTGTTTAGAGAAATCAGCCATAAGGCGGGTGGCAAAAGGGCGGCAAAACCCCAGGCTGAACTTTTAGAATGTATCATCGATTACGAGCGCTTCGCAGTGGAAATGTGTAATAAAAACCACGAGCTGGCTGTAAGTCTGATTAACAAGTTTGTCAGCAGCCGGGTTGGTGAATTAATTAAGGCGGCCGAGGAGGCGGTTAAGGGTAAAGATGTTAAACGTCTGCGAGAGGTTTGTCATAGTATGATCGGCGTTTCCCGGAGTATGTGCGCTGACGGTCTGGCCAGACGGGCCTCTGAATTACGGCAGTTGGCCATAGAGGGGAGCTGGCCTGCCATGCCTGATATAATTGAGACTATGCGCAAATGCCATGATAACATAATGCGCTGGTGGGAGGCTCAATTATAGCCAGAAACAAGAGATAGTAAAAAAGCGGAGTATTCAGCCTAAATTTTGTAAGTACTCAGTAAAGCACGTTCTTGATTTAATGTAACTATTCAGCCTTACTCCCCTGTTTCAGTAATACAAATATCTACAATAGGTGACAGATGAACATATATTCACCTGTCACCTATTGTAGATAATACTGTCTTTTTTATACAGCAAAATAGATATATAAACTTTGTGGGGGATGTATTATGTTGTAAAATAGTAAGATAAAATTTTTAAACACCCACTAAATGTGCTATGGATTAGGACTTTTTGGGTGTCTACTTATTGTTATGTGTTAATAATCCTTAAACTCTTCAAGTTTTCTATGTGTTTTAAAGTATGACAATGAGAAAATTTCTGGTTTTACCGGGTAATAGAACCCAAGTTTAGGCTCTTTTACAATCCAGTCACCAAGTCTTACAATAGCAATCTCGCCATGGATTGTTTTTACTTTAATTATCGGCTTTCCATCTTCAAAGTCTGGCGAATGTCGCCCGATTAGAGAGTTAAAAACCTGATATTTATTCTCCATAGTAAATTGAACAGCCTCTATCTCTTTCGGTATGCTTAGGTATTTTTCAAACATTTTATAATCTCCAAGATGGCACATAACCAGTCAATAAACGCAGACCCGCATTTCGTCGGCGATTTTCGTGGTAGTTGTAAGCCCTGAACCGTTTAGTAATTAATCAGTAGCGGCACGGCGGGCTGGTTATCTCAAACGTTATGCGTAAAAAAACGGAGAAATAAATGGCGTTAACGAAATGCAAAGAATGCGGTGAAGAAATTAGCAAGAAAGCAGAAAAATGCCCAAAATGTGGTGCGCCTGCTAAAAAGAAGACATCTCTATTCACATGGATAATTACAATATTTATTGTTCTTTGGGCTGTTGGGTATTTTTCAAGCCCTTCAACAACATCGCGTTCATCAAGTCCAAGTGCCACGTCTAGCAGTTCCTCGAACTCATCAAACTATTCAGCGCCGAGAGAATATACTCCTCCGCTTGAGGTGGTCTCTTGGAAGTGTGACAAAGAATATAGTTATGTCTTTGTTCGGGGTGAAGTGAAAAATATTTCCTCTCAAAGCATTAAAAACCTTATGGCTGTCGGTGAGTTTAGAACAAAGGATGGCACTCTAGTCAAGTCAGAAGATTCATTAATTGATTACAATCCAATATTACCTGGCCAAACGTCACCATTTAAAACAGGCGGCACTGATAACCCTGCAATTACAAACTGCAATCTTTCGTTCAAAACTTTATTTGGCAAGCAGGTAAGTTACACAACCGCAAAGGATAGAAATAAAAAAAGAACGAGAAAAAATTAAGAAAGTGCAAACATTGTTGTCTGATCTTGGTTATAAGGTTGGTGTCGCCGATGGCATAATGGGTGGAAAGACTAAACAGGCAATAAAGGAGTTCCAGCGCAAGCAAGGATTAACAGAAAACGGCAAGGTGTCAAATCAACTTATTTCAGAGCTGAATAAGGCAAAAAAGTGAGGCTTTGTGCAAAGTATCGCATAACAAGACAAATGCACTCGGACGGCAAAAAGCGCCGCTTCGCTCTGCTTTTTGCCGCCGGTGATTTGCGACGTTCTGTTTTAAGACAAAATTTGTAAAATAATCAAAATATGTTTATAGTCTCCAATGGAAAACGTTGTGAATATTAAGGAATTACATCAAAGAGACTACTTGTGAAGCAAGAAAATTCTATCATCCTGTTTAACCAAAAAGAAGTACGGCGTTATTGGAGTGAAGACAATGAACAATGGTATTTCTCCATAATTGATATTGTGGCAATTTTAAGCGAGAGTTCAAATCCCAAAAGATATTGGTCTGACCTAAAATCCAAGCTAAAACGGGAAGGTAGTCAGGTGTACGAAAATATCGTACACCTGAAAATGCTCGCCCCTGATGGCAAAAAATACAAGACAGATTGTTTTAGCACAGAAGATTTACTTCGAGCTATTCAATCTATTCCATCACCTAAAGCGGAACCCTTTAAGTTATGGTTAGCAAAAGTTGGCTATGAGCGCATCGAAGAAACAGAAGACCCAGAACTAGCATTTGACCGTGCAATGCAAACATATCTCAAAAAGGGATATTCAAAGACTTGGATTAATCAGCGCCTCAAAACTATTGAAGTCAGAAAAGAATTAACTGATGAATGGAATGATCGTGGTATTAAAGAGGGATTAGAATACGCAATTTTGACAGATGAAATAACCAAAGCATGGGCAAACAAAAGCATTAAAGAATACAAAAAATTTAAAGGGCTAAAAAAACAAAACCTTAGAGATAACATGACCAATCTTGAGTTGGTTTTAAACATGCTTGCAGAGGCTTCTACAACTGAAATCTCTCAAAAGAAAAGACCAACCAATTTCAACGAAAGCAAAAAAATTGCCCAAGAAGGTGGTCATGTTGCTGGCACTGCGAGAAAGGAAATTGAATCTAAAACAGGTGAAAGCATCGTCAGTTCTTCTAATGCCAAAGATTTTAAAATTGAAGATAAAAACAAAAAAGAATAATTGCCACATAAATAAAAAAAGTTCATGGTACAACAGAACGAATAAGGTTATATTGTGTGAGGAACGAACCACAATATAAACCGTTTGTTGGACAAGCCCGGCCTTGAAACCATATAGAAAATATCTTTTTGGGTGTCTTTATTTTTGGGGAAAAACGAGGGCGTGAAGAACCAAAAGAGGATGTTATTGATTCATGATGGTGATATTCAAATCAAATTTCCTGTAAAAGCAGGGGTTGTGTGGTGAAAAGGGCATTTCCCGGGCGCAAGTTTCCCCTGCCGACCTGGGTCAGTCAAAAAAACTATGCAGCTAATAGAAGGTCACATAACCGGTTAACGCCCCCCTTATTGTGTTGCCTGTAGCCGTTGGGGCTTTTTATGCCTGATCATAGTGGAAACAATCTCCATTTTTGCCCCGCAGCATGGACAA
>JAJRZN010000122.1 GCA_024275235.1 Deltaproteobacteria bacterium
CGCCTTAAACGAACCGCCGGAGACCAATATCCTGCGCCGTAATGTCATGGCCGATATGGAGGAATACAAACGCCGGGGCCTGAACGAGGCAGAGGCCCGGCGCGAGGCCACCTTCCGGGTCTTCGGCTGCCCGCCCGGTACTTACGGTGCCGGGGTCAGTGAATTAATTGAATCCAAAAACTGGCAGACCAGGGATGATCTCGGCAACAACTATATCCGTTACTCGGCGCACGCTTACGGCCGCGGGAGCTACGGCAGCCAAAAGCCCGAAAACTTCCGCCGCCTGCTGGGCCGGATGGATGTCACCGTGAAAAATGAAGACTCACGGGAATACGATATGATGTCCTGCACCGACTATTACAATTATTATGGCGGCCTCATCGCGGCAGCCGAAACCGTGCGCGGTACTCCGCCCCTGGCCCTCATGGGCGACAGCGCCGACCCCAAACGAATCCGCCTGCGCACCACCTCTGAGGAAGCCAGACATGTCCTGCGCTCCCGCCTCGTTAATCCCAAATGGTTGGAGGGCATGAAACGCCACGGCTACAAGGGGGCGGGCGATATCTCGCACATGATGGATGTGATCCTGGGCTGGGATGCCACCGTCGGCGTAATTGACGACTGGATGTATGAGAGTATGGCTGAAAAATACGCTCTGGACAGGGATATGCGGGAATGGATGCAGAGAGTTAATCCCTACGCCCTGCAAAATATCATGGACAAACTTCTCGAAGCCATAAAGCGCGGCATGTGGCAGGCGGACAAGAAAATGGAGGATGAGCTCCGTGACGCCTATCTTGAGATAGAAGGTGAGATTGAGGAACGTACGGAATGAGCCGCGCCGGAGGACAAGAGCCATGATTAGCCCGCTCTATCCCCTCGCCGCCCTCATCGGCCAGGAGGAATTGAAACTGGCTCTGCTGCTTAACGCCGTTAATCCCGCCATTGGCGGCCTGCTTATCCGCGGCGAGAAGGGGACGGCCAAATCAACGGCGGTACGGGCCCTGGCAGAGCTGCTCCCGGAAATAGAGGTGGTCTCCGGCTGCCGCTTTTCCCGCGGCCCGGCCAGCCGGGACGAGTTATGCCTTGAGTGCCGGGGATGTGATGATGAGCCGGGAATCAGCCGCAGAGCAGCGCGGCTGATTAATTTACCCTTAAACGCCACCGAAGACCGGGTGGCAGGCGGCATTGACTTTTCCGCCAGCCTCAAAATAGGCAGGGCCGTCCTCCAAACCGGCCTGCTGGCCGAGGCCCACCGGGGCATCCTCTATATTGACGAGGTCAATCTATTGGACGATCATATCACCGATTTAATCCTGAACGCGGCCGCCTCGGGCCGCAACATCATTGAACGTGAGGGGATCAGCATAAGCCACCCGGCCCGTTTCATCCTCATCGGCACCATGAACCCGGAAGAGGGCGAACTGCGGCCCCAGCTTCTTGACCGCTTCGGACTTTGCCTTGAGATAAAAGGCTGCGATGAGCTTGAACAACGGGTGGCCCTCCTCGCCCGGCGGGAGGAATTTGACCGTGACCCCCTTAGATTCCGAGCCGCCTTCCAGGCCGAAAGTGACGACCTGCACCACCGGATAAAGACGGGCCGCCGACAGTTGCGAGAGGTGCGGATGCCGGCGGCTCAGCGGATATTTATTGGTGAACTCTGCACCGCCAATAACGTTGCCGGTCACAGGGCCGATCTGGTGCTGGAGCAAACAGCCCTGGCCCTGGCAGCCCTTTGGGGAGAGCGCGAGGTCCGAACAGAGCATATCCGCCGGGCGGCGCCCATGGTTCTGCGCCACCGGCAGCGTGAGGCCCAGCCGCCCCAACCGGAACCATCCCCCACAAACAACAACCAGCAAGAGACTGCCCCCCCCGAAAACCCCGAAAACCGGGAGCCGCCAAAAGAGAAGGGAGAAAAACCGCGGGAACCACAACAGAGTACCGACAGACCGCCGGATTCCAGCCGGGAAAGGGAGCAATCCGCGGCAGAAGGGCAGGAGGAAGAGGCAGAGCCGGGGCCTGACGATTCAGAGCCGGGGCAGCCCCCAGCGGGCTCAGAGGATACCGTATTTGAGATCGGTGCCTCCTTCCGGGTTAAAAAGATCACCACCGTCAGGGATCGCACGACCCGCCGGGGTTCCGGCCGCCGCTCCCGTTCCATGGTCTCCCAGAAACAGGGGCGTTACAGCCGGGCCGGCCGCCACGGTCTACAGGGCGATATTGCCATGGACGCCACCATCCGGGCCGCGGCCCCTTATCAGAAGAGCCGCGGCGGAAATTTAGCGGTAAAGCTTGACCCCCAGGATTTTCGTTATAAGATCAGAGAGAAGCGCTTGGGTAATCTGCTTTTATTCCTCGTTGACGCCTCAGGCTCCATGGGAGCCCGCGGCCGCATGGCGGCCTCCAAAGGGGCGGTTATGTCTCTCTTGCTCGACGCCTACCAGAAACGGGACAAAGTCTCCATGATCTCTTTCCGCCGCGGCGAAGCCAAGGTAAATCTGCCGGTTACCAGCTCAGTGGAAATGGCCGGCAAGCTCCTGGCCGAAATGCCGGTGGGCGGCCGGACACCGCTCTCGGCAGGACTCATCAAGGGCTATGAACAGGTGCGGAACTTCCTGAGCCGCGAACCGGCCGGCCGCCCCATCGTCATCATCCTCACCGACGGCAAGAGTAACGTCAGCCTTGGCACCGCCAGGCCGGTGGACGAGATGCTCAAGATCGCCGCCGCCATGACGGCGGAAAAACGGGCTAAATACATTGTCGTTGATACGGA
>JAJRZN010000123.1 GCA_024275235.1 Deltaproteobacteria bacterium
CCAGAGCTCAACCATAGAGAACCGAGCCGTGTTAGAGAAAAGGTTAAAAGAAATAGAGACCAGGTTCGCGGGCAAACCAGTCCCCCGCCCCCCCTTCTGGGGCGGCTTCCGCCTCATTCCGAATGCCATTGATTTCTGGCAGGGCCGCCAGGACCGCCTCCATGACCGTCTCCATTTTTCCCGCCAGGAGACAGACTGGCATCTTGAGCGCCTGGCACCATGAAGACGGCTGTCCTGACCCTGACGAGAGGCGGCAGAGAGCTTGCCCGGCGCCTGTCGACGGCCCTCAAGGCCAAAGTCATCAACCTTGAGGGCCGCAATATAAAGACGGTTGTCAGGGAACTCTGGCCCCATTATGAGGGCTTTGTCTTCATAATGGCCGCCGGTATTGTGGTACGGATCATCGCCCCCCTGCTGCGAAACAAAAAAACTGATCCGGGCATAGTGGTGATGGACGAGGCCGGGCGATACGCCATAAGCCTCCTCGCCGGGCATCTCGGCGGGGCCAATGAGCTGGCCAGGGCCGCGGCAGAGGCGGTTGACGGCCAGGCCGTAATCACCACCGCATCCGACACCCTGGGCCTTACCCCCCTTGATCTCTGGGCCAGATTCCAGCGGCTCCGCCTGATAAAGGGCAGCTTTATCACCCTGAGTGCCCAACTGGTAAATAATGGCCGCCTTAAAGTCCATCTCGACAATATTGGTGGAGAATTGCCGCCGGACTTTGAGGTGGAAGATGACCCAGCTCTGGCCGATCTCATTATCAGTAACCGCCGCCAGCCAGATCATACCGCTGTTCTCTGTCCGAAGAATATTATTCTGGGAATAGGCTGCAACAGAGGAGTTAAAACCCAGGATATAGAATCGGCCGTTGCTGAAATATGCCGGGAACTTAACCTTCTGCGCCCAGCCATTGACGGCCTGGCCTCCATTGATTTAAAGGCTGACGAAGAGGGCCTGCTTGATTTTGCCCGTCAAAATGAGCTGCCGATAAGTTTTTACCCCGCCGCCCGCCTCAATACCGTCAAGGGCATACAACGATCAGAAACTGTCCACCGCTACACCGGGGCTTACGGAGTAGCGGAACCCGCCGCCATCCTGGAAGCGGACGCCGACCGGCTCTTGTACCGCAAAAAGAAATGGCAGGATGTAACCATCGCCATTGCCGAGCGGCCGACAATAATCACCCCGGAATACAAATAATCACCCATCCCGTTTTTCTCCCCCTTCCGCCGCCTTTTCCATTTCCTGTATTTCCAAAAGAAATGCTGGCCAACAGGTAAAATATTTGGTAATTATACCCATGTAATTTTACTCACTGCCGCCATCTGCCATCCCCCGCGGAAACTTTTGCAGACAATCATCGTCAAGCAACTGGGCGGCAAAAATGAACAGAGAGAGATCATAACTGTTAAAAAACAAGGAGGAGCAACAATGGCTGAAGAAATATCCCTCGGTAATCCGGCAGTAGTCGGACTGGCTGGATTCGGAATGACGACCCTGATCCTGCAGTTTCATAATTTAGGACTTGTCGGCATAGGGCCTGTTCTGTGGTTA
>JAJRZN010000124.1 GCA_024275235.1 Deltaproteobacteria bacterium
CAGATTTGCTACGGCAAAGGTCAGCAATTTATGAAGCGGCGCTGGTTCGTAAACTCCGAGAACAAGAACAGGAACGGCGGCCAGAACGAGAGCCAGAGTGCAGCTAAAGGGTACTGCCGGGCGGGGAACCACAGCGCTGACTGGCGCCGCTTTCCCAAAAACCATCCGGGTCACGTGCAGCAAAATGCCGAAAAACGCCACGACAATGAAGAAGATCAACAATGATATTACTAAATAATGCTGCTGAGCCAACCCGGCCCGGAAAATGGAAAATTCACTCAGAAACACGGCAAAAGGCGGCGCCCCGCCAATGGCCAGGGCTCCAAACAACAAGGCCGTACCTGCCACCGGTGAGGTGCGGATCAAACCGCGGATCTCGCCGATTTCCCTGGTGCCTGCAACCAGCAGCACAGCGCCCGTGGCCAGGAAGCAAAATGATTTTGTCAGACCGTGGCTGAGCATTTGCATCAAAGCCCCGTAACCTCCGGCCCTGCCCCCCAGGCCCGCGGCAACAAAGATGATTCCCATATGCTCAACCGTTGAAAAGGCAAAGAGCCGTTTATAATCGCGCACCTGCAGGATGAGAAAGGACGCCACGCCGACGGAAATCAGGCCGATGGTCTGCATCCATATATCAATGGGAGCATCAGGCAGCAAGGGCAGCAGCCGCAGAATGGCATAGAGGGCCACGGTGGTTTTGACCGCGGACAACAGAGAGCATACCGGGGCCGGAGCCTGACTATGGGCGTCGGGCAGCCAGGTATGAAGCGGCACAAAGCCGACCTTGGTGCCAAAGCCGACGAGAATCAGCAGAAACGCTGTTTTTAAGAGAACCGGAGACATGTGCCTGGCCGACAGACGCAGGCCCTCCCATGTATAGAGGCCGCCGCCGGCATTTTTCTGAGTCCAGAACAAAATCAGAAAGCCAAGCAAGGCGATAACCGCGCCAATAAACATCAGAACAATATATTTCCAGGCCGCCTCCAGCGCTTCACGGGTATTGCCAAAGGCCACCAGCAGCACAGAAAACATGGCGGTGAACTCAATGGCAATCCAGACAAATGCCGGTTCAACCAGCACGGGTACCGCCACCAGGGCGAAAACAAAAAGATTGAACTGGGCGTAATAAAACCGAATACGCCGGGCCGATTTTTCGTGCGCGAAGATATAGCCCCATGAAAATAAGGCCGCGGTCAGGGCGACAAAGGTGACTAACAGCAGCACTAAGGCGCTCAAGCCGTCAAGTTCGATCCAGTTGGCCAGGCCGATCACCGTTGTGCCCGTGGACACCTGCAAAGCCAGGTTGAGCGCCAGGCCGGCTATGGTAATCTGCGTCAGCAGGGTGACGACTGGAGCAAAGCGTCTTTCCAGCGGCAATAATGACAACAACACCGCGGCCATGGGAAGCAGTAACACAAGGATAAGACTCATGATTTTTTTGCCTCCCTGAGCTCGGTGAGTGCGCCCACCGCAGTGGTTCCGATCTGCTGTTGCACAGCGCGGGTGAGCAGGCCGACGATAAAGGTCAGAATCAGCACATCAAAGGCAATGGAAACCTCGGCAATCAGGGGGAAGTCCGGCGCGATGGCGATACCGGCGAAAAAGGCCGAATTTTCCATGGAGATAAGGGCCAGAGCCATGGGTACCGCCTCACGCCGCACCGCCATGGTAAAGGCCCCGATCAAGAGGCCAGCCAGACCGATGGGTAAATTCGAGCCGATGAGCTTACCGGCGTTACCGGCCCGCAGCAGGGGCATCGCAAACAGATAAGCCCCGATGGTCAGGGCAAGGGCAATGAGCAGCGAGGTGGGAATATTGAAGACCTGGGTAATCTCCCGGCGGGTGTGAAGTTCCCCGCCCACCGTCCGCCGCATCAGCCAGGGAATCACCAGTGGTTTACTGATAAAATCAATTATTCCCACCGCGATCAAGTCGCTGGAATGCAGCAACACCCCTAACATAAAGGCGGAGAGACAAAGGAAAAGTGACTGGGCAATAAACAGCCGCAGGCAGTTCTGGGCCTGGCGGACAGCTACCAGACCAAAGGCGCATAACAAGAAAAAACCGCCAGCCAGGGCATTCAGACTCTGCAGCCAGGGGAATAATCCGGGATAAGCCATTTCTATTCCTCCTAAGAGATAAACAACTTGGTGATCATCGCGGCCACGGAGGTGATAAAGGCGGCCCCCAGAAATTCAGCAATCCGAAACAGGCGAAGTTTTGACAGGGATGATTCAATGACCACGAGCACTAATATAAAACAGAAAATTTTCCCGAGAACCAGCGGAATAGCTACCATCAGGGCGGCAAAAGTCTGCTCGTGCGCCACCCCCCAGGGGGTTACCAGCACATTCAGGAATATACAGAGCAGCACAAAGGTCTTCATGTAGCCGCCCCATTTTGTCAGCGCCGCGCCGCGCCCGGAATACTCCAGAGTTTTTGATTCATCAATCATGGCCAGCTCGAAATGACCGCTGGGGTTATCCACCGGGATACGGCCGCCTTCAGCCAGGATCAACATCAGAAAGGCTAACATCAGTAAGATGTGCGAAGGCTCGAAAAAGTTGACTGGCGGTGTCACCCAGGCCTGCTGAACAATGAAAGGAATCGTTGAACCAGCGACAAATGAAACCGTGAAAAAGACAATCATAAACACCGGCTCCGCTAAAAAGCCCACCATCCTGGTGCGGCTGGCGCCCATGGGGCCGTAAGGATTCGCGGTATCCACGGCGGCAAGCGTCGCGAAAAATCCGCCAAGCGACAGCATGAACCCGCCGCCGATCATATCACCCATAAAGGCAAAGAACAGCGGGTAATCCGTTAATACGGGGATAAGAAGGGTGACAAAGAGGGGGGTGACAAAGGTGAGGTAGGGGGTGAAACGAAAGAGCCACGAACTGCGCTCGGAAACAACTTCATCCTTGTGAAAAAGTTTCCACAGATCACGATATGGTTGTAAAATATCAGGGCCGCGTCTGGATTGCACCATCTCTTTCAGACGGTTGGTGACGCCGGCGACCAGCGGGGAGAACAAGATGACCACGGCAACCTGAAGCAGATTAAACAAGATACGTTTATCCATAAGCCCGCACCCCTTTGAAGTTGAAAGCAAACAAAAACTCCTGCCCATTTTTACAGAGCAGGAGTCATTAGCTTCAGCAGAAGCGCTTAAAGGCGAACCCCATCGCCGTTCTCATTCTTTTTGGTAGATGATAGACTCAAAAGTCTATTATGTCAA
>JAJRZN010000125.1 GCA_024275235.1 Deltaproteobacteria bacterium
ATTCCCACCATGCTGCGTTACCAGACCCACGCCGACAAGGGCTCCATGTTCAATACTCCGCCCTGCTTCGCGATTTACGCCATTGGTCAGGTGCTGAAATGGCTCAAAGCACAGGGAGGAGTGGCGGCCATTGCCGATCTGAACTGTAAGAAGGCGGCTCTTATTTATGATATTATTGATGGCGGTGACTTTTATCGGGGGCACGCTGAGGCCGCATCCCGTTCAACCATGAATATTACCTTTAATCTGCCCACCCCGGAGCTGGAGGCTGAATTTATTCAGGCGGCAGCGGCTGTTGGTCTGGATGGTTTAAAGGGCCACCGCTCCATTGGCGGCATCAGGGCCTCTATATATAACGCCTTTCCCTATGAGGGGGTTGAGAAACTGGTTGGATTTATGCGGGATTTTGAGGCCCGGCATTAACTTCCTTATGCGTTCCCACGCGGGAGCGTGGGAACGAGAAGGTTGATGGGCTATGGCATTCCCACGCGGGAGCGTGGGAACGAGAAGCGAGAAGATTCCCACGCGGGAACGAGAAACGAGAAAGAGAAAGTTCGTTGTATTTAGGATGCCGCAGGCGGTATAACTTAGCTTTTTACGAGTCCATTAAAATTAAGCGGGCCAAAATTTTCCGTGTATATTCGTTGTCTGGCCCTGGCCGATGCCTCCAGAACCCCCACCGGGTCAAGGTAGTCATAGACCAGGGCCTTTTTGCCTTTAGCGGGGCGCATTATCCGGCCCACGGTCTGCAAAACCCGGCCGGAAAATTTAATCGGGGTTGCCAGAAAAAGACTGCTGAGGCCGGGGGCGTCAAAGCCCTCGCCGATTAACTGGACGGTGGCAATTAATATTTTGATCTGGTTATCTCCCAGGGCTTCCACTATTTCGTTCCGTTGCCAGGCATTGGTACGGCCGGTGAGAACGGCCGGTTACCCGCCTCCTTCCCTGATAAGTTCGGCTAAACGCAGGCAATGATCTACCCGGTCCGAGACTACGAGACATATACTGCCCCGTCGGCTTTCCTTAATTACATCGGCGCTGATTAGACGATTGCGGTCATCATTTAAGCTCAGAGCGCTCATCATGGCCGGGTAGTCATCACAATAATTATAGGTGAACGCGGTGGGGCGCAGGATAATCTTCGGGTGGGTTACTGCCCCGCTTTTCTGCAGCCGGCGGCTGTCCACTCGATGAACGGCAGGGCCGAGATAAAAATAGATCAGCCTGGTCATCACATCCTCCCGCCGGTAGGCGGTGGCGGTGAGACCAAGGCTGAACCGGGCATCAAAGGCGGTAATGACATCGGTGAACAGGGAGGCCGGTACCCGGTGGCATTCATCCACCAGAATATGGCCGAAGAGCGGCCGCAGTTCGGCAAGATGGCGGCGGGCCGTGTTGACAATGGCCACTGTCACCGGGCCCGGCTTGAATTTACCGGCACCGATCAGCCCGGCCTGCAGGTGTAGAAATTCCTCAATCCGGGCGGCCCATTGATACAATAACTCCCTGGTATGAACGATAATCAGAGCCGGCTGGCGGCGGCGGGCGATGGCGGCCAGGGCCATGACCGTCTTACCACTGCCGGTGCCGGCCTCTAAGACCCCGAAGTCCCTAATCATTATGTCCCGCAGGGCCTCTTCCTGATAGTCCCGCAGTTGACCGTGAAACTGAAAATTTTCCTCGGGCAGACTGCGGCGCTGATCAATTATCTCCGGACGGATACCGCCCTTCTCCAGGCAGGTCAAAACCACCTCCCGGGCCAGGCCGCGCGGGGTGGTAAGCCCCGTCTTTCGCTCCTTGTAAAAATAAAGATGCTGAGGGAATTTTTTCCCCACCCAGCGGGAATATTTTCTGGCGGCCAGAAATTTTGGATTAGGCAGGGTGAGACGTTTCTTGATAGCGGCTGTTACCTCGGCGGGGGCACCGCTGAGCAGGCATTCAGCGCCGACAGCCAGGGATAATTGGTGGTGGTCAGGCATCATAAAATGGGGATTTTTGGACGCTTCAAAGGCTAAATAAATTTGACTTTTATTTCTCGGATACGATACAACATTATATAATGATTGTAATGAATTTTCCAATTTTATCATTCTTCTCTACCCCTAAAGAGTTTTAAATGAACAACAATACAGCCGCTGCCACCCCCCGCAAAGATCTGGTAATGATAGTGGATGATGATCCGATAACCAGGCGGTTAATGGCTTTGCACCTAAGCGGCCCTCACGAGGTGTTAACCGTTGCCTCCGGGAGTGGGGCTCTGGAACTTCTGCAAAACGGCTATCTGCCGGACATAATTCTGCTTGATGTTATCATGCCGGGGATTGACGGCCTTGAGGTCTGCCGCCGTCTGCGTGAAAATCCTCGCTGGGCCAATATTTCCGTAATATTTATTACTATTCTCGGTGATGAATTTGATGAAAAGAAAGGCCTGGAGCTGGGGGCGGTGGATTATATCGCCAAACCCATCAAAAGGGATTTACTCCGTCTGCGAGTCAGAAATCATCTGCGGCTTAAAAGGCTGCAGAATGATCTTCATTCCATGGTGGCCGAAAAATCCGCTGAATTAACTAATTCCCTCCAGCAGATTGAACATAAAAATCTTGAACTGAATTATCTGTTTGAGTCCATGAGTAAAATTCAGGCCAGCCGTGATTGTTACACCGCTGAGCACGCCATGCGGGTGGCCATTATATCGGTGCATATCGGGCGGCGGCTGGGAGTAAGTGAGCAGGAACTGAAAATTTTAGAACAGGGCTGCTATGTCCACGATATAGGCAAGGTAGCCATTCCGGATGATGTATTATTAAAGCCCGGTCGTTTCGATAAACAGGATCGGCAGATTATGGAGTATCACCCTCTGATTGGCGGCCAGATATTTTCGCGTCATTTTGCCGAAAGCCGGATGCTGAATATTATTCTCCAGCACCATGAGCGTCTTGACGGCAGTGGTTATCCTCACGGTCTTGAAGAAGCGGCCATTGATCCATTGGCGCGTATTGTAATGGTGGCGGATGTCTATGAGGCTCTTATCGCCAGACGCCCATACAAGCAGCCCATGAAACGGGGTAAGGCCATAGGCATAATCAGCAACGATGCCGAACGCGGCATGTTTGATGACACCGTGGTGGATTGCCTGATTCAGGAGACGGTGGACTGGAATCCCCTCACCATCCATTTTGACAGTTCCATTCCTTATCAGAATGTATTGGAAAAATTTCGCCAGAAAACCTATTTCAGAGAACCGTTAAGTGAATTTTTCAATTATCGTTACCTGATTTTTCTGGATGACCGGCGGCTGTTGATTCCAACTAATTCACACTACCACTTGATACGCTTAGATTTTTCCGGTCTGAAGCTGGTTAATCAGCGCCTTGGTTATATTAAAACCGACCAGATTATTGACACCATCGGCATTCAGACCAATATGCTGGTGGAGAGCTGCCGGGGGCAGAAAAAACTGGGGGAATCAGAACTGATGTTTTTCCGCAAAGGGGCGGGCTATCTCATCTATTCCCAAAGCGACGAGAATGTTGTGGAATCATTAATGAATGACTGCCGCTGGCTGGTGGATAAATTATGTGGAGAATATGGCATAACCCCGCTTATAAGTCTGATGAAATTCGCTAAAGGCCAGCAAGTGGCCATGGCTCTGGAGTCTATTTATAATTGAAGATAGAGGTTAAGGGGGTAAGTAAAGATTTATCCATGGCCGGGGGGGGATATGTGCCGGTGTTTGCCGATCTTAACCTTATGGTGGAACCCGGCAGTTTTGTCGTGGTTCTCGGGGCCTCGGGCTGTGGTAAATCAACCCTGCTTGATATGCTGGCCGGTTTAAACAAGCCCTGCCGGGGGATGATTCTGGCCGATGGCCGCGAAATAACCGCCCCCCACCCTTCCCGCAGCCTGCTTTTTCAACATCCCAGTCTTCTGCCCTGGCTCACCGTGGCGGAGAATGTCGCCTTTGGCTGTCAGGTACGGGGCGAGGTTGAAAATCTTGAGCAAAGGCTGGAAGAGATAATTGCCATGATCGGTCTGCAGGACTTTACCGGGGCCTATCCTGCCGAGTTATCTCTCGGCATGGCTCAGCGAGTCTGTCTGGCCCGGGCTTTACTTGGTCAGCCCCAGGTTCTGCTTCTGGATGAGCCCTTCAGCTCCTTAGACAGTTTTAACCGCCGCAACCTGCAGCGCGAGGTGGTTAATATCTGGCAGCGCAGGCATCTTACTGTTGTCATGGTCACTCACGACCTGGAAGAGGCGGTGCTGCTGGGGCAGCGGATTATCTTTCTCGGCGGTCATCCGGGCAAGGTTCGCCAGACATATGACATTGACCTGCCCTATCCAAGAGATATGGGGTCTGAGGACTTTTTTAAACTTCGTAACGAGATAATCGGAGAATTACGTCATAATTACGCTGATTATTTTTGATTATTTTGATTATTTTTTTGCCTGTTTTCTGGCGAAGCACACTTACTGCCGGAATCTAACCGGATATTCTTATCATGACTATCACGAGAAGAAAACTTATCAAGAGCGCCGCGGCCGGTCTGGCCGGTACCCTGCTTGCCCCCGGTCTTTCTCTGCCGGCCCGGCCCCGCACCAGGAAAACGCTGCGCATTGGTTACCTGCCCATCACCGATGCCACCCCCCTGCTCATTGCCCATGCCAGGGGCTATTTTCAGGCTGAAGGAATCAATGCTCAGCGTCCCATTCGTATTCGCAGCTGGTCATCGCTCACCGAGTCTTTTTTGACCAATAAATTCGATGTTACCCATATGCTGCTGCCCATCCCCATCTGGATGCGTTTTAAGAACAAGGCCCCGATAAAGGTTCTGGCCTGGGATCATACCAATGGCAGCGCCCTTACGGTGCGGGCCGATGGTGGTATAAACAGTTTCGCGGATCTGGGCGGCCGGCAGATTGCCGTGCCTTACTGGTACTCCATGCATAATATTATTCTCCAGATGGGAATCAGAAAAGCGGGACTTATCCCGGTTATCAGACCCCAGTCCACGCCGTTGGCCGCCAATGAGGTGAATATTTTTATATTGCCGCCGCCGGGGATGCCGGCCAGTCTTGCCGGCCGTAAAATTGACGGTTATATCGTTGCCGAGCCCTTTAACGCCCTGGCTGAGCTTAAAATTGGCGCCA
>JAJRZN010000126.1 GCA_024275235.1 Deltaproteobacteria bacterium
AAAAATATGGTTTGATTGATAAGGTGTTGAATAAACGTGTCATGTCCGATGCCGGGGAGTAGAGATGAGTAAAAAGAAAGATAAAGATACGGTGGATTCCATAGTGTGTTCTTTCTGCGGCCGTGACAGCGGTGAGGCCGAAAGGATTATTGCCGGACCGGGAGTCTATATATGCGATGAGTGTATTGATCTATGTAGTGATATGGTCAAAGAAGGCCGGAAAAATATCCCGGAGCAGGATCTACTGGATGCCGATGTGCTTCTTAAACCCCGCGAGATAAAGGAACGTCTTGGCGAGTATGTCATCGGTCAGGAGAAGGCCAAGAAGGCCCTTTCCGTAGCGGTGCATAATCACTATAAACGGATTACCTGCCACAATAAAGAATTAGACGATGTTGAGCTTCAGAAAAGTAATATTCTGCTCATCGGCCCCACGGGCAGCGGTAAGACCCTGATGGCCCAGACCCTGGCACGTATCCTGAATGTTCCTTTTGCCATGGCTGATGCCACTACCCTTACCGAGGCCGGTTATGTGGGAGAGGATGTTGAGAATATTCTGGTTAATCTTCTCCAGTCGGCTGATTATGACAGCAAACGGGCGGTGCGCGGGATTATTTATATCGATGAAATTGATAAAATAGCCCGTAAATCGGATTCCGCTTCCATTACCAGAGATGTGTCCGGCGAGGGGGTACAGCAGGCTCTCTTGAAAATTATCGAGGGGACGGTGGCCTCGGTACCGCCCAAAGGCGGTCGCAAACATCCGCAGCAGGAGTATATCCGGCTTGATACCACCAATATTCTCTTTATCTGTGGCGGTGCTTTCGTGGGGCTGGATAAAGTAGTTCGCGGTCGCAAAGGCTCCAAATCAATGGGGTTTGAGGCCAAGGTAAAGGTCAAAAGTAAGAAGAAAATGGGCGAAATCCTGGCCATGCTGCAGCCTGAAGACCTGCTCCGTTTTGGCCTGATTCCTGAATTCGTCGGCCGTTTGCCGGTAGTCGCCACTATGAATGAACTTGAAGAAGAAGATCTCATTCGTATCCTTCGGGAGCCGAAAAACGCCCTGATAAAGCAATACAAAAAATTATTCGCTTACGATCATATCCGTCTGCGTTTTACAGAAGGGGCGCTGAGTGCTATTGCCGCTGAGGCGGTGAAACGCAAGTCTGGAGCCCGGGGGCTGCGCGCGGTGATGGAGGAGGCCATGCTTGATATCATGTATTAGCTGCCCTCTAAGGAAGGTGTCCGCGAATGTGTGATTAGTGAACAGGTTATTTTGCATGGCGATTATCCCGTTGTTCTATACGAGAACGAGAAAAAAAGTGCCTGAACCTTTTAAGGATAGAGAACCTTGAGCGTTGATAATGATATAAAAGTTTTGCCCGTCATGCCCCTGCGTGATATTGTGGTCTTTCCTTATATGGCGGCGCCTTTGATTGTTGGTCGGGAAAACTCTATCAAGGCGTTGGAATACGCCATGAATAACAATACGGAGATTATTCTTGTTGCTCAGGTTGATGCCGCTGTTAATGTGCCTGGTGCCGCGGATCTTCATCAAATAGGCACTATCTCCAAGGTTCTCCAGATCCTGCGGCTGCCCGATGGTACTATTAAGGCTCTGGTGGAGGGTAAACGGCGCGGCATGCTCGTTGAATTTATTCATCAGCCCGACTTTTTCATGGGGCGGGTTGAGAAGCTTAAGGAGAATAATGAATATGACCTTAAGAATATAGCCTATCGCCGACAATTACTGCTTTCCTTTAAAAGCTATGCTGCCCGCCATAAGAAGATATTGCCGGAGGTCGTTAAGTCGGTTGAGAGTATAGCTGACCCCGCCAGATTTATAGATGTTCTGGCCTCGCATCTGCCGGTTAATTCTGCTGACAAACAAGCAATTTTAAGCAAAATCAATCTTTGTAAACGTTACGCCTTGGTTCTGGATATTGTCAGCCGCGAGCTGGAGTTGACTGACCTGGAGGGGGCTATTCAGGCCAAGGTCAGGAAAAAACTGGCCAAGACCCAGCGTGACTATTATCTCACTGAGCAGATAAAGGTAATAAAAAAGGAAATAGGGCAGGATAATGATGAACATGGCGCCGAGCTTGATGACCTGGCCCGGCGCATAAAAAACAAGAATAT
>JAJRZN010000127.1 GCA_024275235.1 Deltaproteobacteria bacterium
AAAAAGCGTTTGGAACAGACAGAGACCAGGCGCAGTACATCATAGAGGGCATCCCGCACGGTGAGTCCGGCCGGCAGGGTCAAGGGGGGCAGAGTCGCCTTATGGCGTTCGTCTTTAAAGGTCTTGAGGGGCACATTGCCCAGCACCTCGTTTAATTCCAGATCAACCGGAATACTGTCGTCCTCCTCGTCATAGACCACAAAACGTAAATCACCGGTTACCTGGCCCAGAACTTCGCAGTTTACCTTTTCCCTGGCACATATTTCCTGGAAAGCGGCGAGGTTGTCAGGCCTGACCAGCAGGCCGTTACGTTCCTGATACTCCGCCACGTAAATTTCCAATACCGACATGGTGGGATCACCGGTAATTATCTTGCGGATACCAATGCGGCCGCCGGAATGCTCCACCAGTTCTTTTAAGACATTACCGGGGCCGCCGGCTCCCTGATCGTGAATAACATCAATCAGGGTCTTGCCGCCCATTTCATTACAGGCCCTGATGACCCGATTCATCTTCTGCTCCATCTCGGCATCACCGCGCTGTACGGCATTAAAATCAAGCTCGGCGGCATTATCACCCTGCATCATACTGGAGGCCGCCCCGCCACCGAATCCCACCCGGTAAGCCGGGCCGCCGATCTGGAGAATATACATCCCCTTCTCTTCCGCCGCCTTAATGGTATGACGAGCATCAATCTGACCGATACCGCCGGTGAACATGATGGGCTTCAGGTAGCCCCAGCGCTCGCCGCCTGCCAGCCGCAGGTCAAAGGAACGGGTAAATCCCTGGATCAGGGGTTCACCAAATTTATTGCCGTAATCGGAGGCCCCGTTACTGGCCTCAATCTCAATTTCCAGAGCTGAGGCCAGGTTGTCCGGGCAGGGCATATCCTTTTTTTCCGCCTCCCAGGGCAGCTTATAGCCGGGAATATGCAGATTGGCCACGCAATAACCGGCACTGCCGGCTCCGACAAAACCGCCTTTGCCCGTGCCCTGCACATCCCGCAACCTGCCGCCGGTGCCGGTCTCAGCGCCGGGGAAAGGGGCTACCCCGGTGGGGAAATTATGGGTCTCAGCGGTGAATATAATATGGTAGTGGACAGGGGTCGGGGCCAGGGGCGAAGGGAAACCGGGCCGGGCAGGAATCAGGGCCTTAAACTGCCGCCCTTTGATGGCGCTTGAGTTATCATTAAAGGCGATAACACTGTTAGCGGGTTGAGCGTTGAGAGTCGATTTGACGACCTCCATGAGATTTTCCGACTGTTCGCGGCCGTCGATTATCTGACGGCCGCGAAAAAAGCCGTGCCTGGAATGCTCACTGTTGGCGTTATTGAGATCCATAATCTCAACAATAGTGGGGTTACGGTGATGTTTTTTAACAAAATAATCGTAATAAAAATTCCTGTCCCATTCATCCATGGAGATACCGGGAATATCCATGAGAGCGTCAGGCCCCTTCTCCTTTAATGGAATATCATAAACCGGCTCAGGCTTGATTCCGGTCTCAAAAGTGGTCAAAGGCGAATTATAAAGACATTCAGTCATCCGGTCATGATGACGGCTGACAAAATCGGCCGCTTCCGCATCTGACGGTATCTGATAACGCCGGGAACGCTCCACCCGGCTGACTTTAGCCAGGCCGGCAGCTCGGCAGATGGAGACCATATTTGAAGACCAGGCCGTAGCGAAGTTTAAGCGCGGCCCGACCTCCACAACCCCGGCCCCACTGAAATATGGCACAGGACTCACCGTCTCGGCGATAAAGCCGTCTGCCAATAACAGGCGCAGCAGTTGCGCCTCGTCCTCGTTTAACGGCAGGCTGGTCTCAACATTAAAACAATATTCCATCTCATCAGTTATCTTGCGATAAAATTGCTGTACAGTAGTCATCATCTATGCCTTTAGCTGTATTTTTATATTTTTATATTTTTATATTATACAAAAAGATAAGTATTTAATTAATTACTTGACAAATGATTTTTATAGGCTTAATAATATGAACATAACATTTCATGTTATTCTCTATCTCTTCTCTTTTAGGGGGCGCAAGCCCCCTATTTTTTTATCTCGTCCCCGGTTAGTGTATTCATAATTTTGTCCAGCGGAGTATTAAATTCAGGAGCCAGAGATGAAATTGCCAGACCGTCACGCTCTGCCCGTCTTATGTCGGCTGAATTAGGAAAGGCGGCAATTATCTTCTCCGGTAAGAGCTTATTTAAGAACTCTTCGTCTCCTTTATCGCTGATATTATTACCAACAAAGGAGACAAGTGGTATTCCCACCTCCCGGGCCAGCCGGGCAATCTTTAGAGCGGTACGGACACTGGAGCGGGACGGAATTACCACCACCAGCAGATGATCCACTCCGGCGACAGTGCCCCGCCCGAGATGTTCCACCCCAGCCTCCATATCGAGGAGAACGGCCTGATCTTTTCCCAGCAGCAATTTGACCAGCAAACGGCGCAGCACCGTATTTTCGGCACAGGCGCAACCGCTGTCCCCGGTCTGAATGGCTCCGAGAATCATTAATTTAATCCCCTCATTCTCCAGCATGAAACGTTGGGGAAGATCATCGATCCTGGGATTAATATTGTAAAATGGTGAGCCCTTCACCTTGCCGGAACGTTCCACCAGCAGATCCCGCATCTCGGCAATAGGCTTCACCTCGCCGCTGAACCCCAAGGTCTCGGCCATATGAGGGCTGGGGTCGGCGTCTATTACCAGAACCTGGGCGAAATCAGCGGCAAAACGCTGGGCCATGAGGGCCATTATGGTCGTCTTGCCCACCCCGCCTTTACCACTTATTGCTATTTTAATGGGCCGCATATAAACTCCTGTCAGCGTTAATCAGATTTTTTGGGTCACATTGATCATACAAATAGAATTAAATCGGCAAATAAGACTGATTCCGTTAGTCTTTGCCTTTGTGCATATATGATATACCCTAAAAAAAGACCTCTCGAAATGCTTTTTTTCTTGCCTCAATAACGCTCAATGGTGTTCAATATAAAATTTTTTCCACAAAACGATTAGGGAGAAAAATCGGGAACGCCGCGCAGGAAGAATTAGATCTTATTGTTAAAGGTCTTAATGAAATTATTAAGTAATAACACAAACAGTAAAGATAAGGTGCTGTCCTGATTTACACTATGATTAAACTTGGCATAAAAAAATTAATTGACTCACCTCCCCCCTGGCTGAACTCTCAACGGCTGGGCCTGCTCTGCAATCAGGCCTCAGTGGATGAGAATTTTGTCCACAGCCGCCGACTGATTGAACAACACTTCCCCGCTCAACTGACTTGCCTCTTTTCACCTCAGCACGGTTTTTTTGCCGAGAAGCAGGATAATATGATTGAATCAAATCATCGTATCGGGCGGGATACGCCAATTTTCAGTCTTTATGGCAAGAGCCGGCGGCCTGATGCCGGTATGCTGGACATGCTTGATGTTCTGCTCATTGACCTTCCCGATGCCGGAACCAGGGTCTACACCTTTATGTCAACCATGGCCTATTGCCTGGAAGAGGCCGCTGTCCACCATAAGCGAGTGGTCGTTTTAGACCGCCCCAACCCGGTGGGCGGCGCTATAATGGAAGGCAATATTTTAGAGGATGACTGCCGTTCCTTTGTCGGACTCTATGCCATTCCCATGCGCCACGGAATGACGCTGGGGGAACTGGCCCTCTTTATTAACTCCAGGCTTCCCCAGGCCGCGGAACTGACGGTTATCCCAATGGAGGGCTGGCGGCGCCGTTTTTTTTATCCTGAAACCGGCCTGCCCTGGGTCTATCCGTCGCCCAATCTGCCAACTTTTATGAGCGCCCTGGTCTATCCCGGCCAGGTAATCTGGGAGGGCACCAATATCTCCGAAGGCCGGGGCACCACCCTGCCCTTTGAACTCTGGGGGGCGCCCTTTATCAAGCATGAGAGAATTATGGCCGCTCTCACTGCCGATGATCTGCCCGGCTGCCTTTTGCGGCCGGTGTTTTTTGAGCCGCTATCTAATAAATGGGCCTCCGAGACCTGTGCCGGTTTCCAGATTCATGTTATTGACTGGTCTGCTTTCAGACCTTATCGTGTTTCTCTGGCTTTGCTCAGAGCGGTAATGATAACCTGTGGTGATGATTTCAAGTTAAAAAAACCGCCCTATGAGTATGAGTTTGAGCGTACTCCGCTTGACCTTATCCTGGGCAGCAAGAGTCTGCGGCAGGAATTGGCCGCCGGGCGGCCCGTTATGGAGTTAGAGGCCGAGTGGCAGCCTGGTCTCAGCAGTTTTAAGGAAAGCCGCCGGGAATTTTTATTGTACGACTAACATGATGATGGCGTCGTAGTTAACATGCTTGTCATGAAACGAAAAGTTCGATCTACGGTATTGTGGCATTTTGGCAGATCTGCATATAAAAACAACGAGGTAAAAATGATAATTCAACCGGTAATTCTGGCTGGAGGAACCGGCAGCCGTCTCTGGCCCATGTCTCGGGAATTATATCCCAAACAACTCTTGAACCTGGTTGGTGAAGACTCCTTGTTACAGGCCACGATAAAAAGAGCGGTATCATTAAGCGGCACCGCCCCTCCTCTGCTAGTGGTGGGTGAGGAACACCGTTTCATTGTTAAAAGCCAGTTGGAGGAAATCGGCCTGACAGCCGGCGCCATAATGCTGGAGCCCTGCGGCCGCAATACCGCCCCGGCCATTTACGCCGCCGCTCTTTATTGCCAAGATATGCACGCTGAACCGGTCATCATGCTGGTCTTACCCGCTGATCATCTTATTAAAAATTCAGCGGCCTTTGCCGAGGCGGTGAACGAGGCAGCCTTCCTGGCCCGCGGCGGCCGCCTCGTTACCTTCGGTATCCAGCCGGACAAGGCCGAAACCGGCTATGGTTATATAGAAAAAGGCAAGGGTAATGAAGTGCTTTCCTTTGTTGAGAAGCCGGATATGGCCACTGCCAGAAAATATCTGGCGGCCGGTAATTTTCTCTGGAATTCAGGCATGTTTGCCTTCAGCAGTGAAACATTGATGACCGGGATGGATGAATTTTGTCCGGAAATCACTAAAACCATGCGTCAGGCGGTTGACGAAGGCAGGGAGGACGGCCCCTTTTTCCGGCTCGCGGAGCAGGCCATGAGTCTCTCCCCCA
This sequence comes from Deltaproteobacteria bacterium, assembly GCA_024275235.1. GTDB lineage: Bacteria > Desulfobacterota > Desulfobulbia > Desulfobulbales > VMSU01 > JAADIV01. The sequence goes on from JAJRZN010000127.1 coordinate 5,141, forward strand.
GCGACTCCATTGATTATGCCTTGTTGGAAAAATCAGATCAGGTGGCGGTTCTTCCAGTTGATCTGGGCTGGAACGATATCGGCTCCTGGCGGGCTCTCTATGAGGTAGCCTCAAAAAACGAGGATGGTAACGTCACTACTGGCGATGTAATACTGGAGGATGTTAAAAACAGCCTTATCCAGTCGGAGCATGGCTTGGTGGCGGCCGTCGGCCTGAATGACACCATAGTAATAGAGACGGCGGATGCCGTTCTCGTGGCCCCCATGGACCGGGCTCAGGATGTCAAGAAAGTGGTCGAACGCTTAAAGAGAGAAAAACGGGAGGAATACCGTCTGCACCGTACCGTTTACCGCCCCTGGGGCAGTTATACCATTCTTGAAGAGCAAACCGGTTTTAAGATAAAGCGCATCACAGTCCTGCCGGGGGTTAAGCTGTCCCTCCAGATGCACCATCATCGTTCAGAGCATTGGGTAGTGGTCAGGGGGACGGCCAGGGTAACCTGCGGCGAGAAGGTATATCTCGTTCTGGAGAATCAGTCCACCTACATCCCCTGCGGGGAAAAACACCGCCTGGAGAACCCAGGTGTTATCCCCTTGGAATTAATAGAGGTTCAGAACGGCCCTTATCTTGGAGAGGATGATATTGTCCGCTTTGATGATGACTTTGGCCGCTGAGATAGAATGATAAAATGAATTTTTCTCTTCTATCATTCTTCCGTAAAGGCAGAAACAACTCCAGCGACGAGGAGGATATCCCCGCCGAACACCGGCATGACCGTGAACAATTTCAGGAGGTCTTGCAATCTTTTCAGGCGACCAGGGTGGAAGACCGTCTGCAGGTGCTTGATTTATTCCTGTCACAGGAACGCCACGTAACCCTGGCCGAATTGATGAAGATAATCGCCGACTGTCGGCCGGAGCTCCTTGACCAGGCCTTTCTCCAGGAAACTATGAACATGTTCTGCCAGTTCGGTTTCGCTCAGCGCCGTAATTTTGACAACAAAGACACCCTCTATGAACATCTCCATCTCGGCAGACACCACGACCACCTGATATGCACCAAATGCGGAATGATTCAGGAATTTCATGATCACATTCTCGAAGAACGACAACTGACCATTGCCGAAGAGTTTAATTTTCATCCCCTGCAGCATAAAACAGAAATTTACGGCCTCTGTGACAAATGCCTGTCTCATCGGCAGCCCAGTCTGCCTCTTTATATGGCGGCGGCGGGTGAACGGGTACACATTACCAATATCATTGGCGGTCGGGAGGCCAGACGTCGCCTGACTGGTATGGGATTGACCATGGGCGCCGATATAGAAATAATCAGCAGCAACCCATCCGGCCCCCTGGTTGTAGTTGTTAATGGTACCAGACTGGCCCTGGGAATCGGCGTGGCCGGCAAGGTCATGGTTACCCACGCCTCAAAACACGAAAATGCAAAAATACGAAAAGACGAAAAACACGAAAAAGACGAAAAACAGAATCCAGACAATTAAAATATGAAGGTATATATAGCCAAAAAAGCCGGCTTCTGCATGGGAGTACGAAGAGCGGTTGATTTGACCATTAATCTGGTGAACCGGGAGGGTGGTGATATCTCCACCTACGGGCCGCTGATTCATAACCCCCAGGTTCTCGCGGTTCTGGAGGATAAAGGTGTTGGTGTCTTAAGAGAGCTTCCGGCCGAAGATTCCGCCCGCGGAACGGTAATAATCAGGGCCCACGGTATTCCTCCGGCGGAGAAGGAGGCCCTGCAGAATGCCGGTCTCCAGGTTCAGGATGCCACCTGCCCCAGGGTTTTAAAGGTGCAGGCCATTATCCGCCGACATCGCAAGCTGGGCATGACCACGGTAATTGTTGGAGACCGCAATCACGCCGAAGTGGAGGGATTGATGGGTTACGCCGGCCCTGGCTGCCGGGTGGTGAGTAACGAGGCCGATGCCGGGGCAATCCGCCTTGAGGGTGAATATATTATTGTCAGTCAGACCACCCAGGATGAATTGTCCTTTAAGCAGCTGTGCCGGATTATTCAGGATAAAAACCCTGGCGGCCGGGTATTCAGCACTATCTGTGATTCTACCCATAAGCGTCAGCATGAGGTAAAAAAACTCTGCCAGATAGTTGACGCCTTAGTAGTGGTTGGCGGCCGGGCCAGCGCCAACACCAAGCGCCTGGCCGAAATTGCCACCGGGATGGGCAAAGAAGTTTTCCTGATTGAGACCGAATCTGAGATTGACCCCAATATATTAAGCGCCTTCAAGCGGGTGGGGGTAACGGCCGGGGCCTCCACTCCCACCTGGATGATAAACCGGGTGGTACGCACCCTGGAAGCTATTCCCAGTCATGACGATAATCCCCTGCGGGCCCTGAGCTTTAGAGTTATGCGCTGGCTCATGGCAAGTAACCTCTATGTGGCCGCCGGAGGGGGGATTATGACCGGGGCCTGCTGCCTGTTACAGGGTATTCATCCCACCTGGCAACTCATGGCTGTCGCCTTTGGTTATTTGTTTGCCATGCATAACCTGAACCGCATCACAGATCAACGGGCGAAGGTATTTAACGACCCGATTTTGATGAACTTCTATATCAATAATCGTAACGTCTTTTTTCTGTCTTCCATCAGCGCCCTTATCGCGGCTCTGGTCATAGGCTGGACAGAAGGGCGCGGCCCCTTTATCTTGCTGCTGATTATGAGTATATTCGGGACATTATACAGCGTAAAATTTATCCCGCGCTCGATATCCGGGCTGCTGAAGGTAAAGATGCTGAAGGAAATTCCCGGCTCCAAAACTATCTTTGTGGCCCTGGCCTGGGCTCTGACGCTGACGGTATTACCGGCCATGAGCCAGGGGGAGATTACCCCGCTTACCATTACCGCCTTTATCTTCATCTTATTGTTGGTCATGGTACGCAACGCCGTATTTGATCTCTTTGATCTTCAGGGTGACCGCATCGTCGGCAAGGAAACCATGCCGGTACTCCTTGGTTTTCGTAACACCATAATATTATTAAAAATAATCATGGCCGCACTTGTTGTTATGCCATTGATATTAACGGCCATGGGATTGATGCTCAGACCATATGGCTATCTCCTGCTGCCCGGACTGGTTTATCTATTCCTCTTTCTTGTTTTTTATGAAAAAGGGTATTATACCCCTGGAGTAAGGTTGGAATTCGCCTTGGAGACCACCTTTATCATAATTGGTGCCTCTGTCTGGCTGGGCACTATGCTGCCCTGATCAGGAATACACGCCGGATCAAACAGTACCGCGCGTGGAAAAAATATAGTTATGGAGAAAAAACTAAATGTTAGGTTGGTTTAAAAAGAAAAAAGAAAAAAACAAGGCACCGGATACGGCGGCGGATACCCTTGAGAGCCAGGAATCCCAGACAGCCCCTTCTCCAGCCGCCGCCCCTGAAGTCAAGTCTGAGGGCCTTATCAAGCGTTTAAAAAAGGGCCTGCACAAGACAAGGGAATCACTGATTAAACGGGTTGACGCCCTTTTCCTCGGGAAAAAGGAGATTGATGCCGATCTGCTGGATGAACTGGAGGAGGTTTTGATTACTGCTGATCTCGGGGTCCAGACGGTTACGGAGATGCTTGAAGAGGCAAAAAATCAGGTTGACCGTAAGGAACTGGCCGATATCAGCGCCCTGCGCGCCTTTCTGCGGGATAAGATGACGGGCTACCTGAGTGATAATCAGCGCCCGGCGGAAAAACCAGACTCCGGCCCCTTTGTTATCATGGTTCTGGGGGTCAACGGGGTGGGTAAAACCACCACCATCGGCAAACTGGCCCACAAATTCAAGGAGTCCGGCAACAAGGTTCTGCTGGTGGCCGCCGATACCTTCCGGGCCGCGGCTATTGATCAGCTCAAAATCTGGGGTGAACGTACCGGGGTGGAGGTCAGCTGCCAGAAACCGGGGGCTGACCCCTCTTCCGTGGTCTTTGATGCCCTGGAATACGCCAATAACCGTAATTTTGATGTTATCCTGGTGGACACGGCCGGCCGTCTCCATACCCAGGTTAATTTAATTGAGGAGCTGAAGAAAATTAAACGGGTGATGAATCGTAAATGTCCCGGCGCGCCTCATGAGGTAATGCTGGTTCTGGATGCCACTACTGGTCAGAACGCCCTCTCCCAGACCAAGCTCTTTAATGAAGCGGTGGAATTAACCGCCCTCACTCTCACCAAACTTGACGGTACCGCGAAGGGCGGTATTGTGGTAAATATCTGCCGGGAGTTTACCATCCCCATCCGCTTTATCGGGGTAGGCGAACAGATGGCGGATCTGCGTGATTTTGACGCCCATGACTTTATAAAGGCCATTTTTACCTAAATGAAACAATACAATTATCAATATCGGAATCAACCGGGCTGCGGGGGATGTCTCCTTTTTTTCATTCTCTTTATGCTCCTTGCCGGTAACTTTCGCGGACTTTTTGAACTGTTAGGCATACTGCTTTCCGGCGGCATGTTTTTTATCTTCATGCTCATCGCCGCTTTCTGGGGTTTTTCCTATTTTATTCGCCGCAAGGTAGCAACCTATGAGCGCTCGCAGACTGAATCACATAATGAATTTGTCTATCTCCTGGTTCATATTCTGATTAAGATTGCTGAAATAGACGGCCGGGTAAGCAACGAAGAACTGAGCACTATTGAGAATTTTTTCCGCACCAGCCTGCATTATAATTATGAGCAGATGCTCTGGGTCAAGGAACTGATCAAAGAGGCGCGCCAGTCCACGATCACCCTGGACAGCCTGTTAGCGGATTTCAGGGATAAATTTGCCTATGAACCCCGTCTTATTCTGCTGGAGCTCATCTACCAGGTCATATATTCCGGGCCGAAGCGTATTGAGCCGGAGTTGGAACTGGCTGCCAAGATTGGCGATTATCTCGGTATAAACATCTATGACCAGCAGCGCATCCGCAGCCGGTACGCCTACGGCAGAACCAATGGCAGCCCCGGTAGTCAGGCCTATTCAGAAGAGGCCCGCTCTCTTGAGGTCTTAGGTCTCAAACCCGGAGCCACTCAGGCCGAGATAAAAAAGGCCTATCATAAATTGAGCATGAAATATCACCCTGACAAGGTTGGTCATCTCGGAGAGGAATTTCAAAAGGTGGCTGAAGAAAAGATGAAGGAAATTAATGCCGCCTATCAGTTTTTAAGTAAATTAGGTTAATCGCGGATTTTTGGAACTGTTCAGGGTGATGCCTAAAAGTAACAATATCCCAGGAACGTAAACTGAACTAAAATATAACTATTAGAGGATTCAAGATGGCCATTGCCAAAAAGATGGAGGAATTTGCCCAAAATTCATCCTGGATTAGAAAGATGTTTGAAGAGGGAGCCAGAATGAAGGCCCGGTACGGTGCTGACAAGGTCTTTGATTTCAGCCTCGGCAATCCGGATCTGCCGCCGCCGCCCCAATTTACCACTGTTCTGCGGCAATTAGCCGCCGATGAGACACCGGGGATGCATAAATATATGCCCAACGGCGGATACCCGGCTGTGCGGGAAAAGATGGCGGACAAAATTGGCGGCGAGCAGGAAGTAAAACTTGATTTTAATGACATTATCATGACCTGCGGAGCGGCCGGGGCTATTAATGTCACTTTAAAGGCCATTCTTGATCCAGGGGATGAGGTTATTATTTTAAGCCCCTTCTTTGTGGAATATAAATTTTATATTGACAATCACGGCGGGGTCAGCCGGGTGGTAAAAACCGCCGCTGACTTTGATCTTGACTGCGACGCTGTAATAGCGGCTGTTAATGAGCATACCAAGGCTATAATCATCAACAGCCCCAACAATCCCACCGGCCAGATATATTCCGCGGCCAAAATCCATAAATTAGGTCATATCCTGGAGGCGGCCAGTGCCAAATTCGGCACTATTTATCTGATCTCCGACGAGCCCTATCGCAAAATTGTCTTTGACGATTTCACGGTTCCCAGTATTTTCAAAAATTACAAGAACAGTATCATTGCCTCATCCTTTTCCAAGGATCTCTCCCTGCCGGGCGAACGTATCGGCTTTATAGCGGTTAATCCTGAGGCCGAGGACCATGATTCTCTCCTGGAGGCCATGACCCTGGCCAACCGCATCCTGGGCTTTGTTAACGCCCCGGCTCTTATGCAGCGGGTGGTGGCGGAATTGGCTCAGACAAGCGTTGACTGTGGGATATATCAACGCCGCCGGCAGTTATTCTGCGATATACTCTCCGAAGCGGGCTACCGCTTTCAGCCCCCCAAGGGCGCCTTTTACATCTTCCCGCAGTCACCGCTTAAAGATGATGTGAAGTTTTTAAAAATACTGCAGAAAGAAAAGATTCTCGCCGTTCCCGGTCAGGGTTTCGGCTGCCCCGGCTATTTCCGTCTGGCCTTCTGTGTTGAAGATGAGGTAATTAAAGCCTCGGCTGCCGGTTTTAAACGGGCCATGGAAGGATTGAGTTATAAGGAATAACGGCAGGTTCAGGCATCTAAAAAAGTTCCGGCCGGGGCAGGTAAAAAGCCGCTTCGGCCGCTCCCAAACTGTCGCCTCGCGCGCCTGAATTACAAAGTCCATATCCCCCTTCCGGCCATTCAGCAAATTCCTTTTATTTTGACATTCACCCTGCGCGAGGTTCCTTATAGTAATAATTATCAATATTATATTGACAATCTGATCTTCCTCTACTACATTAAAGTATTACATAACAGCTATGCCCGGCTGTCCCGATACAACGCATAAAATTCCCGGCAAGGCCAACAGCACTACCAGTAATTTCATATAAACCAGCATGGCTGGACCAGATTTTGGCTTTCAGCCGCAACCAAGGATGAAAATAGCCCCAACAGCGTTACTTCGTGGGCGATTTTCGAATAAATCAATCAGGAGAAGCAGATGGATTATAATACCAGGCTGAGAATCATTTTTTTCTTCGGCATTCTGATACTGGTGGCGGGCTATGAATTTATCAGCCCCAAAAGGCGGCTTTCAGTATCCAAGGCCGGGCGCTGGGGTAATAATCTGAGTATCATTTTTCTGAATTCACTAATCGTAAGACTTCTCTTTCCAGTTACCGCCCTTAGCCTGGCCGCGGCCGCGGCCCGTAATAACTGGGGGCTTTTCCATTATCTCAGTCTGCCGCTCTGGGCGGAGACCATTTTTGCCGTTCTGCTTCTTGACCTTATTATCTATCTGCAGCACCTGATGTTTCATGCTACCCCGCTCCTCTGGCGCCTGCATATGGTGCATCATGCCGACCTTGATATTGATGTTACCACCGGACTCCGCTTTCACCCCATTGAAATAATAATCTCCATGCTTATAAAAATGGCGGCAGTGGCGGCATTAGGGCCGCCCATCATTGCGGTTCTGGCCTTTGAGATTATCTTAAACGGCACTGCCATGTTCAATCATGGGAATATCAGCCTGCCCCCCTCCTTTGACCATTTCCTGCGGCTGCTGGTGGTGACCCCTGATATGCACCGGGTACATCATTCCGTATCCATCAGAGAAACCAACAGTAATTTTGGTTTCTGTTTTCCCTGGTGGGACAGAATATTCGGCACCTACCGCCCCCAGCCCGCCCTGGGACATCAGGGGATGACCATTGGCATTGCCCCTTTCAGGACAACGGAGGCGGTTACTCTGCCCCGTCTCTTGATTATGCCCTTTGGCAATAAAATGGGGCGTTATTCTCTGCGCCATATCGGGGCTGATCCGCGAAAGATGCGGGATAGAGGGGCAATAAAGTCTATTAAAAACAAGTCTTAACTATTTAAATCAGCGGGAGAATTACAGGATGACAAGTATAATTGAAAACAGCGTTATTATCGGCTCCGGCCCAGCTGGTTATACCGCCGCGATCTACGCCGGCCGCGCCAATTTAAAGCCCCTGGTATTAGCAGGATTTCAGGCCGGGGGGCTGCCGGGAGGTCAATTAATGACCACTACCCATGTGGAAAATTTTCCCGGATTTCCCGAGGGAATAATGGGCCCTGATCTCATGGATAATATAGAGGCCCAGGCCCGGCACTGCGGAGCGGAAATTATCAAGGAAGACGTGATCAGGGTTGATTTCAATCAGCAGCCCTTTGTGGTTCAATCCACTACCAGGGAGTATAAGGCCCGGAGTGTGATTATTGCCACCGGGGCCACGGCCCGCCGCCTGGGGCTGCCGAATGAAGAGAAGTTCTGGAATGCCGGGATATCAGCCTGCGCCATCTGTGACGGAGCCACTCCCATCTTCCGGGGGGCGGAGATTGCCATTATCGGCGGCGGCGACACGGCGGCCGAGGAGGCCGATTATCTGACGAGATATGCCTCTCATGTTCACCTTCTTGTCCGCCGCGATGAATTACGGGCCAGTAAGGCCATGCGGGACAGGGTACTCTCCAACCCGGCCATCACCGTCCATTGGCATACTGAAGCCGTTGATGTCTTTGGCGATGAGCGGCTGCGGGGGATCAAACTCAAAAACAACAAAAGCGGCAAAGAAATGGAACTGGCCGCCGAAGGCCTCTTCTATGCCATTGGCCATCAGGTGAACAGTGAACTCTTCAGCGGCCAGCTGGAACTGGACAAGAACGGTTATGTCGTCACAAAACCCGGCAGCATGGCAACCAGCAGAGAGGGGATTTATGCCGCGGGCGATGTGCAGGATCGTGAATTCCGCCAGGCCATTACCGCGGCCGCCAGCGGCTGTATGGCCGCTATGGAGAGTGAGCGCTGGCTCTCCGCGAGGGGACTTGTTGAGGAAATACGACAGATTAAGGAGGAAGAGCCTTTAAGCGGGGAGAGCGGCATTCCGGTTCTTGAAGGAGCTGAGGCCCTGCGCCGCGTATTTAATGACAGCGGCAAAATAATTCTGGTCAAATACGGTTCCGCCTCCTGCGGGCCGTGCCGAGCCCTCAAGCCCATCCTTAACCAGTTACGGCAGGAGTTAAGCCCCAGGTTGCGGCAGGTAGAAATTGACATCAATGTCGATCAGGAACTGGCCCAGGCCGCCGGTATAACTGCTACTCCCACGGTTCAGTTTTTTAAAAACGGGGTACAAATCGGGGAACTAAAGGGTCTGCGGCCCAAAACAGATTATGCGGCTATAATTCAAAAACATCTTTGATGAGGTAACTTCTTTAAACAATCACCACCTCGTCCGGCAGTTCATTGGTGTCATCATCTTTAATGGGAAAATGTTCTGCCAGAACCAGACCCACGGCCCGAATCTCTTTAATCAGGGCCTCGGCAGTCTTTTTATTTTTGATACCCGTTGCTATGCCGTGGGCGTAACCCTGCAGTTCCTCCGGAGTTATCTTTTCATAAATCCCCTTATCGGCCATAACTCTGACCCGCCGTTCAAAGAGAGAAATGAAAAACAGAACTCCGGTCTTATCCCTGGTTTTATAGAGACCCTTGTCATAGAAGGCAGTCAGAGCCCGGCGGGCAACCATTTCATCTAAGCGGGCGGGAGAAATAAAGGGTCTTGTAATTGCAGGCAACTTATGAGCCAGCCAGTCTGTCAGCAAGGTTAAAATCAGGGCCAGAGCAGCGGCATACCACAGTGAACTGTTAAGAAGTAAATCACTGACCGCGATGGCGCAGAGACTACCGATTATCACCCCTGCCCGCAGGCCGCCCTCGGGATAATCATCGCTTCTATCGGTAAAAATAACGGCAATCTCACCAGAGGTACGGCTCTCAACGTCCTTGACGGCGGCGCTTATTTCTGCCCTTTCCGTCGCTCCCATAATTTTTTCAGCCTGTGTCATTTGTGTCATTACCAGCCCCCCGAAGCCCCGCCGCCGCCGAAACCGCCGCCGCCAAATCCTCCAAATCCGCCTCCGCCGCCGAATCCTCCACCGCCGAAGCCACCCATACCGCCGCCATAAAATCCACCACCGCCGCGGGCCAGCCCTAACAAAAGCAGGGGCAGCAGCCAGCCGCCCAGAGCCCCCACGGGAATGAGCAGTAACAACAAAATGAATCCCAGCGATGGCAGACCGAAAAAGAAGGCCAGGGGGAGAAGTAAAGCACCGGTAACCATACCCAGCCGCTTGGAGTTACTGCCCATGAAGGCAGTAATTACCAGCCCGAAGAAAATAAATTTAAACAGGGGAGACGGTCCCTGATCCGCCCGGCGGGTTAGACGTCCGCTGCCCTTAAACTGACCGCGGATCACCTGGATAATAGCGTTGATTCCGGCCGCGAAGCCGGCGTCATAACGACCGGCCTTGAAATATGGCGTCATAATATTATCAACAATGCGGCCGCTCAGGAGATCGGTCAACTTCGGTTCCAGTCCCTGACCAACCTCAATCCGCAGGCGGCGGTCATTCTTAACCGCGAGGAGCAGGACGCCGTTATCCCGGCCCTTGACCCCCATTCCCCATTTCTCCGCTACCCGGATACTGAATTCCTCCAGATTATCCCCGTCAAGGGTGGGGATAGTAAGGATGGCCACCTGGGTTGAATCGGAGAGATCAAGGGCCTGCAGAGCCCGGTTTATTTTGGCCTCCATGGCCGGTGAGATCATGTTGGCATAGTCATTAACATAACCATGATAGGCCGGTACCTTGAGGGCCAGGGCAGAGCCGCATAAGACAAGTAAAAGCAGGAGCCCGGCGGTGATGACAGACAGGCGGCGAAGGGACGGAGAACCGCCCTTCCCCGGCCGCCGCGAATAATGAGGGTCGGAGAAAAGACTCAAAACTTAACCTTTGGGGCATTCTCCGCCCCGGCCGCCGCCTTGAAGGGCTGGCGGCGCGGCAGATGAAGGATAAAATTATTGGTCAGGTTATTGGGAAAGGTACGAATGGAGGTGTTAAATATCCGCACTGCCTCATTATAGCGCTGACGGGCCACATTTATGCGGTTTTCCGTGCCCTCCAGCTGGTTCTGCAGATCCAGAAAATTCTGGTTGGCCTTAAGGTCAGGATAACGCTCCACCACTACCATGAGCTTGGAAAGGGCTGAACTTAAGCCGCCCTGGGCTGCCTGGAATTTGGCCATGGCCGCCGGATTATTAATCACGTCAGCGCCCAGCCGTAATTGCCCGACCTTGGAACGGGCCTTGGTTACGGCGATTAAGGTATCCTTCTCGTGCGCCGCGTAACCCTTTACCACCTCAACCAGATTAGGAATGAGATCGCTCCGGCGCTGATAACTGGCCTCCACATTACCCCAGGCCGCGATTACCGCCTCATCATTTTTCTGTATCTGGTTGTATCCGCAGCCGGTCAGCGAGAAAGACATGGTTATTAAAAGCAGCAGCAAAACAATTCTTTTCATTTTTATCCCTTTTTTATAATAATGGAGTCTGTACATATATAGTTTTCAGCCGGGTACTGATTGACAGTAAGTCAAAGAAAAATTTTGTCAAGGTTAAGGCAGAATAATGGTCACCGGGCCGTCGTTAATTAAAGAAACCTCCATGTGGGTCTGAAAGCGGCCGGCAGCGGTCTGAATATTTTTCTCCCGCACCTGTTGAATAAACAAGGCGTACAGCTCCGCGGCCAGATCAGGCCCTGCCGCCTGCCTGAATGAAGGCCGCCGCCCCTTGCGGCAGTCGCCGTACAGAGTGAACTGTGATACAACCAGCATCTCCCCCCTGATCTCCAAAAGGGATTTATTCATCAGGCGCTCATTATCCGGGAATATCCGCAGATTACATATTTTATCGGCCATGTATTGCACCTCGGCCGCGCTGTCTTCAGCACCCACACCAAGGAGAACCAGAAGACCGGAGCCGATACGGCCGCAAATTTCTCCCTCCACCCTGACCGCGGCCTCTTTAACCAATTGGATTACCGCCCGCATCAGCCGTCCCTCCTGCTGAACCCCAGATTCCCTAATATAAACTGACAGACAGCCGCCCCGGCAATGGCCGCGGTTTCGGCCCTTAACGTCAGGTGGCCCCGCCCCGCCGGAGTACAGCCATGCTCACGGGCTAAAGTTACCTCATCGTTTTTAAATCCCCCCTCAGGCCCGACAATAATCAGCATTGAGCGGCAGGTAGCCGGGATTCCGGCCGCTAATCCGTGCCGGCGCTCATCTTCCCAGAAGATAAACCGTTCATCAAATTCAGAAGTTCTATCCATGAGTTCAGTACAGGTTAAGGCCGGGCCGCAGATCAGAGGATAGGGCCGGCCGCATTGTTTACAGGCCTCCAGGGCTATCCGCTGCCAGCGCCGCCTTTGAGATTCAGCCGGCGGCGGAACGGCACAATTGGCGCTCCGCAGGGGAATAACCTCACGCACTCCGAGTTCCGTGGCCTTTTGCATCACCATATCCATCTTTCTGCCCTTTAAAACCGCCATGGCCAGGGTAAGAAAGGGGGGCTTGGGTTCGGCTCTGCGGCGGCTGACTATGCGAGCGCGAATATTGTTCCTGCTGATTGTAACAATTTCAGTCAGACAAACCAGGCCGTTACCGTCAAAGACCTCAATACGGGCTCCGGCCTTAAGGCGCAGAACCAGACTCAGGTGCCGGGCCTCACTCCCCCTGATAATCGCCTCTTCTGAGCTTAAATCCGCTGGATTAACAAATACCCGGCGCATATTATAATGGGCGCTGGAAGCGCATTCCCACCCATTCGTCATCCCGGCATAATTCCACCAGGATCAGGCCGCGGCTGTTGAGATTTTCTTCCATGGCCTCACTTTGATCTCCAGCCAGGATACCGGAGAGTATTAAATCACCGTCCGGAGACAGACAGCGGACAAGATCAGGCACCAGCATAGTTAAAATATCACAGGTAATATTGGCGGCTATCAGATTATATTCCCCGCTGACGTCCTTTAAATCATCATCAATGACCGTGCAGGACAGCAGGCCGTTATGGGCAATATTGGCCCTGGCCGCCTCCCTGGCATCCGGATCGTTATCTACCCCGATGACCTTCCCGGCCCCGAAGAGCACAGAGCTCATGCCTATTATACCGGTGCCGCAGCCCACATCAAGAACCGTGGCCGGCGGTTTACGGCCTGAAAATAATTTTTCAATCATCCTTACAGTCAGCCTGGTGGTGGCATGAAGCCCGGTACCAAAGGCCATGCCAGGGTCCATCTCAATCACCAGATCAGCAGGCCGGGCCGTGAAATCCACCCAGGTGGGCTTTATCACCAACCGTTCACTGAGCCTGAAGGGCTTGAAATGCTCCTTCCAGCCGGCATTCCAGTCCTCTTCAATTACTTCAGAATAATGGCAGCTGATTTGTTCAGCCTCTGACAGCAGGTTGTTAAAACGCTGTATAAATTCCTTTATCTCGGCGCTGCGGGTCTCAAAATCAGGGCCGGGGCTGAGATAACAGTTGATATCCTCCCTGGCCGGGGCATCTGCCTCAGGCGGCGGCGCTGTTTGCTCAACCCCGTCAACAGGGACAGAGGCCAGAAAGGCGGCTATCAGGTCAGCATGGCTGGCCGGGGCGTTAATGGTGAGCTGTACCCATGTCTTAGGGGAACGATTTTTGATTTCAGTTTTCGGCATTGTTTTGATAAAAATGTGCAACCAGTTAAAATGGTCAATTTTAAAGTAAAGCCCTGGCCTGGCCAGTTGTGTAGCTGATTACCTACTGCTTTTCCAATATTTTTTTAATATCTTGAAGTTCCTGCATTATTTTTTGGTTAGCCCTGCTGCTTTTATAGGCCATGATAATCAATTTTATTGAAACGAGAAGTACACCTGATTCTAAAAATAGATCATGGGTAAATCCAGTACTGAATAAGGCAATAGTAAAAAGGATAAAGGTAACCGCAATAATCACCATTGAACCAAGGTCGAAATGTTCCAGCATTTTTTTCATATCAACCTCCGCACCATCAGGGTACCATGATTTCTTTTATCAAGACCGGAATCAGCCGCACTATTCATTACAGAACAGCCCCCGACTTACAGCTATCTTTTAGCGGCCTGGACGTGCATCCAGTCTCTATTTTCATGCCGCCCCAGACTGAACCAGCCCTCACGCTCCCAGGTCTCCCACCAGTCATCCAGATCAGGATGAGCGAGACTGGCCCTTTCGCTATCCCACTTTAATTTATTCTGTGATGGATACCAGTCCAGCGCTATTCCCCAGGCATGAGTTGACCAGGCAGATTTGCTGCCGCGTTTTTTCCGACAGTTAAAGCTGCCGCCATAGCGGTCTAAACCGTTTTTTTTAATCCCTTTCAAACCGTAAATTTTGTAGACCTTCTCAAGAACAGCGCTCAGGCTGTCAGCCAGTCTTTCATGGATAGAAATTGTCGTGGTTGTACTCTTCAGATCCCAGTCAAGACGCAGGGGCCATGGACAGTGAACCATAATCAATTTTGCCGTACATGGTTTGCCGTAATAGTCGTTTAGTAATTCCGGTTCTTCCATGGGGAAGGCGTGAGGATTTTGTCTGATTGGTATAATATCGCCAAAACCGCGCGGCAGAGTGCCGGTGACGGTTAAGATCTTTAACTGGCTCATGGCACTTTCGGTCTGCGGCCCATACAGACCGTCTATCACCCCGCAATCAATATCTTTTTCAGCGCATATTAATTGCAGACAGGCCACTGCCTTTCTGGCCGCCGACCAGTTCTGCCAGCCAGCCACGAGTTCAGAAGAATGTTGATTCAGATCACGGTCAATGGCCTTGTTCAGTAATGGCCCGCGTTTACCATCTATTTTACCGTTATAAAGACCTTCGGCGACAAGCTGTTTCTGGGCCAGTTCGACTTCACTTTTCTTCAGTCTCATTATAACTCCTCCGGGGTAAAGGCTGTTACCTCATCAATACAACAAATTCCGCAATTGATCATCAGCAGACGATCAAGCCCCATGGCGATACCGGCAGCGGGCGGCATCTCGTTGAGATCAGCAAGAAAACGTTCGGGCATGGGGGCGGGTTTTCGGCCCTGAGCACGAATAAGTTCCTGTTCATGCCTGAATCTCAGCCGCTGCTCCCCGGCATTATTTAACTCCGTAAAACCGTTGGCCAGCTCCATGCCGGATATATACAGCTCAAAACGCTGAGCCAGAGCGGGATTATCGGGATGAAGAGCGGCCAGGGAGGCCAGGGAGGCCGGGTAATCAATAATGAACACGGGCTGCCGAAGCCCCAGGCGCGGCTCCACTTCACGGCTCAGGATTTCCTCAAAACTGTCTGTCTTGAGGGCTGTATAGAGAGATATAGAGGCGTAACGCTTAAAGGCCTCGCTTAGAGAAAGACGGGGCCAGGGCAATGCAAGGTCAACCATGCCGCCGTCAAATCCCGGCAGACGAGGGGGCAGAACAGCATTTAGCAGTTCCTCACAGTCACGCATCAGGTCATGATAATCGGCACCTGCCGTGTACCACTCCAGCATAGTCATCTCCGGCAGATGGCGGCTGCCCCTCTCATGACGGCGAAAGCATTTACATATCTGGAATATTCGGGGAAGACCAGCTGCCAGAAGACGTTTCATGCAGATCTCTGGTGAAGTCTGCAAAAACCACTCTCCAGCCGATTCCACCTCAATCCAGGCCTCGGGGATGGGGGCCGGAATGCGGATTGGAGTTTCCACCTCAAGGTATTCACGGCCAATAAAAAAGGAACGTACCGCCTGCAGCACACGGGCCCGTTCCCGCAAAGAGGCAGTATTAAGCGGCATGGTGTTTCCCTGATAACAATGCAGTCAGATGCCGTCGGCCTATTCTTTGACCCTGGTCATGTACTCGCCGGTACGGGTATCAATCTGGAGCAGATCGTCTTCATTGACAAAGGGTGGCACCTGAAGGACATAGCCGGTCTCCACCGTAACCGGCTTGCTGTCGCTGCCGCTGGTATCGCCCTTGGCCCAGGGCTCGGCTTTAATAACCCGCAGATTGACCGAGATGGGCAGGGTAACATCAAGGGGCTGCTCATTAAAAATCAAAACCTGAACATCCATATTATCAATCAGGAAATTGACATTTTCGCCTAATTTTTCCCGGCTTATGGCAATTTGTTCATAGTTCTGATTATCCATAAAATGGAACTCATCGCCCTGGGAATACAGATACTGCATGGTTCGCTCTTCGAGAGATGCCTTGTGAAATTTATCATTGGAGCGATAGGTTCTTTCAAACATATTACCGCTGATCATGTTACGCATCTTCGTGCGGTACAGTGACTGG
>JAJRZN010000128.1 GCA_024275235.1 Deltaproteobacteria bacterium
AAGGAGCTTGCGGCCCGGGCGCTGCATTCCATGAGTAAACGCGCCTCTCACAAGATGATTATCGTTAATTGCCCGGCCCTGCCGGAGCATATTCTGGAGAGTGAACTGTTTGGCTATCAAAAGGGAGCCTTTACCGGGGCTGATAGAGACAAGGCCGGTCTTTTTTTAAAGGCCGACGGCTCCACTATTCTTCTTGACGAAATAGGTGATATTCCGGTTTCAATTCAGACCAAGCTCTTACGTGTCCTGCAGGAAAAAGAAATCCAGCCCCTGGGCCAGACCAGAACCTATAAGGTGGATATTCGGATACTTGCCTCAACTAATCAGAATCTTGAGGCCAAGATTGAACGGGGTGAGTTCCGTGAGGATCTCTTTTATCGGCTTAATGTCATGACCGTGACAATGCCGAGTCTGACGGAAATCAGGAATGATATTCCCCTGCTGGCCCAGCATTTTCTGGCAAGGTACAGCGAGGAGCATGGGCGGGCTGATCTTGAATTCAGCTCTGAGGCTCTACAGAGCCTTATGCGGCGGCCCTGGAAGGGGAATATTCGGGAATTGCAGAATGTCATCAACCGGGCTGTTCTGTTGTCTGACCGCAGCCGCATAACTCCGGAGGATTTGATGAGCGAAGAAGAAGCGGCGCGCGGCGGCAGCAGATACTTAGACGATACCGGCCTGTTGTTTGATCTCTCCTATAAAGAGGCCAAGGAAGAAATACTTAATCGTTTTAACAGCCGGTATTTATCCAATGCCCTCAGCGCCTCAGCGGGTAATGTCTCTGCCGCCGCCAGAAAATGCTGCATGGAGCGTCAGGCCCTGCAGCGGCTTTTGCGCCGTTTTGGCATAAAATCGCAGGAATTCCGCCAATGAAGGGTAGTCGTAAATAAGGCGGCACAAAAAAAAGCACTTAACCAAATATGGTTAAGTGCTTGATATTAAAAATGATGGTGGGCCATCGCGGAATCGAACCGCGAACCTGCTGATTAAGAGTCAGATGCTCTGCCAATTGAGCTAATGGCCCAAATTCGGGTGAAAAATAGCACAAGTGTCTGGTAAGGTCAAGAAGATTCTTGCTTTACTTGACTTCCCGCATTTCCCATATACCGCAGGGGCATATACCGGCACAAAATCCACAGCCGATACAACGCTCGTTATCTACCTGATAGGAAAATCCTTCCGCGCTGTCCTGGCGGTAAATCGCCTGTTGGGGGCAGGAGGCGGCGCACAGGCCGCAGTCGCGGCACAGGCCGCAGGACAGGCAGCGCCGGGCCTCCGTAGAGGCGGAAAAGGGCGCAGTCGCCTGGCGGTTTATTTTAGCCGGATAATAGGCCGTTTGTATCGCCTGGTAGGAGATAGTGGGGCGTCGATCGGGGGTGTAGGTGCCGCCGGTGAGGCTGGCGTGCAGAGCCTTGGCCGCCGACATGCCCTGGCCGATACCGTGGGGAGCCAGGGCGCGGCTTATTACGTCACCGGCGGCGTAAACCTTGCTGTTATTAGTGCGGCCGCCTTCATCAACCTTGATCTTACCATTGGGACATTCTATATCGGTAGTCAGAAAGCGCAGTCCCCGTCCGTCTTTTTTGATGAGACCGCAGGCGATAATAACCCCGTCGTATTCCTTGACAATTCGTTCAAACTGAGCCGGGTTGATTAGAGTTTCCGGGATTATATTTATTCCTGTAGACTTCAGGCGCTTTAATTCGGCCAGCAGGGTGTCCCGCTCTAATTTGCCCTTGTCGATCTGCTCCCATAATTTACCGCCGAGACGGCTCGTGGCTTCAAAAAGATCAACCTTATGCCCCTGGAGGCTTAAATGCCAGGCCGCACTTAAGCCGGCGATGCCGGCCCCGATTACGGCAACCTTGTGACCGCTGGCCGGAGCTGCAGGCGGAGCGGCGGCCTGGATGGCCTGCTTCCCGCATGATTTAATATCCAGGGGGGTGTCGACGACCTTTCTGGTGCAGGCCAGCATACACATATTCGGGCATACTGAGCCGCAGACCGTAGCCGGGAAGGGTGTATATTGGAGCAGCAGGTTAACGGCATCCTGTTCATTGCCCTGCCGTAAGAGGGCGAAACGCCGTTCAGAAGGGATATTGGCCGGGCAGGCTCCGGAGCATGGCGCGGTACTCATGCTGTTTCGCCATCGTGGCTCCTGGCGCCGGTTTTTGCCCGTGGTGATGTAGGGCAGAGTGGAAAAGGCGGAATGGTCGATAATATCGCCAAAAATACCATTTTTGCCCACCTCTTTTTCCCAGATCTGGCGGCGAAACTTACCCATGGCCATTTGTCCATGGCCGCGGGCCGCCTTTTCGGCCGGGGTGAACGGTATCAGCTTCTGCCATTCATCCCGGTTACTGGTCAGCGTGGTTAGATATTTAGTTTTTTTGACGGCCTTGAGATAGGGCTTGATGTTATTGTTGAGCCATTGCCAGTCTTCATCATCTAAGGGGAGAAGCTGGACATCATTATGGCTGTAGCCGGTAATGGGGCCGCGGAAATAAATAACTCCGCCCACCATGCCTACGCAGGGCCGATAACCTAATACATTATCCGGGTTGCGTGGCTCCACCCCGCAGACCACCGTGATTCCGCCGGCCTTGAACTCTGCGAAGGAATCACCCACATCCCGTAAATACCAGGACTGCAGAGGGGCATAGCGCGGATTATGCTTGGTCATGGTGTCGCATCTCGCTCCGCCGCCGCCCTGAACATAGAGGATGCCCTGGGCGCCGGCGTTATGAGCCCCGTTGGTAACATCTCCCAGTACGGTTATGGTGGCGCCGCAATTCAGCCAGCCTACATCATCTGAGGCGCTGCCGTTGACCACAATTTCGGTGCCCTGCATACCCATGGCTCCGAGGCGCTGGCCCACCGGCCCGCTGACCTTTATGCTGATTTTATCATCACCGGGCCAAAGGCGGCCGCCAATACCATGCTGGCCCTGGGCCTTGATTTCCAGGCTATGGGAACCATTATGTACGGCAGCCTGAATTTTCTCATCCAGGGCCTTGGAGGAAAGCCGCTTATTGTTTGTTTTTCCGTTAATAATCATTTTCTGAGCCTAACGTAACTATTCAGCCTGATATATGAAGGTGATTTAACACACATACGAAATTGACAGGCGGTTGGCAATATCCTGATCCGAAACCCCCAGGCCGTCAGACATGCCGATGGGCAGCTGAGTACTGCGGCCCATGGGGGCAAAGACCTTCTTGAGCTCCATCTCGGCGGTCTTGAAGACATCAACCACCCGCTGGGCGACCTTCTCGGCGCTTAGACG
>JAJRZN010000129.1 GCA_024275235.1 Deltaproteobacteria bacterium
AACCAGAGAATCAACGGCCATTATACCCGGCCCGCCGGCATTGGTAATTACCAGCACCCGGCGGCCCGCCGGCAGGGGCTGCATGGCAAAGGCCATGGTATAATCCAGCAGGGCGCTGAAACTTTCCGCCCGGATAATTCCAGCCCGTTTAAAGGCCGCCCCATAGGCGGTATCCTCGCTTATCACCTCACCGCTATGCACGGTTGCGGCCCGGCGTCCGGCGGCAGTTACGGCCGATTTCAGGATAATAACCGGTTTTTGATTTGAAGCCTCCTCCGCCGCCTTGACAAAATCATCACCAGAGCTGATATTTTCCAGATAAGCGGCAATGAGCTTGCTGTCATCATCACGCCCCAGGGCCCGCAGCATGTCTATCTCCGACAACTGAGCCTTGTTGCCGAGACTGACTACCTTGGCCACCCCGAAATCACCGGCCGCCATACGCTCTAAAAAAGCGGCGCAGATGGCGCTGGACTGCGAAATCATGGAGATACCACCCCTCTTGGGCATGGCCGCCCCATGGAGAACATTCAACCTGTGAGCGGTATTGATCAGCCCCAGGCAGTTAGGACCTAAAAGACTTATTTGTCGCAGAGTGCAGATCTCGGCAATTTTTTCTTCCAGTTCCGCGCCCTTGACATCAACCTCCTTGAAACCGGTGGAGTTTATAATCAGGGCCCTGGCTCCGGCGGCAATGGAATCATGCACCTCCTGCAAGACCTGAGGCTGAGAAACAATGATTATTGCCACATCTATCTTGTATTCGGCTTGCCGCAGACTACTGAGACAGGGCAGCCCCATAATCTCTTCAGCATGGGGATTAACCGGTACGATCTTACCGGCGAAACCGCCCTTTTTGAGATTACGGAGTATCACATTGCCAAATTTACCGGGCCGCCGTGAGGCGCCGATAACGGCAATGGTGTGAGGAGTAAACAAAGACCTGAGCATAACCTAAAGACCTTGATTTTCCAGGGTGAAGCCGGCCGATTCCAGGGCCTGGCGCACGGCGTGCAGGTTAAAGGTGTTGACCCGGACATAAATAACGGCGCCCCCCCCGGATTCAACCGCGGTACCGCCCTGTTCATCGCGCCTTCTGCTGATCCGGCTGAAATGAATATCATGTTCCTCAAGGGCCCGGACAAGGCGGCTCAGAGGCCGGGGCCGGCCGTCATCACGGACACTGATAAGGGCGGAGCCTCTTTCCCCCAGACCGAAGAGTTGCCGATAGGCCTGCAAAAGATCACGGGTGGAGAATATCCCCTCTAACCGCCCGCTGTCACTCAATACCGGCAGCGCCCCCACCTTTTTACGATCAAGCAGCAGCAGGGCGTCATCAAGGGTGGAAAGCGGGCTTAAAGTAACAATATCCCGGCTCATAATCCGGCTGACCGGCTGATCCGCCACCACGAGCTGCTCCGGGGTCAAGGCCTGAACAGCCGTTAAAATTGAGGGGCAGGCCGAGCGTAAATCCCGATCCGTCACCATCCCTAACAGCCTGGTTTCCTTATCAACAATGGGCAGATGGCGGCAATTATTCTCAACCAGAAGCTCAGATGCCCGGGCAATAGTGGTCTCCGGCCCGGCAACGCATGGGTCTACCGTCATATATTTTTTAATATACATTCTCCAATCTCCTCACCATTTGATAACGATTAACCTGTAAACCTTCAACAAATCACACTCCATGAGGCCCCATATGTTCAAGTTTGATGGCGTCGTAAAAAGCTCGATCTACGGCGTTATGGCGTTTCGGCAGACCTCCGGCATACCACATGTATGGCCGGAGCCCTGCCGAAGCACCACGCCTCGCAATCTACGCTTAGCCGTATATCGAACTTTTCGCAGTCTTCGCTTAGCTGACTTAGCCATCTTTAGTTAGTGATGGACTTTTTACGAGTCCATCAAGTTTTACATTTTATCATAGGCCAGCCCGGCAAGATATGACTCAACGCTCAAGGCCAGGGCCTGGGGGTTATAGCCCCCCTCCAGGATACTCAGAACCCGGCCGCCGCAGAACTGCCCGGCCCATTTCCTGATCCAGCCGCCAAGACGGCTGTAAAGAATGGTGGAATAATCCAGCCCGGACATATCATCCTGCTCGTGGGCGTCAAATCCAGCGGCAATAATCAAGGCCTCTGGCCGGAAATTTTCCAGAGCCGGGCCTATTTTCTCCTTCACCGCCTCTAAAACCATGTCATCTCCAGCCCCCGGCGGCAGCGGTATATTCAGGGTAGCGCCCCGGCCGCCGTCAAGCCCCCGCTCCTCGGCATAACCGCTGCCGGGAAAACTATAGGTGGGGTGCTCATGAATACTGGCATAAAAAATAGCGGCTGAAGTCTCAAAGGCGGCCTGAATACCGTTACCGTGATGGGCGTCAAAGTCCAGAATAAATATACGCTGCCGATCATAAACCCGCTGCCAGTAATCAGCGGCTATGGCAATATTATTAAGAAAACAGAACCCCAGGGCCATGGCCCGTTCGGCATGATGTCCCGGCGGCCTGACCGGGCAGAACACCAGTTTTTCCGCCCCCTTTTCCAGCAGATCAACCCCGGCCAGCCCGGCCCCTGCCGCCATAACAGCGCTGTCAAAGGAGTCAAAACATATTTGATTGTCCTGATGGCCAAGCCAGGTCTGCCCGGCCAGCACCGCCTCCTCAAAGCGAAAGAGGTAACTCTCATCATGGACAGCCATGAGCCACTTCCTCGCCGCCGGCCGCGGCTCGACCCATTTGAGGAAAGAAGCGAGAGGCCCGGAATTCAACCGTTCTCTAATGGCCCGCACCCGCTCCGGGGTCTCGGGGTGAGTACCGCCGCCGGTATCATGATTGTCATAAACAGGGCTGTCAATTATGATAATATTCTGAAATTCTGCCATTTATCCTGACCAGGTTAAAGCAAAATTATGCTGATTGAAAGAGGTAAGCGCTCAACAAACCACACTCTTGACTTTATAACCTTTCGGAATGTAAGCGGCAATCAGGCACAAGGGACTTCATGCATCAATTAGCTGCCGATAATCTTTTAAAATCCGCAGACAACCTGCTAAACGCAAGCTACCTTTCTCATTATCCTTCTGTTCGTAATACATCTGCCCCAACTCCAGAGATTCAATCATCTTATTCACCATAATTCCGGCAGCGACCGCAGGTTCAGCCGTTAGAGAATCTATAAATTTCTCAGCATCCGCTATATTATTAATTTTCATCCCGCTCTCTCCAATAAATTTTGCACCGACATCCTTCTAAATTACAAAAAGAAATCAAGTTACCGCGCAGATTATCCGAAAAGAACAGTAAGGCAAAGTGATAAAATGTCAAAAGGAGAAAATCATGCGCGTAAATACCTATCAGCCGCCTCCCCCGCCGCCGGTATCCTCAAGAAATACAGATTACAGCCGCCTGTCCGCCCAAAAGCAGGAAGCCGTAATAAACATTACCACCGATGAAGGGGATAAGATAAGCATCAGCACCACCCTTGCCAGCCGCAGCCGGACAAAAATGCGGGGGAACAGTAACGGCCTGGAGCTGTTAACCTCGAAGTTCTCCGGCACTCAGCAGAGCATACAGGTTCAAGGTGATCTGAATCCCACTGAACTTGCCGACCTGGGACGACTGTTAGATGATTTAAGCTCCATTGCCGGTGATTTTTTTAAAGGTGATACGAAAAAGGCAGTATCCGAGGCCATGAATCTCGGCGATATGGGCTCCCTGAGCAGAGTGGAGGCCTCCTTCACCAACACCACGACTACGGCTTCCCGTCTGACTTATCATCCCATGCCAGGCAGGGCGGATGGTTTCAGCGGGCTGTCAGCGAAACATAAAGCAGAATTTGGTCAGGATAAACTCGGGGCCTCACTCTCCGATATCCTGCAGGCCCAATGGCGGCAATTCGCGGATTTTCTTGACAAAGAGGCAGCCGTCGTCTCTAAAAACGGCAAAACCCGCCATGAACCGCTCTCCGATCCGGCAATAAATAAAACCAGGGGTCGCCATAACAGACCTGACCCCGCTGAGGCCATGATGAGCCGGGCCCGGAAGATAATAACCCGCCTGCCCCGCCTGACCCCCCTGGTGCCGGCAGTGGGCGATCTCGCCATCAACAGGGCGGCGGCCAGGCACGATAACAGCTTTATTAATCCGGCCCTGATAAGCGGCCTGCGTCATAATTTTCATGATGCCTTTCGGAGCTGGATGCTGTAAGATTTCCCCTATGTGGAAATCAAAGGACATATATTATATCTCAGACAGTACCGGTATCCTGGCCATCAACCTGGGCCAGGCCCTGCTCTGCCAGTTTCCGGAAGTGAACTTTCTTGAAGAAAAATTCCCCTTTATCAACACCACGGCTGCGGCCCGCAGCACCCTGAATTACATCCTCAAGCAGTCCGGCGGCCGGCAGCCGTTAATCTTCAGCACCCTCGTTGATCCCGAAATCAGAAAGATATTCGATCATCCTCAGGTGGAGCTTTTCGATGTCTGCGAGGTATTTTTAAACCGGCTGGAAAACTGTCTCGAAGCCAAAGCCATCATGATGCCCGGTTTCGCCCGCCAGACAGATAACGTCAGCATGGCTCGCCGGGCCGAGGCCATAAATTACTGCCTCAGCCATGACGACGGCACCAAATTAGACGAATACGACGAGGCCGAAGTCATCCTGCTCGGGGTATCCAGAGCCGGCAAGACCCCGGTGAGCGTCTATCTCGCCACTCAGATGGGCCTCAAATCCGCCAATTATCCCCTTACCAATTCCGACCTGGACAGCTACAGCCTGCCCGATGCCATCCGCCGCAACCGCAAACACGCGGTGGGGCTTACCACCAGCCCGGAACTCCTGCAGAGCATGCGCCAGAAACGCTACCCGGACAGCAAATATGCCAGCCGGGCCTGCTGCCGCCAGGAATTGCAGCAGGCCCAGCAGATCTTCATGAAATATAATCTTCCCTCCATCAACACCGCCGGTAAATCCATTGAAGAATTAGCCGCCCAGATATCCCAGGAAATAGGACTCTACCGTAAATCCAGCACCCTGTAATTCTCTTCCACTCACTTAATTTTTCCGGGAATCAGGACAATTTTTCCGGAAATTAAGTATTTTCCGGTTTTACAGACAAGATTACAAACCAGGTCTTACTAAAGCTAACTACATGATCTTAATAGCCATTCAGCCAACAACACCTACTAATATTTTTCGGCATATATTTTGCTTAACTATCGAGGAATATATCAGGTGATATACAGGATCAGGTTTTGTGTTAACCACCCGCCCTGTACGTCTGTCACAAAACAAATAAATTAAGCAGGATAAACAATGAGCAAGAGCTATAAACTGCTGATATCAGCAATTTTGTTTTCCATCACCGCCACATCCAGTCCTGCCCTGGCAACTCCCTATACGGGCGCTGATATAGAACTCGACGGAACTGCTTTTTCCAGCATTGACGGTAACACGCTTTATAATGATCTGGCGGGGAAAAGCTACGTATGGGGCAAGACTGGGGATAATGTTTATACCAACTGGGGCAATTTATGGATAGAGTACAGTGCTTCTTTAACCCCTGGCAACTGGAATATCGGCCTTAACGCCATCAATTATGGCGACACCCTCGGCCCATCCGGCTGGTACCAGTTCTTTGACATTTCATCCAATTTAAACGGTTCAAATATCTCCAACGCCAACAAGTTACTATATATACCTGCCAGTGCAAGCGAAGTTAATTACGATTATTTCAACATAGACATAGACACTGCCGGAGATTACACCGTTAAATATTACTGGACGAACGACAAATATATAGACTCCGAACAAGATGCCAATATTGAAATCATCAGCGCCTTTTTCGACAATACCACCACCGGCTCCCCGGTGCCGGAACCGACATCCATGCTTCTGTTCGGTACAGGGTTAATCGTCCTTGCTGTCTTTAAAAGAAAATATGTAACAGTTCAGCAGCACTCCAGGTTTTCGTCACTTTCAGGCATCACGCTGAATAGTTACAATATAACAATAAAGGCAGATTAATACCGCACCCTTCCTCCAGCTACTAACAATCATTCTCCGCCCCACTGAATACCCCATCCAAAAAGTTAGGCTGCCCTAATATTTCTATTGACACCCCCCCCTTCTTACCTTACTTTATCGGTAAGCGCTCCATGAACACCCTGCTGCACGCACTTAAGCACCCCAATATACAGGGGTATTATCGGGGTACTTAACTACGCACAGCAGGGCGTCCCTGAAACGCTTACATTCCGAGAGGTTATAAAGTCAAGAGTGTGGTTTATTGAGCGCTTACCTTTATCGTAACCGCTGAGACAGGCAGCGGAATATCACAATGTGGCAACCACAACTCCAGGAGAAAGCACGGCAATGTCGAAAGTATTGATGCGTCAGATGGCAAAAAATCAAAGCGGCACCATCACCGCGGTGAAAGTGGGCGGCGAACTGGGCCGCCGGATAAGGGAAATGGGCATCGTACCGGGTACCATAATCACCATCCAGGGCCGGGCGCCCCTGAACGACCCCGTTGCCCTGCGGGTCATGGGCGGCACCCTGACCCTGCGTAACAACGAGGCCGATCATATTGAAATTGAGGTAGAAGATTAAATGAGCGCTGAATTCAAAATCGCCCTGGCCGGTAACCCCAATGCCGGTAAAACCACTCTTTTCAACGCCATTACCGGCGCCCGCCAGCATGTGGGGAATTACCCGGGAGTCACGGTGGAAAAGAAGGAGGGGATATACGAATGTGACGGCAAGAGGTTGAAGATAGTTGACCTGCCCGGCACCTACTCCCTGGCCGCCTATTCCGTTGAGGAGATAGTAGCCCGCAATTTCCTGCTCCAGGAACGACCGCGGGTGGTGATTAATATTGTCGATGCCGCCAACCTGGAGCGCAACCTCTACCTCTCCACCCAATTGTTTGAAATCGGGGTACCGGTAATCATCGCCCTTAATATGATGGATGTGGCCAAAGAGCGGGGGATTGCCATTGACTGCCGAAAGTTAAGCGATCTGCTCAGCCTGCCGGTGGTACCCATTGTCGCCCGCAAGGGTGAAGGGGTTGACGAATTAATGAGGCAGACCGCTCAACTGGCGGCCCAGGAGCGCGAATGGCGGCCGGCAAACATCTCCTATGGTGAAGATATGGACGAGATTCTCCTGACCATGGAAGAGAAGATTAAGGCCGCCTCCTTTCTCACCGACCTTTACCATCCCCGCTGGACCGCCCTGAAATTATTAGAGGCGGATTCCCAGCTCAGAGAGGCCGGAATACGGGCCAATAAAAAATTATACGAGGAGCTGGCCGGCAAGGTAAAGAAGATCAGCCGCCATACCATGCGGACTCTGGAAACTACCCCGGAGGCCATTATTGCCGATTATCGCTACGGTTATATCAAATCCATCCTCATGCAGGGGGTAATTTCCCACCAATACGACATCAACCGCCTCTACACCTCCGACAAAATAGACAAGATTCTGACCCAGCGTTTCATCGGCCCGCTGATTATGATAGGCGTCCTCTTCGGCCTCTATCAATTCACCTTCGGCCTCAGCGCCCTGCCCATGGCCTGGGTGACTGATTTCTTCGATCTTATGGCCCGGGGAGTGAACCATTTAATGGCTGACGGCCCCCTGAAGTCCCTGCTTATCTCCGGCATCATTGCCGGGGTGGGCGGAGTTTTAAGTTTTGTACCCCTGATTATGCTCATGTTCATGGGCCTGGCCTTTCTTGAAGACTCGGGCTATCTCGCCAGGGTGGCATTCATGCTGGACCGCATCTTCCGTATCTTTGGCCTGCACGGTAATTCGGTAATGGCCTATATCGTCTCCGGCGGCATTGCCGGCGGCTGCGCCGTTCCAGGGGTTATGGCCACCCGCACCCTGCGCTCCCCCCGTGAACGGATGGCCACCCTGCTCACCGCCCCCTTTATGAACTGCGGGGCCAAGCTGCCGATTCTGGCCCTTTTAATCGGCACCTTTTTTGCCAAATACCAGGCGGGATTCATGCTTTTCCTGACCCTTCTGGCCTGGGTAACCGCCCTCCTCACGGCCAAATTCCTCCGACTCACCATCCTTAAAGGTGAGTCGACCCCCTTTATCATGGAGATGCCGCCCTACCGTTTCCCCACCTTTAAGGGCCTGATGATCCATACCTGGGAAAAAACCTGGCATTATATCCAGAAGGCCGGTACCGTGATCCTCGGTATTTCCATTCTCATGTGGGTAATCATGTCCTACCCCGCTCTTCCGGCCCACCAGCGCCAGGCCTTAAATCAGGAACGTCAGGAAATCATCAACTCCACAAGCGCCGGCAGCACTCACCGTCAAGAGATGCTCAGCGGTATTGACCGCAAGGAGGCCGAACTCAAGCTAAAAAATTCCGTGGCCGGCTATCTCGGCCGGGGCCTGGAGCATGTAAGCTGGCTGGCCGGGTTCAACTGGCGGACTAACATCGCCCTCATCGGCGGAGTAGCGGCAAAGGAGGTAATTGTCTCCACCCTCGCCACCGCCTATTCCATGGGAGACAAAGTTGGCAGCGACAAAGGCTCTCTGGCTCAGACCCTCACCAGGTCACCGGGCTGGACCCCGGTAGTGTCCCTGTCTCTCATCGTCTTTGTCATGTTTTATTCCCCCTGCTTTATCACGGTAGTATGTATCAGCAAGGAGGCTGGTTAATGGCGCTGGGGTGCCTTTTCCATCCTCTTTAATACCGCCCTGGCCTTTATCATGGCCGTAACAGTCTATCAAGGCGGCATGTTACTCGGTTTTGGAGGATAAAAATGGACGGACTAAGCGCCAGCCAGGAGGACTACCTCGAGGTAATTTTCCATCTAAGCCGTAATAAGCGGCAGGCCAGAGCCAAGGATATCGCCCAGGCATTAAAGGTTAGCAGAGCCTCCGTCACCGAGGCCCTCAGAGGGTTAAGCAAAAGGGGGCTGATTAATTACGCCCCCTATGAGGCCGTCAGCCTGACCGCCAGGGGGCGAAAGGCGGCCCTTGACGTGGTACAGCGCCACCAGGCCCTGAAGAATTTCTTTATCAGAATTCTGGCCGTTGATGAAGAGCTCGCCGACCAGGGAGCCTGCCGGGTGGAACATGCCGCCCCCCCGGAAATAATTAAACGACTCACCGCTCTCGGCCTGTTTCTGGAGAAAAAAGATAAAAAGCTCCTCGCGGAGTTCACCGATTCTCTAAGCCCGGCCGCCGATAAGCAGCTCTGAAATATACAGGCCGGGGCATACTTTACTTCTTGCTCTGAAAGGCCTGACATTTCAGCCCGGAGTTAGCAAAAACCACCTGAGAAGGCATCTGCCTGGTTTTAAAGTTCATGGCCCGGCAGCCATAGGGCAGAGTTGGCTCATAGGTAATATAAAAGAAGCGGCAGGCTATACACAGTACCCTTGGTTTATCCCCCTGGCCGGGGTCTTCGGCAAAACCCGGCATAGTTATTCAGCTCTCCAGCGAATCAGCAGAGACTACCACATTCCGGCCCTCGGCCTTGGCGGCGTACAGACGTTTATCAGCCATAAAAATAAGCTGCTCCGGGGTGATTGTCTTACCGGCCTGCGAGGCCGCGGCCACCCCTATGGAAATAGTAACCGGTATCACCCGGCCTTTATATTCAAAAACCGTCTTTTCAACATTTCTTCGTAAACGCTCGGCAAAACGGCGGCCCAGCTCCAGGTCACCAACCGTGAATCCGTAAAATTCCTCACCACCATAACGTCCTATCTCATCATGCTTACGGGTTGTTGCCTTCATAACCTCAGCCAGATTGGCCAGGACGTAATCACCGGCCTGATGGCCGTAATTATCATTAACCAGCTTGAACTTATCAACATCTATCATAACCAGAACAAAGTCATTTATATTACCGCGCTGCAGATTACCAATATTAATCTCCAGAATCCGATCCAGGATAGAGCGCTTGGGAAGCCTGGTTAACTCATCAATATAACCAATCTTTTCAAAGAGGTCTTTAAGCTCCATCTCCTTGGTTACGTCAGAAAGAAAGCCCACGGACAGACAAATACCATCGTCGGGAAAGGCCTCCATATGGGCCTGATCCTTGAGCCATACCGACTCATCACCCTTCAGAACATGATAAACAGCATCCACCGCCCCCTTCTTTTTGACCTCATCCCGCAGGCCGCGCCAGAAACCGGCCAACTCATCACGGGTAATAATTTCTTCCTCCACCTTCTCTTCCACCTTTACATAACGATATTGCCGGCGGTCGATTATAGAACGACGGAAGACCTCAGCCACCTCGGCGCATGAGCATTTAAGCAGCTCGCAAAATTCCTGGCCCACATACTCATACCAGATCACCCGGCCGTCATCACGCCAGGCGGATATATAGGGAATAATAGGCACACGAACCAACTCCAGGGCCCGCAAAGAAACTATATTATCCTTAACCCGCCGCACCAGGGCGCTGGAATAGCCACCCAACAAAATACGGCCGACATAATCAGGGCCGGTAAAATCATAATTTTCCATTTTTATTTCCTGTCTCCTGTTTCCTGTCCCCTATTTCCAGAACAGCTGTTACTCCGGCCCCCGGCCGGTGTCTCAGAAAAGACGTTATATCATCATAAAAGAGGCCGGTAAAGGCAGTCATGCCCTTGATGGTATCGTAGAAAAACAGATTAAGCCGGCCATCCTGCTGCTTACCAACCCCGGCGAAATAAAATATAACCCGATCCGCCGGCTTCATAAGGGCGCCAATCCGGCGCATGGCATGCAGGAACTCAGCCCGATTGGCGTGTTTGCCGGTTAGTACCATACTCTTGGTTATGGCGCATCTCCCGGCTACTGCTTTCTGGAGGGCGGGTATGTCATCCAGGACAAAGGGCTGGCTCTGAAAATCATCATGGTATTTATCAAGACCCACGGCGAGGAGATAGGTGGTGCCCGCCGCCGAGCAGATCCCGAAATCATCCCCGCTCATGGTGGTTTTGGCCTTAACCGCGCCCATGGAGATATTGGCCACGGCCGCGGTCATATAGGCCCGCAGTTCATGGGCCATGATAACATTATCCTTATTCCAGTCCGCATCGCCGTGCAGGGCGTTAACCATGGCGTAAGCCAGAAGACCGTGGCCCAGATCATTGGCAACCCCGGCCTGTCCGCCGACACTTATCTCCAGCAGGGGCGCCGGAGCACTGTTATCGGACTGAGATTTCAGCTTTACCGCCAGCCCCTCCCCGGTCACGGCAGTCTCGTTGCCACCTTCTTTTGGATTTTCCTTAACCGTCGAAGGAGCGGCAGAATTTTTTTCTTCCACGCCCCCAGTCTTCGTAGTCGTCTCCGGGGTATTAGCCTTGCCGGCTTCCTGGTTCATCAAAGTTTTATCAGCGGTCTCCAATTCTTTGACCACATCATTGTCCACGGCCTTATTCTCTGAAGAGGCCAGCGGCTTAACTCCACTGACAGCGGCGGACTTTTCAACCGTTCCAGCCGGGGGCGGGGGCAGTACAATGTTCACCGCCGCTGAGCTGACCGCCCCATCATTATCAGAGACGGTGAGCAGCACCTTATAGGTACCAAGAGAGGCAAACACATGCCGGGGTTCCAAAATACTGGCCGTTTCACCGTCACCAAAATCCCACTCAATAAAATAGGGCGCGGTGCCACCGGTTATCTTGGCCGTGAATTTCACTTCATAGGGGGCTGTCGAAGCAATCTGGTCGGCAACCGAGACCGCCAGATTGTTAACCTTTTTCGGCGCCGCGTTTCGGACACAAATTGTGTAATAACTATTATCTTTACTATAGGCGTAGGTATTACCATAAAAGAAATTTACATATTTCGCGGCATTGGAATTTGCCCCTTCGGTGGCCGACCAGTAATAAGAAGGCCTTACCCGCAGAGCCGGGTCAACGGTGGGCGAATTAGCCGGTTCCAAAAGCCCGGTGAGCAGGGAAATCTCCGGCAGACGCCAGTCTTTATGGCCGGCCAGATCCAGGTTCTCACAATATTTTTTGGCCTCCTGCCACGTTCTCTCCTTACCGTCATCCTTCTGCTGCCACATTACCCCCTGCTGATTGTCGGTGACGGTTCCATCTCCGTTATCAACATAAACCGCCCCCCGCGAGACAGCCGTGCTGCCAACCAGAACAAGACAGGATAATAACCATATTGTTAACTTTCTATAGATCACCGTTTTCTCCTTAAATAATCAGGTATCAAGAAATATTTCATATGACAGACGATTTTTACTAAAGTGATTAAGCACATTTTTTAATTGCTGCAGATTATCAACACTGAATTGTATCTCCCATACCGAGCGGCTGTCCCTCTTGACAGCCATGGCGCTTATATTATGAATAACCATCTCGGCCGGAGCCACCCCGAGAATCATGAGCATCCGGCTGCGATTAATGTCCACCGGGATAAACAGGGTCTGCTCCTTATAAACCCTGGTCTTTTTGAGCTGCCAGCGCACCTCCACCACATCCTCCCGCTGCAGGGCAAGGGACTTAAAACGCCGACAGTCATTGTGATGAATGGAGAGGCCGCGTTCACTGAGCAGGCCGCAAAGCCCCTTATCGGTGGGCAGTGGAGCGCAGCAGCGGGACATTTTGATAGAGGCCGGATCAAGATTATCTAAGAAAATATGGTTAAGGGCCCCGGTGGGCGGCTCCAGAATCGTCCGCCCCTCAAAGGCCAGGGAGATAATGACCGCCACCACCTCCTGCAGACGCAGCTGCCCCATGCCCAGCCGTTGGCATAATTCTTCAGAAGTTGATAAGTCAAAATGGCTGAGCACCCTGGCCATACCGGCCGTATCATCAAGTTCCACGGGCAGACCGTAGCGTTTCAGTTCCTGGCGCAGCAATGAACCGCCTATGGTACGGGCCAGGCGCTGACGCCGATGGCGAAATGTCTTGGCTAACATGGATCTGGCCTTGGGAGTCTGGCAGAGCTGCTGCATGGCCGGTTCAAACTCCACCGGTTCCTGGTCGGTAATAATCCGCACCCGGTCACCATCCCGCAAAACATGATCAGGTCCGACCCGCTCGCTGCCCACCACCGCCGATACACAACGCAGCCCCACCTCCGAATGCACCTTAAAGGCAAAATCCAGCACCAGGCTGTGACTCGGCAGACAGATACGCTCCCCCTTGGGGGTAAAGGTGTAGATCTCCTTTTTACCGCTGGCCGTTATGACCTCGGCGCAGGATATCCCCTCACTGCCGCCCAGGGCGTTAAACAACTCCTGAATATCCTGCTCAAAGGCGGAATGATCCCGGCGGTGCTGACGCCACATATTAACAATACCGATCCGCCCCGCTTCATACATCTCACTGGTACGGAATTTGAAGAGATAGGTCTGGCCCTTGACATTGGCCCTGGCGTGCAGGCTCTGATAACTCGTGGGCTTGGGATTGGCGATGAAGTCACGGATAGTACGGGGAATGGGCGGAAAGCTCTGATTAACAATACCCATGGTGCGGTAACAGGTCTGAACATCTTCAACAGAAATAATTATCTCCACCGGGGTTTCAACCTCCTTCATCAAAACCCGGGCCTCAGGATCAAAATAGGCCGACAGGCCCTTAACCACCACATAGACCTCGGCGGTAATCCAGGACTCATCCAGGACCTTGCGGATTTTCTCCCGAATCGCGAATTCCTCAACCCTTTTGGCGATCTTTTTTATTTTTGCCTCCAGCTTTTGACTCTGACGGGGATATTTATATTTAATTGCCAGATCATAAAGTTCCCGTTTAAGACCAAAAAAGCCGATTACATGGGCCAGGGGGGCATAAATATTAATGGTCTCCTCGGCAATCTTCTGTTTTTTATGGCGGGGCATGGAATCCAGGGTGCGCATATTATGCAGACGATCGGCCAGCTTGACCAAAATCACCTCAAAGCGGGAGGCGGCCCCGGAGAATAATTTTCGATGCACCAGCCGGTAGAAGGACTGCCGATCACCGCTGAAATCGGTAACTTTAGTGCAGCCGTCAACAATGAGTGCCACATTACGGCCGAAGAGGGCTCCGACCTTCTCCATGGTCACCGACTCAACATCCTCCACTGTATCATGGAGAATGGCGGCAGCCAGGGTATCAGGGTCATCCATGCCGAATTCTTCAACAATAATCCGGGCCACCCGGCAGGGATGGCTGACATATATCTCACCGGACTTGCGCATCTGACCCTGGTGAGCATCCACCGCGAAGCTCAGGGCCTTCCAGAAGGACTTGGCCGGGCCGTCCTGACCGCCGAGATAGCCCTCCATCACCTTGATATACTCAGCAATGTCAAATTTGGCTTCTCTGCTCATCTTCATATATCACACCCCGCCGACTCCCGTATCCGCTCAATTACCGAGGTGGTTGAACACCCCGCCGTCAGGGGGATATTTATCACCTCTCCACCCCAGGCGATGACCTCTTTGCCCCCGACAATATCGGCCAGAGGCCAGTCAGCGCCCTTGACCAGAATCAGGGGCCGCAATAATTTTATCAGGGCCAGGGGGGTCTCCTCGTTAAATATAGTCACATAATCCACACAGCCCAGGGCGGCCAGTACCCGGGCCCGGCTGTTCTCGTCATTTACCGGACGTTCCGGGCCTTTAATCGCCCGCACCGAGGCATCGCTGTTCAACCCCACCACAAGACAATCACCCTGACGGCGGGCCTCTTCAAGATAGGTTACATGACCGGGATGAAGGATATCAAAGCAGCCATTGGTGAAGACCAGACGCCGCCCGGCAGCCCGCAGGCCTTTAAATTTATCGATTAAATCAGGGGCTGAATAAATTTTATCCTGATCACTGAAACGGTAAGGCGAGGGAGCCGCCGTGTTAAAATCAGTCCGCAGTCTCCGCAGCAGCCCGGCGTCTAAATCAATGGCCGCGGCCTCTTCTCCGGCCCCGGCCTCAATGAGTACCGTGCCGTCGGGAGCGATAACCATGGAATGACCGCCGAACCCGATACCCCCCTGACGACCGCAACGATTCCCCGCCACCACAAAGACCTGATTTTCTATGGCCCTGGCCCGCAGCAGGGCGCGCCAATGTTCAAGGCGGCAGGCAGGCCATTGAGCGGCAACCACCAGCAGGCCTGCCCCCAGCCCAACCTGGGCCGTGGCAAGTTCCGGAAAGCGCAGATCATAGCAGACCAAAGCCGCCAGCAGCCCATGGGGAGTATTAACCGGAAGAGGATTATACCCCGGCTGAAAACAACTATCCTCGGCCGTGGGTTCAAAGAGCTGCTGTTTGCGGTATCGTCCGCAGACTCCGGCCGCGCCGCAGACGAACAGGGTATTATAAAGCCCTCCATCTGTCTCCATAAACGAGCCGGCCAGCAGAATATCATAGTCGGCCGCGAGATGACGCATTTCGTTGAGAAAATCCGGAGTCAATGCCGCCATCTCATCAGCTCGGTCACAGGCAAAGCCGGTGGCCCACAACTCCGGCAGAACAACAACAGTACCGGCATGAGGCCGCAAACGGGCAAGCAGCCGCCGAACCGTTTGGATATTAGCCTCCCAGCCGCCGAGCTTGATATCAAATTGCAGAAAGGCGGCCGCGGCCGGAATTTTAATTAGTTCTTGGGTAAATGTCATTTTTTGTTTAAATTGATGCGACTATTCAGCCTGAGCTGTAGATTGCCCCCAAACTCGTAACCGCAATGGTTCAGGTAAGCGCAGATTCCGAAATTGGATGCGGCTGAACAGTTACCTTATTTTTTACTCCAACAATGGTAAAAAGACAAAAAAAATTATCTTAAAATCGCCAACAGGCGATCTGACTATGATTACAAGGCCGGCACCGGCCCTTTATGGAGACTTAAATGGAAGAAAGTACTATACATTTCCTGCCCGAAGATATCAAGATAAAGGCGGCAGGAGGGGATAACCTCTTAGACACAGCAGCCAGAGCCGGAATCTATATTAACGCCTTCTGCGGCGGAAACGGAGTCTGCGGCAAATGCAAGGTAAAAATTGTCGAGGGCAGCTCTCCCACCGTCCAGGCCAGCCCCCTCAGCGCGGCAGAAAAGGCCTCCGGTCTGCAACTGGCCTGTAACTCCACCATTGAAGGCGACCTCACGGTAATAATTCCCGCCAAAATGAAGGGCGACGGTACAGGCATTAAACGGCGTCCCAAGACTACCCGGGCCATTTCAGCCCACAATCTTGACTCCCTGGTGGGCCAATGGGATATCGACCCGCCGGTGGAAAAACGCTTTCTGCGTCTTGATCCCCCCAGTACCGAAGATAATGTCCCGGATCTCCAGCGCCTTATGCGAGCCATCAAAAAAGGCTGCTCCGACTGCGAGGAGCCTACCTACGATCATCCGGCCCTGCTCCAGAAGCTGCCCTTCATCCTCCGCCAGGCCAACTGGGAGGTAACGGTTATCATGCTGCGCGGTAAACGGGCCGAAGAGCCCGACCGCATAATTGCCGTGGAACCAGGCGACACCACCGGCCAGTTTTACGGCATCGCCTTAGACATCGGCACCACCACTCTGGGCGCGATCCTCTTAGATCTCAATAATGGGGAAATTCTGGCCGAAGCCTCGTGCTATAACAGCCAGATCGCCCATGGCGAGGATGTTATCTCCAGAATTATATACGCCCAGCGGCCCGGCGGCCTGCAAACCCTGCAGGCCAAGGTAGTGGAGTCCATTAACAAGATAATAGCCACCATCTGCGCTAAAAAAGATATCGCGGCCCGTGATATCACTTATATTATGGCGGCCGGCAACACCGTTATGTCCCACCTTCTCCTGGGCCTGAACCCCAAATTCATCCGGGAAGCCCCCTATGTCCCCACCTGTAACCAGATGCCCCTGACCAGAGCCAACGCCCTGGGTATTGACGCCCATCCATCGGTGCGTCTGTTCCTCTATCCTTCGGTAGCGAGCTATGTGGGCGGCGATATAACCTCCGGAGTTCACGCCTGCCAGATGCACAAGAGCGAGGCCCTCACCCTCTTTATCGACATCGGCACCAACGGCGAGATCGTCGTGGGGAACAGCGACTGGATGATCTGCGCCGCCTGTTCAGCGGGGCCGGCCTTTGAAGGCGGCGGCATAAGACACGGAATGCGGGCCTCAGCCGGGGCCATCGACAACTTCCACATCGACCCCGACAGCCTGGAGCCCATGATTATCACCATTGAACACAGCAAACCCCGCGGAATCTGCGGCTCAGGGCTGATAAGCATTGTCGCTGAACTGCTTTCCGCCGGGGTCATTGACCAGCAGGGAAAGTTCAACCGCCATCTCAACCACCCCCGTATTCGTGAAGGGGTTGACAATTACGAGTATGTCCTGGCCTGGGCCAGAGACACCCTCACCGGTGAAGATCTGGTTATCACCGAGGTGGATCTTGACAATCTCATCCGCGCCAAAGGGGCCATGTTCGCGGGTTACGTCAGCCTGCTTGAATCCGTGGGCATGGGTTTTGACGATCTTGAACGAATCATTCTGGCCGGTAACTTCGGAGCCTATATAGACCTGGAGCGGGCCATCACCATCGGCCTTCTGCCCGATATCGAGCGGAACCGTTTCTATTATCTTGGTAATGCCTCATTGATGGGAGCCCGAATCAGCCTCACCGACCATAAACGTTTTCGGGAAAGAGGCATGGTCAGCAGGATAATGACCAATATGGAGTTGAGTGAAAATCCCCAGTTCATGAACCATTATATGGCCTCCCTCTTTCTGCCCCATACCAATATGGCATTCTTCCCCTCGGTGGCAGAGGATAGAAGGCAGAAGGCAGCGGACAGAAAGCAGAAGGAAGAAGGCTGATGCCCCTGCCTCCTGAATAATCATGCCCGCCATAATCCCGGACATCTCGGTCTGCGCCACCTTCAGCCGCCGCCCCCTCGCAGCGGCTCCCATGCTGCGTTCAATAGAGGAGGATGCCGACCCGGTGGCCGTGGAAATTTTTCTGGCCAATCTCGGTACGGAGAACGACGATGAATTACTTTTTGATTTTCCCAGCTTAAAGCTCTTTTCGCTGCCCGGCTGCCGGGAGACCGAAGCCCATAAACAGATAATTGAACTGGCAGCGGGACGTTATATCCTGATTATGGCTACCGACGCACTTATCCAGCCCGGCAGCCTGCTGCCTCTGGTAAATTTCATGGACGACACTCCAGACGTGGGACTGGCATCACCACGGGTCTTAAATGCCTACGGCAGGCCGGAAGCAGTTACCCGCCTCTTCCCCCATGGACTTTCCCGCCTGGGATTATACCTGGGTCTGCCCCTCTCCCGGCGGCTTCTTTCCCTCACCCCTGACCGTACCATCGAGGTGGACTGGCTGTGGAGCGGAGCGCTCATCATCCGGCCGCAGTTAATCGAGGATATCGGCCTGCCACGCCGCCGGATATCTCCATTATCACTCATGTTTTACGCCCGCCGGGCTCAAAAGGCGGGCTGGCATATCTTTTATATCCATGAGGCCGCGGTTATCCACCCCAATCCCCTCTATTATGCCCGTTAATATTGATGATCTCCCCAGCCGGCTGAGACACCACCTGTTTTAAAAAAATAGCTGGGAGCTGAAAAACTTTGACAATTAGGCTAAATAACGATAAATATGTTAATTTATGTTTTTACAGCTTCATAAACCACCCCGAAATTCGGGTTTAATAAGTTTCAAACCATTAACGTGCAAACGAGGAGGATTAAATGACTCAGATCAAACCCATTGCTGAAAGCATCAATATCATGGGCAACCGCAGCGGCAACGCCATGAAGGCCCGTGAAGCCGGCCCAGTTCAAGAGATGGCCAAAGAAGAGAGCGCCGCCGGTGCCAGTTTCTTAGACCTTAATATCGGCCCGGCCCGCAAGGACGGCGTTGAG
>JAJRZN010000130.1 GCA_024275235.1 Deltaproteobacteria bacterium
CAAGAGGAAAAGAGGTTACGGAACTAAAACGGATTCATCCTTACAGGCCAAGCAGACAGCGTGTAGCATACCAATAAGCTGACAGCATTGTGAAAAAGGGGGACTTAAACTTCATATGTATGTCGACGAAACAATTAGAACAAAAATGGAAATAGTACTTTTAAGCCAATTTGAACAATACCGCAGGGAGAACCGAGTTCTAACATTTTTCCAGGGGGTAAAAGGGGGACGTCTATGATTTCATGCGCTTTGATCAGACGCTAACAAATTATCTTGGCAACAAGGCATAATATCATAGATTCCCCCTTTGCCTCCCAATATAACCTTGTATCTTATTCGTTCTCTTTAGATTTCATTTAATGCTTCTAACTTTTCAACAGAGTCAATCACCAGTTTTTTATTGGCAGGATATTCATTAAACAATTTTTCCTGTTTTTGATTTAGCTCTGCATAGAATTTTGATTCAATTAAGATTTTGTCTTCTGTGATGAAATCTATTTCTGTTGTGTTTTCGTATAGATAATATAATGTTTTCTTGTTTCGCCACCAGCATTTTTGTGGCTCCTTTTTGAAACTCATATTTCACTGGAACCAATGATACTTCGACACCCTTTTTCTCAAGCTCTGCCATAACAGGGTGAATGTGTGGAGACTCTTGGTTGTTGCTTAAAGACAGAAGAGGGTACACTCGAACCTCCCTTGAAACCCGACAAAGCTCTTTCATTGCCTCTATGTGCTCGTGCAAATTTACATGCTTGCTGTACAGAAATAGATAGTGAGAACACAAAGCCAAATCAAACTCCTTATCCTTGAACGGCAGGATCGGCAATGATGCATTGATGTACCTTCCTGACTTTTGATTATCTTCGTAATCTCTTAGAAAAGTTTTCATTGCTTCCATTCGCACTTTTCCAAGCTCTTCAACATCTCTTATATTATCCCAAACATAGTCAGCCGTGTTTTTTGAAACTTGCTCCATTATTTTAGGATAAACATCTTCGATTCGTGATTGAATTTGACTTGAAGAAATTTGATAAATTGGATCTATGGATATGACATCTCCGCCCTTGGCCGCTAATTCAGCGTTGAAGGATGCTGGACCATCTCCACAACCCAATATCTTCTTCTCAAGATCGCGACTTGTAATCGAGAACATTTCTTTGTACTCGCTTAATGTTCTTCCCCAAGGTACTACTTCCGACAATTCCACTATGTTTCCTTTTGTGTACCGAGCAGGGGACATCGGAGGTCTGGCGGCCAAGCATGGTCAGGTAATAAACCCGCCAGGCAATGACCATGCCAATGGCCAGGCACGCGGTAATCCGATCAACGGTTTCCAATTGACGATCTTCAACCTTACAGCCGCTTTTGAGCGTCCGGTGAAAGATCTCAATACCCCAACGCTTAGAATACTCTGTCAAGGATGAAGACCTGGCCCCAATGATGCTTACCCGGTAGATGGATTTGTGACTTTTGGGAATATCCCCCATCCTGCGGTATTTACCTTTTTAATTTAGCCGCCAGCAGATCTCCCAGGGTGCCCATGGAGCTGCCCTTGGTCGGCCGGGTGTACTGCCGGTAATTATCTTCAGCGCCAGGTTTTTCATCCTCCTCCCGATCTCCATCCGCGGTCTGAGTCAATTCCCCGCTCAGGGTTAGAGATATACGCCGCTCTTCAGCCTTTACCGCCTCAATTTTGACCTCAACCTCCTGGCCCGTTTCCAGCACCTCACGGGGATGATTGAGGCGGCGGCCGGCCCCGAGTTTGGAGATATGGAGCAGGCCGTCAACCCCCTCTTCCAAAGTAATAAAGGCCCCGAAACTGGTCAACCGGGCCACCCGACCCTTATGGTTGCTGCCTAAAGGGTAACTTCCCAGAATGTCATGCCAGGGATCGGGCATGGTATCTTTGAGACTGAAGGAAAAACGCTCCGCCTCCCAGTCCAGCTTCATGATCTTGACCTCAACCTTCTGGCCGACGCGCAGACGTTCATTAATATCCTCAACATGGCCCCAGCAGATTTCCGAAATCGGCAGCAAGCCGTCTAAACCGCCGATATCAACAAAGGCGCCAAAGTCACGAATAGAGGAAATCGTACCGATAATAGTCATCCCCTCGCTCAGAGTCTCCCGTAACTGGATCATTTTCTCCCGCCGCTGTTCTTCCATAACCTTGCGGTGCGAGACGATGATATTACGGCCGTCCTCCCCGAATTCAATAATCTTAAAATCAAGCTCCCGGTCGCTGAGGTCTTCGTCCTCAGTGCGGCTGATCCCAATCTGCGAAAAGGGACAGAAAGCGCGGGCGGCACCAGCCAGCTTGACGGCAAAACCGCCCTTAATCTCGCCGTCCACTTTGCCGGCCACCGGGATGCCGCTTTTGAAAGCCGATTCCAAAAGAGCGCGTGATTCCGGCCCCTTACCAAGACGAGTGGTACAACGAATCTCACCATGCTCGGCACTTAGAAAGAAGACCTGGATATCATCACCCTCCTTAATGGTTATCTCCCCATCGGCATCCACAACTTCATTTAAAGGGAAGATTCCCTCACTCTTGCCGCCCAGGTCAACAAATACCATATCCCGGCCTATACGTACCACCCGGGCCTTTATTTTGTCACCGGCCTGGAGCTTCACCGGTTCCTCATAACTCTCCGCCAACAGCTCGGCAAAGCTCATTTCCTCATTCATTTTCTGTTTCTCCTTTAGTTACCTATGCGCTCTCGTCCACCATTTGCCGCCCAACCTCAACCCTTTCCACCTCTCTTGAGGTAGTCTCCAGAATACAGAATCCCGGCTGAGCTTCGGCCCCCAGCATCTCTCCAGGGTTTATGAGCAGTGTGCTGCCGACCTCCCGCACCGCGTAACGATGATTGTGACCGCAGCATACCACATCAAAATTATCCATAGCCGCTAAGCCCCTGGCCATCTCCGGATAATGGGTAAAAGCAATCTTCAGGCCGCCGGCCTCCATGGCTCCCAGGACACCATGATGATTGATGGTGGGAAACTTCGTGCCGCAAAATTGTGATATTAGGTGCTGATCGCCAACATTATTGCCATAAATAAGATGTACCGCGCCGCCG
>JAJRZN010000131.1 GCA_024275235.1 Deltaproteobacteria bacterium
GCTAAAACCCGGGTAATGGCGGAAGTTAAGGTCGTCTTGCCATGATCAATGTGACCAATGGTACCAATATTTACATGCGGTTTTGTTCTCTCGTATTTTTCCTTAGCCATTGTTCTTCCTCAATTATTCTTAATAACAGTCCTGCCGGTTTCCCGACCGCGACTAAACATGAAAATCTTTATGCCCCGGCCTGAAGCCATCACACATAAAATTTCATATAAAATATTGTTTAAAGCCCTCTAACCTTTTTGATGATTCGAGCCGCAATTTTTTCCGGAACAATCTCGTATGAATTAAACTGCATGGAAAA
Organism: Deltaproteobacteria bacterium; assembly: GCA_024275235.1. GTDB lineage: Bacteria > Desulfobacterota > Desulfobulbia > Desulfobulbales > VMSU01 > JAADIV01. The sequence continues at coordinate 311 of JAJRZN010000131.1, forward strand.
ATTGGCCCGTCCCTGAGTGACCGAACGCAGATCAGTGGAATAACCAAACATCTCCGCCAATGGTACCTGGGCCTCAACCACCTGCACCGTATTTCCCCGATGTTCCATTCCTTGAATCTGCGCCCTTCTGCCATTCAAATTATTAATCACATCACCAAGATACTCATCCGGCAGCACAACCTCAACGGCCATCACCGGCTCCAGCAGCATTGATTCGCCATCAATAAGGGCCTGGCGCAAAGCAATATTCGCTGCTATTCCAAAGGCCTGGGGCGTAGAATCCTCTTCATGATACGAGCCATCCACCAAGGTTGTCTGCACATCAACAACCGGATATCCCAGCAAAGCCCCTGAATCCAGGCCTGATTCAATTCCACGCCTGATGGCATCAACAAATTCTGCTGGAATCGAATCTTCCACCAGCTGATTGTCAAAAATCCACCCCGCGCCTCTATCGAGAGGAGATATTTCTATTTTCAGCTGAGCGAATAAATGTTTACCGGTGTTTAATTGCTCGAACTTACCTTCGGCCTCGGCCCTAACCCCTATCGTTTCCTTATAGGCGACTTGGGGCTGCCCCACATTTGCGGCAACCTTAAATTCACGGATAAGGCGGTCAATAATAATTTCAAGATGCAGTTCACCCATACCGGCGATGATTGTCTGGCCGGTATCCTCATCCCGCGAAACCTTAAATGATGGATCTTCTATGGCAATCTTATCCAGACTGACCAGCAGTTTTTCCTCATCGCCCTTGCCCTTGGGCTCAATCGCTATGCTGATAACCGGGTCGGGGAATTCTATATTATCAAGCCGGATGTTATCACCCCTGGCGCAGAGGGTATCTCCGGTTTTGGTAAAACGCAGTCCAACCAGAGCGGCTATATCACCGGCGCCAATTTCTTTAACCTCATGGCGCTTATTGGCGTGCATCCTCAGGATACGCCCAATCTTTTCCTGTTTACGGCGGGTGGAATTAAATATCTTCTCCCCCTGCCTCAAAACCCCGGAATAAAGCCGGACAAAAGCCAGGTTATCGACAAATGAGTCCGACACCATTTTGAAGGCCAGAGCACATAGATGCTCTTTTTCATCGGCCTTCCTGATCTGCTCCAGGCCTTTTCATCAAGTCCATGTACCGGCGGGACATCAACCGGCGACGGCAAATAGCTGACAACGGCGTCAAGTAACGGCTGAACGCCTTTATTTTTAAAGGCGCTGCCACACAGAACCGGTACCATGTCAAGATTCATGGTAACTGCTCTTACCGCCTGTTTGATCTCATCAGCACCAATGGGCTGTTCTTCAAGATATTTTTCCATGACCCCTTCATCGAAGTCGGCCAGCTTCTCGATAAGGGCCATACGTGCGGCCGTGAATTGTTCAGTGTAATCCGGGCTGATATCCTCTTCTAAAATATCAGCGCCCTGTGTTCCTTCGTCGAAATAGAGCATTTTGCCTCGAACGAGATCAATAACGCCCGCAAAGGAATCTTCTTTACCAATGGGAATCTGCAGAGCCAGGGGAACTGCCCCCAGCCTCTCTTCCATCATCTTCAGACAGCGCTCAAAATCAGCGCCGACTCGATCCATCTTGTTAACAAAGGCAATACGCGGGATGGCATAATGATCCGCCTGATGCCAGACGGTTTCAGACTGTGGCTCAACCCCACCCACCGCACAGAAGACGGCCACCGCACCGTCTAAAACCCGCAGGCAGCGTTCAACCTCTATGGTGAAGTCTACATGCCCGGGGGTATCAATTATATTTATCTGGTGGTCATGCCAGTAACAGGTAGTAGCTGCGGAAGTAATCGTAATACCACGTTCCTGCTCCTGTTCCATCCAGTCCATAACGGCGTTACCGTCGTGAACCTCACCTATCTTGTATGATTTACCGGTATAATACAGAATCCGTTCTGTTGTCGTAGTCTTGCCCGCATCAATGTGGGCCATTATACCAATATTTCTAATCGCCTTTAAGGCCTTATCACCGCTCAATCTCTCTTCCCGTTGACTTGAAAATCTACCGTGCCTTATACCGACACCCGGCAACTGGTAAAAAAGAGATTATTAATACTGCAGGAATAATGAATTGTCAATCAAGAAAGAAGAATTACCAGCGATAATGAGCAAACGCCTTATTAGCCTCGGCCATCTTGTGAGTATCTTCCCTCTTCTTCACCGATGAACCCCGGTTGTTATAGGCATCTAAAATTTCAGCGGCTAACTTTTCGGCCATTGATTTCCCAGAACGTTTTTTGGCAAAGCCACAAATCCAACGCATGGCGAGAGCGTTACGTCTTTCAGGACGTACCTCTATGGGTACCTGATATGTGGCACCACCAACCCGGCGTGATTTTACCTCAACCCGGGGACGGACACCGTCCATGGCCTTTTCAAAGACCTCAACCGGACCATCTTCCTTCACTCGGTCAGAAATAATATCCATGGCACCATAAAAAATACCACGCGCTACACTTTTCTTGCCATCAAGCATGATACAATTTATAAACTTTGAAACTAAAACGCTTTTATAACGCTCATCTGACTCAATGGGGCGTTTAGCGACAGTCTTTCTTCTTGGCATTATCTTATACTCCTATCTTACCCTTAGTGCTTATTTAGGTCTTTTAGCGCCATATTTTGAACGGCCCTGCTTCCGATCGGAAACACCAAGGGTATCAAGAGTACCACGAACGACATGATACCTGACACCAGGTAAATCCTTTACCCTGCCGCCGCGGATCAGAACCACGGAATGTTCCTGCAGGTTATGGCCAACTCCGGGAATATAGGAGGTAACCTCCATCCCATTGGTCAACCTTACCCTGGCCACCTTACGGAGAGCGGAGTTAGGTTTTTTCGGGGTCGTGGTATAAACCCTGACGCATACACCCCTCTTCTGGGGAGCCCCTTTCAAGGCTGGGGTATTTGTCCGGCTCAGCATCTTCTTACGACCGTGCCGTACCAATTGATTAATAGTTGGCATCTACACTACTCCTTTTTACAATAGGGCTAAGCGCCCGGATTATTTATAGCAATTTTCAGGTTTTACCGCTAACGAGAAAAGAGTTTTTTACTCGAATGGCTGATTATTGTCAAGCCTTATATTTGCCGGCATCGTAAAAAGTCCGATCCCCGGGGTTACGCTGCTTCGGAAGCTATTCGGCAAATCACAGTTACTCAAATTGTTTATAATTTCCCAAGCCGCTGCCGGCCGGCACCAGACGCCCCATGATAACATTTTCCTTCAGGCCCACCAGATTATCAACCCGGCCCGCCATGGCGGCATTGGTCAATACCTTGGTTGTCTCCTGAAAGGATGCCGCGGAAATAAAGCTGTCGGTACTCAAGGAGGCCTTGGTTACTCCAAGAAGCAGGGGCTGAGCCTGGGCTGGGTGCCCTCCCTCTCTGATTATCTTTTCGTTCTCTTCCCGGAAACGCCACCATTCAACATGTTCACCAAGCATAAAGATTGAATCCCCCGCCCCGGTTATAGTAACCCGGCGCAGCATCTGGCGGACAATAACCTCAATGTGTTTATCGTTAATTTTAACACCCTGCAGACGATATACCTCCTGGATCTCATTAACCAGAAATTTGGCAAGTTCCTTAACACCCTTGACCCGCAGAATATCATTGGGATCGGGAGAGCCATCCATTAACGGTTCACCAGCCTTAACGTAATCTCCCTCATGCACACTGATATGCTTGCCCTTGGAGATACTGTATTCCTTCGCCTCGCCAATGGGCGGCGTAACGATGACCCGTTTCTTGCCCTTGGTGTCCTTGCCATAACTGATCTGGCCGTCAATTTCGGTGATAATGGCGTGTTCCTTGGGCTTACGAACCTCGAAAAGTTCAGCTACCCGGGGCAGACCACCGGTAATATCCTTTGTTTTGGTGGTTTCACGGGGGATTTTGCCAAGCACCGTACCAGCCTGGACATGTTCCCCCTCTTCCACCGTAATAATAGTACCAACGGAAAGGGAATAACGGGCCAGAATCCCGGTCTTGGGCAATTTTACTCCCCGGCCGTTTTCATCCTTCAGAGAAATACGCGGATTCACATTGGTCTGACGGCCCTGGATAATGACCGAACTGGATTTACCGGTAATGGGGTCAACCCGTTCCTGCATGGTATCACCCTCAATAATATCACCGAATTTGACCGTACCTCCCACCTCGCAGACAATGGGAATGGTATATGGATCCCAGTCAGCGATCAAGGCCCCTGCCTCAATCTTATCGCCGTCTTTATAATGTAATTGAGCCCCGTAGATCAATAAGTAACGCTCAACTTCACGACCCTGCTCGTTAACGATACTGACCTCGCCATTACGGTTCATAACAACCATCTTGCCGTCAGCGCCAGTGACTGTATGCATACCCTGAAATTTAATTATGCCGCCATGCTTGGTGCGCACCTCAGCCACCTCGGCGCTCCGACTGGCTGTACCACCAATATGAAATGTCCGCATGGTCAACTGGGTACCAGGCTCACCAATGGACTGGGCGGCAATAATACCGACCGCCTCCCCCTTGTTGACTATATGACCACGGCCCAGATCCCGGCCATAACATTTGGCACAGACCCCGCGCTTGGACTGACAGGTCAACACTGAACGAATGGCAACCCGATCCAGTCCCGCCTTTTCAATCAGCTTAACCTTGTGCTCGTCAATCTCCTCGTTGGCCTCTACCAATACCTCGTCGGTTACCGAGTCAACAATGTCATCCAGGGCGACCCGGCCCAGGATACGTTCACCAACCGGCTGAATAATCTCCCCACCCTCGAGAAGAGACTCGGCAATAATACCATCCAGGGTGCCGCAATCGCTCTCGACAATGGTGGAATCCTGGGCCACATCCACCAGGCGCCTGGTCAGGTAGCCGGAGTTGGCGGTCTTCAGAGCCGTATCAGCCAGCCCCTTACGGGCTCCATGGGTAGAAATGAAATACTCAAGAACATTAAGCCCTTCCCGGAAATTGGCCTTAATGGGAGATTCAATAATTGCCCCCGAGGGCTTGGCCATCAGACCACGCATCCCGGCAAGCTGACGAATCTGGTCCTTTGAACCACGAGCTCCGGAATCGGCCATGACATAAATGGCATTGAAGCTGGGGCTGTCGAACTCCTTACCATCGGCATCAACGAGGTGCTCAACGCTGAGGTTATTCATCATGCCCTCCGCTACCTCATCAGTAGTCCGAGACCAGATATCAATGACCTTATTATATTTCTCGCCTGCGGTAATCAAGCCGCCGACATATTGTTCCTCGACATCCAGGACTTCCTGCTCGGCGCTGTGGACAAGTTGATCTTTGCCCTCGGCAATGGTCATATCATTAATACAGATAGAAATGGCATGGGTGGTGGCCATCTCATAACCCATATCCTTCAGACGATCCGCCAGAATAACCGTCTCTTTAGTACCAGCGTGACGGTAGGTATAATCAATCAACCGGGCCAGTTCCTTCTTGGTCATCACCCGGTTAACCTGCTCAAACGGTACCGCCGGCGGCAGCAGCTCAAGAAACATGATCCGGCCCACTGTGGTCTCAACCAGCTTACCGTCAATGCGCACTTTAATCCCGGCCTGCAGGTGGATCAC
>JAJRZN010000006.1 GCA_024275235.1 Deltaproteobacteria bacterium
AAAGAGAACCGGAGCCTGGAGAGAGGCGGCCACGGTCTGGCCTGGATCCACCGAGCGGGCCAGGACAACACCGTTAATCGGGGAGACAATCTTTAATTTGCCGAGATCGGTCTGGTTGATCTCCAGGGTGGCTTTTGCTTGCGCGATAGCGGCCCTGGCACTTTCCTGATTAGCGATAGCCCGTTCCAGAGCGGCTTGAGCCGCATCTAAGTCATGCACTGAAACCGCCTGTTTATTGCTGCGGGCCTGGGCCTCCCGTAAACGTTGGAGCTCGAGGCGTGTTTCTCTTGTCGTGGCCTTGGCCTGCAGCAGGTTGGCTCGTGCCGCGGTCAAGGCCGCTTTTGACTGCAGAACCTGGGCCTTTAGTCTTGTGGTATCTAAACGGGCCAGAACCTCTCCGACCTTAACCCGGTCATTATAATCAACTGTTACCTCCCGGACTATGCCCGACAGTTCGCTGCCCACCTCAACCTGATTGGTGGGGGCCAGGTTGCCGGTGGCGGTGACGGTCACTGTAATATTACCCCGTTTAACGGGCTGAGTCTTAAACTGGATTGTATCATTGTCGCTGCTGTTCCAGCGCAGCAGGCCAAAGGCCGCTATCAGCAGCACTACTCCCCAGATCAGCCATTTTTTGAGATGCCGTTTATGAGCGGGGGCAGAATCAAGTTTTAATGCTTCGGCCAGGGCGTTATCCTGTTCTGTGTCTACTTTATTCATGGGGTCGAGTCCTTATATCGTACCGCTGGGCTGCGGGTGGCGTTCAGTGAAGTCCAGCCGCCGCCGAGTGCCTTGTAAATTCGTACCAGGTCGGTGCTTAAGGTGCCGGTACTCCGGGCTGTTTGATCCTGGATGGCAAGTAGAGACTCCTGGGCATTTAACACCGCGGTAAAATTAGTGATTCCGCTTGTATATCTTATTCGGGCCAGTTTCAGGGATTTTTCAGCAGCCGCGGCCGAGAGTTTTAAATGCCGGGCCTGATCCTGCTCATTTGTATAGGCGGTGAGGGCGTTTTCCACCTCGTTAAGGGCCGTGAGGACAGTGGATTCATACTGAATGAGATATTGATTCCGCACGGCTGACTGGGCCTTTATATTGGCGCGGATCTGCCCGGCATCAAAGATGGGCCAGCCTATGGCGGGGCCGAAACTGAAGGTGCGGTTAATGGAATCAAACAAATGGTTGAATGACAAGGCCCCAAAGCCGATTGAACCGTTCAGCTTAAGGGTTGGGTAGAGCGCGGCGGCGGCCACTCCCACTCTGGCTGATTGGGCGGCGAGGCGGCGCTCTGCCCGGCGGATATCGGGGCGGCGCCGGATAAGGTCGGCCGGTATCCCCACGGCCACCCGCGGTGGGGCCAGTGGAATTGGTTTCTTCTGCCGCAGCTGCTCATCCAGAGCTCCGGGAGGTAGTCCGAGGAGTAAGCTGAGGCGGTTCATTGCCTCATTAAGACCGGTGCGCAGAGACGGCACCTGAGCCCGGCTGTTTTCCAGGCTGTAAGTGGCCTGCTGGATATCCAGATCAGTGACAAGACCACTTGCGTAGCGTGATCTGACTAACTGTAAACTTTGCTGTTGAGTTTTGATGTTCTCTGCCGCCACTGTCAGCCTGACCTGGCTGGTGCGGACATCAATGTAGTTCCGGCATACCTCGGCCAGCAGGCTGACAAGAATATCACGCAGGTCTTCCCGGTCAGCCTGCTGGTCGGCGGCGGCTGCCTCTATGGAGCGTCGGATGCCCCCGAAAATATCCAGCTCCCAGCCGGCGTCAAAACCGGCGTTATAGAGATTTGTTTCGTGGTTGTTAGCGCGGTTCCTGGTGACGGAGCCTGAGGTATTTAGGGTGGGGAAGAGGGCGCTTCGGCTCATGGTTTGCCGGGCCCGGGCTTCCAAGAGCCGGGCTCGGGCTTTTTTGAGGTTAAGATTATGCGCCGCCGCCCGTTTAATAAGGCTTGAGAGGACGGGATCATGGAAGACTGTCCACCAGTGAGCCAGGCGGCGCGGCTGCCCGGCGCTCAAGCCATCCTGCAGTTTCGTGTGCCAGCTGTCCGGTACGGGCATTACTGGTTTGCTGTAGTCCGGCCCCACGGCGGCGCACCCGGCCATAAGCAGGATTATGAGGGCGGTGCCGAGCAGGGGCGTATAGCGAAAGATAATCTTCATTGGCGGTTATTTTAAACATTAATTACGATATTTGTAAGGGGGCAGGTCTGCTGTTTTTGCAGCAATAATAAATAATAGCTCACCTGAGCTAATGTTCACCTTCGGAGGGTTTGTCAAGGGGAAAAGGTTAAGGGGCGGCAAACCGGCTCAGTCTAATTGCCATATCGGACAGAATATGGTAATGCTGGTCGCAAATATTTGGGTTGTGCTAAAAACCTGCCTTGGCTCGTCATTGCCAGTGCTGGTTTATCAGCCTTAGAACTTTTTAGGATACGAACTGTTGAATTTCCTTGATAAAATACCACTTTCCATCCTCATTATAGCCTGTCTGACCCTGGGACTGGCTCCTTTCAATCC
>JAJRZN010000132.1 GCA_024275235.1 Deltaproteobacteria bacterium
GATTGTTAAGCGGGGCGATATGGTTACCATTGTTGTTCATTCCGGGCCGCTCATGGTGAGGGCGGCGGGCCGGATAGACAGGGCCGGAGCTTTGGGGGATGTGGTTATGGTGAAGAATTTGATGAGCCGTAAAAAGATTTACGCCCGGATTGTTAATGCCCATGAGGTGGAGGCGGTCTATTAAGAATATGATAAGCGCGCACATTCACGGTGGTGCTGCAGTGATTACAGCGGCTGTATTCCCGCGAAAGGAGAATTATAATGCGAATATTTAGAGTATATGGCTGTTTGCTTTTCCTGATAGCCGGTTGTGCCGGGCAGAATCCGGCGGTTACGGATAAACCGGTATTGCCGGAGCGTTACAGTATGCCGGCGGCCGATCATGCAACGGCTGCCGCCCCGGTGGGGGCTATATTTAATTCGGCCGCCAAGAATATTTATGAGGATGACCGGGCTCATAAGGTGGGTGATATCCTTCTGGTCAAGATCGTCGAGAATTCCAGCGCCGATAAAAATGCTGAAACCAAGACTTCGCATGATTCCAGTCTCAAGGGCGGTGTCTCTTCGCTCTTTGGTTATGAAAGCCTGTTCCGGGGCCGCCATGGGGCGCAAATTCCTTCCCTGACCAGTATGAATGCCAGTTTGACCAAGTCCTTTCATGGTAAGGGTGAAACCTCGCGGGACAGTCAGGTAACCGCCACCTTGTCAGCCCGGATAATTAATATCTCGCCCAGCGGTAATCTGATGATTCGTGGTTATCAGGAGGTGCGGGTTAATAATGAGACCCAGCATATTATCCTCTCCGGTATTATCCGGCCGGAGGATATAAGCAGTGATAATACCATCTTGTCTTCCTATATCGCCGACGCCCGCATCGAATATAACGGTGTCGGATCACTAAGTTCCAAGCAGCGGCCGGGTTGGTTCGCTAATCTCATTGATGTAGTCTGGCCATTTTAGGGCGGCAAATATTGCCGCTTTATGATGGCACGTTAATTGCTGTCAGTTAAGTTCAGGAGGCAGTTTTCTGCGTCTTGGCCGACTCCTCGAATACAGGCAATACAGGATTTTTATGAAAAAAATACTCTTGATTATAACTATATTTCTGCTGGACATTTCGGTCTTAAGCTCCCAGGGAGCCCGTCTGAAGGATATGGCTCAGGTGGACGGGGTGCGTGGTAATCAGTTACTGGGCTACGGCCTGGTAGTGGGGCTGCATGGTACCGGCGACGGTAACAAGTCAACCTTTACCACCCGGGGGCTGGCCAATATGCTGAAGAATATCGGGATGAACATTAACGCCAATGACATTAAGGTCAAGAATGTGGCCGGGGTTCTGGTGACCACCAGCCTGCCGCCCTTCGTCAAGAACGGTCAGGAGATTGACGTTACTATATCTTCTCTGGGCGATGCCGCGTCTCTGCAGGGCGGCACTCTGATTGCCACTCCCTTGCGTGGTTTAGACGGTAAGATTTATGCCATGGCCCAGGGGCCGGTGAGTATTGGCGGTTTTGTTGTGCCCGGCGGGCAGAATCGCGGCCAGAAGAACCATCTCACCGTGGCTCGTATTCCCAACGGTGCTACGGTGGAGAGAGAGGTGCCGGTCTCTTTTGCCGGGCGGAATTATGTGACGATCAGCCTGGACCGGCCGGATTTCACCACGGTAATCAGGGTGGTTAAGGCCATTAATCATGATCTCGGGGGCGATTTTGCCAGGGCCCAGGATGGAGCCAGTGTCAAGGTAGAGGTGCCGGGGGCCTATAAAAACAGACAGGTTGCCCTGCTGGCGGAATTAGAGGACTTGGAGGTGCGGCCGGACAATCAGGCCATGGTGGTGGTAGATGAGCGCACCGGCACAGTGGTCATGGGGGCAAATGTCAGGATAAGCCGTCTGGCCCTGGCCCATGGCTCTCTCAGCGTACAGGTCTCTGCCGCCAAAACACCACCGATTGCCTCGGCTATGGTGGGTAAGCTGTTGACCAATAAAATGGTGAAGAAGATGACCGCCCAGATTGCCAGCGCCACGGCCGCTAAGACCACGAAAAAACTGGCGGAGATTGATCCGGGGGTAACCTTGGGCCAATTAGTGCGGGCCCTTAATTCCGTGGGGGTCGCCCCCCGCGATTTAATCGCTATTTTACAGGCCATTAAGGCGGCCGGGGCAATGCAGGCCGAATTAAAGATTATCTAAGCAGTTACGATTCATAGCTCTGGGTATGGGCCATAGCTGAATAGTTACAGGAGGGAAGCTGATGATGCGGATAGGCGGGGAGGGTACGGCGCTCAAGCAAACTGGGGCGGCTGCCGATACGTTGAAAGAGAAACAAGAGAAGAAATTGCGTAAAGCCTGTCATGATTTTGAGGCTCTGATGCTTAAACAGCTGCTCACCAGCATGCGGAAATCTATCCCTAAAGACGGTATATTACATGGTGGTTATGCCTCTGATATGTATCAATCAATGCAGGATGATGCCCTGGCGCAGGAAATGGCCAAGGGACGGGGTATGGGGCTTGGTGACAGCCTTTACCGGCAGTTAAGCCGCGGGCCGCAGTCAATTGTTCATCGTTACAGACAAGGTAAATAGATATGAAAGATATGAACAATTTAAAAGCGGAAACGGTGGAAAAGCTTGTTGAGGGACTGCGGACTAATACCCGATTCTCCGAGGACCTTAAAAATCTTCTGCGGGCTGAAAATAAGGCTCTGAAGACGATGGCGGCTCAGGAGCTTTTCAGGCTCTCTAAGGAGAAGGAAAGTTTACTGACTAAGATTCAATATGTGGATGATGTCCTGAAAGGGGTTATTGAGGAGGCGGTGGCCGCGGAGGAGGATGATAAACCGGCGGCCCCGACTCTGGCGGCCATTTTGCCCCTGCTGGCCGAGAGCGAGCGGCAGATTGTGAAGCAGTACAGGCAGAATCTGCGGGAGCTGCGCCAGGAGATCAGAACCCAGACCCTGATAAACCGGCGGGCCACCCTGGATACCTTGTCCTGCTTAAATGAGGCGGTTAATCTTTTAACCGCCCACGGGGATCAGGCCCCTGCCACTTACGGGGCTGTCGGCTTCGGGCGGTGCAGTGTCCAGCCCAGTCTGATCAGCAGAGAGGTTTAAAGCATGCCAAGTATCGCGTCGGTATTAAATATAGCCAAGGAGGCCCTGCTGACTCATCAGGCCGCCATCAACGTGGCGGGGCATAATATCGCCAACGTTGATAATCCGGGCTATACCCGCCAGATACTGGATTTGACCACTCCGGTGGCCACCCCCGACCGGGCGGGTTTTTTCGGTAACGGGGTGCGCAGCGAATCGGTGGTGCGGCAGTATGACCAGTTTATGGTTAAGCGGCTCATGGATCAGAACTCCACCATTAACAATTTGCAGGCTCAGCAGCAGATAATGAAGGTGGTGGGAACTACCTTTAATGAGGCGCCCGGTCTGGCGGTCAATGATTTGATGAGTCAGTTCTGGGCCGCCTGGCAGGCCTTAAGCAATAACCCGGAATTATCTTCCGCCCGTCAGACTGTAGTGCAGAAGGCGGAAATTTTAAATGATAAATTTCAGTCCATGACCGCGGATATCAATCAGGTCAAACTCAATATCGGTGAGAACCTGAAGTCCACAATCAGTGACGTAAACAGTTTGACTAAACAATTAGCGAATATCAACGTGAAGATTTCCTCTTCCGAGACTACTCGCCAGCAGCAAAATGATCTGCGTGATACCAGGGATGATTTGTTGAAAAAGCTCTCCGGTTATGTGGATGTCAATTATTTTGAATCCGCCAACGGGGCCTATACCGTAATGCTTGGCGATGGTCATTCCCTGGTCAATAACAACGAGTCCTGGAGTCTGGACTGGTCGGATAACAAGCTTCATTGGGTGCAGACCTCCGCCACCGGCGCCAAAACTACGGCGGTTATCTCCTCCGGAGAGGCCTTGGGCGCCAAGCTTGGGGGGTTGGTCGGCATGAATAATCAACTCGTTGAGGGAAATCCCGATAATTATCTCGGCCGCTTGAACTCTCTCGCCAATTCCCTGATCCGGGAGGTTAACCAGCAGTACAGCCAGGGGGTGGGGGTAGTGCCTTTCTCTGATCGTCTGGTGAGTTCTGAAGAGGCCCATGATGCCGCTCTTCTGCATACCACGGTGGATGTCGATACCGCCGC
>JAJRZN010000133.1 GCA_024275235.1 Deltaproteobacteria bacterium
GCCAAGTTCCGTCAGCCGTTCTTTTAATTCCGCCTTAATGGAGAACATGGCCGCCTCGAGGCGCTCTTTGGAAGTCACAAAATGACTGCCGGGGAAGAGGGTCAACTCATCAAGGCGCTCCAGCACCACCCCGCGCAGGGGATCAATCATGCTGACGGCCTCCACCGTATCGCCGAACATCTCCACCCGCACGGCCCGCTCATCCTCATAGGCCGGAAATATCTCCAGGACATCGCCCCGTACCCGAAAGGTGCCGCGGTGAAAGGAAATATCATTACGTTCATAGAGCATATAGACCAGGCGGCGCTGGATATCCTCCAGAGCGCAATCATCACCGACCCGCAAGGTGAGATTCATGCCCTCATACTCATCCGGCGAACCCAGACCATATATACAGGAGACACTGGCCACGATAATGGTATCATGGCGGGTTAGCAGAGAACGGGTGGCTCCATGACGCATCTTGTCAATGACATCATTAATGGCCGAATCCTTCTCAATATAGGTGTCAGACTGGGGAATATAGGCCTCGGGCTGATAATAATCGTAATAGCTGACGAAATACTCCACGGCATTATCGGGGAACAACTCCTTCAGCTCAGCGTAGAGCTGGGCGGCCAGTGTCTTATTCGGAGCCAGGACAAGGGCGGGACGCCCGGCCGCGGCAATAACCTGGGCCATGGTAAAGGTCTTGCCGGAGCCGGTTACCCCGAGAAGCACCTGAGATCTGATTCCCGCCTTCAGGCCCCGCGACAGCAGATCAATGGCCTGCGGCTGGTCACCGGAAGGCTTAAAGGAGGTCACAAGCTTAAATTCCACCTCCTCCCGCGGGCCGGGAATGCTGAGCGCGGCAAGCTCCACGTCCGCTATGCCCCTGTCTTCCGGCAAAACGTTCTTTGTCCCGCCCAGCCGCAGATCACTGATTTTAGTCATGCAGTGCCGCCAGGCTGACAGCCGCCGTCTCCAGCATACTCAGATTCAAGGGAGAATCAGCCGCCATGGCCTCTATAAAGGCGCAGTAAAAGAGGCGGTTAATCTGACGGGGGATACCGCCGCTCTTCTCCAGGGCCAGGGGATAGACCTCCGGCGGCAGAAGATCAGGCCCGGCGCCGCATTTTAAAAGCCGGTATTTAACATACTGCTCCAGATCGGCGGCGTTCAGAGGACTAAGGATGATGGCAAAGGTAATACGGCCGCGGAGAGCGGCATAGGAGGGGGAGCGCAGCCGGCGAAGCAGGGCAAGCTCGGCGCAGAGCAGCACCGTCACCAGTTTCTCCTTCTCGGTCTCCAGATTGGAAAGGGTACGCAGAAGGTGAAGGGCGTCGGCCTTTAAAAAGTGGGCCTCATCAATAATTATAACTAAGCGCCGGCCCTCGGCATAAAGGCGCAGGGCCTTATCCTGCACCGCCCGCAGCCGCTGGGCCGCAAAACGTCCGGGCTCAAGTTCAAGTTCCTGTACTATAGCTGATAACAACCCGGCCCGACTCATCCCCGGATGGGCCAGAATCAGAACCGGTTTATACAATAAACCGTCCATCTCCCGCAGGGCGGCCTGCGAAACCAGGGTCTTACCGGTACCGGAAACCCCGGCCAGAAGAATAAGGGCGTGTTTATCCCTCAGCCCCATGCCAATCTTGAGCAGGGCCTCCTCATGCTGCCGGGTACGAAAAAAGAGATCAGTATCGATATTATCTTGGAAAGGATTACGGCGCAGTCCGAACTGAAGCGCCCAATGATCGGCTTGGTTCATAATAATTAGCCCAGGATGACAAAAACTAATTGAAACTATTTCTTTTCTTCTGCCTCTATATTCACCATCTTCATATAACGCTTAAAGGCGGAGTTCATCTTAATGCCTTTCTCCGCCCCGCGCAATAACGAGCCGGCAATATTGCGAATATTCTTGGCCGCCCTTGATTGAGGAGCAAAAACGTTCAGCGGAGTACGACGGGCGGTGGCAGCGGCAAAACTGGAATCCCGCATGATATAGCCTATATTTTCCACCCGCAAATCCAGGAATTGTGCCGCGCAGGACGCGAAACGTCCGGCAACCGCGGCCGCCTGCTTCAGGGAGGCAGTCATATTAATTACTGAATATACCGGCCCCCGCAGCCCCTCCTGCCGAAGCCCCTTGAGCAGACCGTAGGCATCAGCCATGGCAGTTATGTCCTGGGTTAAAATAATAATAATCTCATCGGCGGCCAGCAGAAAATCACGCACCCCGGCCCCCATCCCAGCCGCCGTATCCACCACCATGATCCCGGTATTTTTTTCCATGCTCTCCAGGGCGCCAAGCATCTGCCGCCGCTCACGCGCCGTACTGTCAGCCAGAGCCATAATCCCGGCACCGCCGGGGATAATCCCCACCCCGCAGGGGCCGGGAGTAATTAATTCGGAAATAGAGATCTGCTCTTTAAGAAAATCGCCCAGGGTATAACGAGGCTGTACCCCGGCGAGAAGATGGATATTTGCCATCCCGAGATCGGCATCCAGAACCAGGCTCATGTGACCGGCCCGTTGGAATTCAATGGCCAGATTAAGGGCCAGATTACTCTTGCCCACCCCGCCCTTACCGGAACTGACCGCGATTACCCGCCCATAGCCCCTCTCCGGGGCCGGAGCCGCATTGCCGCTCCCATGCCTGAGATGAATATCGCGCAGGACGGCAACGGCCTCCGGACGAAAGAAAAGACCGTCACCCCGCACAACCTTCTCCGGCAGCCGGGAACCGTATTCTGACTCATAAAAACGGATAAGACTCTCTTCCAGGCCGGTGGCAACGCTTAAATCGCTAATAGTAAGCAGCTGCTTCATGGAGCGCTTACCCTCAACCTATCACCTGGCCATGTTTACACTTCAACGCCAAGGCCTTGTTAACCGTTTTCAGAACCTTCTCCAAGACAAAGGGCTTTTTCAGGCAGGCAAAGGCCCCCATCTTCACGGTATTTTTAATCTCCTGCAACGATGCCAGACCGGTAACAATAATAACGGGAATATCCGGAAACTCACGATTAACAAACTTCAGAACCTCCAGACCATCCTTACGGGGCATGCGGACATCAAGCAGGATCAGATGATATTTCTGGTAACGCAGCATCCCGATACCCTCCACTCCGTCGTAGGCCCCATCCACATTATATCCCGCTGCCCTCAGACATTCCTGCAGCATCTCATTGAGCAGTCGTTCGTCATCAATAATCAAAATCCGGCAAATCTCATGATGTTCATCATCCCGTACAGTCTTCTGGTCCACCGCCTTTTTCAAATCCCGAAGCTGTACCCCATGGTCAATGGGCAGCCGAACGCTGAAAGTACTACCCTCACCTTCCACACTCTCCACCTGCAGAACTCCGCCGTTATGCTCAATAATGGAGTGGCATACTGCCAGCCCCAGACCCGTGCCTTCCCCCTGCCTCTTGGTGGTGAAAAACGGATCAAATATCTTGCCGAGATTTTCCCTGGAGATACCGACACCATTATCCATAACAGCGATGACCACCCGCTCATGACCGTCAACCCCGCCCCGCAGTTCCAGACGGCCGCCCTTGGGCATGGCGTGAATGGCATTAATCAGGAGGTTCATAAAGACCTGCTCAATCTGCATGGCATCGACAAAAACAGGGGGTAAATCCGCCGGGATATTATTAACGATCTCAATTTTAGAGATGGAGACCCGGTCACCAAGAACACCGAGAACCAGATCCATACACTCCCGAACC
>JAJRZN010000134.1 GCA_024275235.1 Deltaproteobacteria bacterium
CTGACCGATATAGTCCCGCAGATACCGGGGCCGCAGAGAGACGTCCTCGGCAGGATCCAGAGGCTCGGCCCTGGCACTGACTAATCGTTCTTCGTGCTTCACGCCAGTGACCTCAGGGTGAGACGTAATATTTCCTCAATGGGCGGCTCCGGCTCTCCGGCGGGCCGCCCGGCCACTACCTTTTTCAGGGCTTTCTCGGCCTGGGCCGCTGGATAGCCGAGATTGACCAGGGCGGAAATGACATCCTGAGAGGTCTCAGAGCCGGGGGACTTTTCGGCACTGGCCGGCGTTTCATCGGCACTGAGATCGGCAAAGTCCCGCACCTTATCCTTTAACTCAAGACACAGCCGTTCAGCCGTTTTTTTCCCCACTCCCGGCAATTTAACAAGGGCGGCGAGGTCATCACTCATTATGGCCCGGGCCAGTTGGGCCGGGGCGGCAGCGGAGAGGATATTCAGGGCCAGCTTGGGGCCCACGCCAGACACCCCGAGGAGAACAACGAACAACTCCCTGGCCTCCACCTCGAGAAAACCATACAGGGCAATGGCATCCTCCCGGACATTGGTATAGATATGCAGGAATATCTCCCCGCCGGTCTCCGGCAGGCGGGACATGCCCTCCCGGCAAAAGGCAACATCATAACCCACCCCGGCTACCTCGACAATGAGACGGCCGGATGACTTATACTGCAGAATTCCTTTTAATGAGGCAATCATAACAAATTATCGCGTTTGGTTAACAAGATGATTGGCGAGGCAAAGAGCGATGGCCAGGGCATCAGCGGCATCCTCACTGGGCTGGGCGTTAAGACTGAGCAGCAGGCGAACCATATGCTGAACCTGGGTTTTGGCCGCCTGACCATAACCAGCCACCGCCTGCTTGACCTGTTTGGCGGTGAATTCACTAACCGTCAGAGAACGGCTCATAGCCGCTGCGATAATAGCCCCCCGGGCCTGTCCGAGTTTAAGGGCCGAACGGGGGTTACGGGCAAAAAATATATCCTCCACCACTGCCGCCTGCGGCTTATGAGTGGAGATAACATCATTGATACCAATATATATTTCATGCAGACGATGGGGGAAGTCCTGCCGGGTATCGGTTTTAATTACCCCGCAGGCCACAAAGTCGGTTTCCCGCTCCCGCAGATCAATAACCCCATAGCCCGTTATTCTGGAACCAGGATCAAGGCCGAGGATGCGCAGCGGAGAAGCGGCGTTATTCATAGTCTTAGGATAAGGACTCCATTATGGCATCATCAATGTCAAAATTGGCATAGACATTCTGGACATCTTCATTATCTTCCAGGGCGTCCATCAAGCGGATAACCCGGGCGGCCACCTTCTCCTCGGTAATATCCACCGTGGTCTGAGGCAGCCGGGTAATCGAGGCCTCAACAATCTTGACCCCGCCCTTTTCAAGGGCCTCACGCACGTCATTAAAATCTCCAGGCGCAGTCAGAACCTGAAAGACCTCACCATCATCAACAACATCATCGGCCCCTGCCTCTAAGGCCAGATCCATTAATTCATCCTCAGTTATGGATGAACTGTCCACCTGAATCATCCCCTTCTGATCAAAGAGAAATGACACACAGCCGCTCTCGGCCATATTACCACCATTCTTACTGAAGCAATAACGGACATCAGCCACGGTACGGTTCTTATTATCGGTGAGACACTCCACCATCACCGCTACCCCGCCGGGGGCGTATCCTTCGTAGATAATCTCTTCATACATAGCCCCTTCAAGATCACCGGTACCCTTTTTTATGCCCCGTTCAATATTATCCTTGGGCATATTCTCGTTCTTAGCCGCGGCAATGGCGGAACGTAGCCGCGGGTTACCGTCGGGATCACCACCGCCCATACGGGCCGCCACGGTAATCTCCTTAATCAGCCGGGTAAATATCTTGCCGCGCTTGGCATCCGCGGCCCCCTTTTTCCTCTTGATTGTGCTCCATTTTGAATGTCCAGACACCTCTTCCTCCTTAACTTTTCACTTAATTCTTAAAGCCCAGCCCAAGAATAAAAACCTCCCGGCTCTCCCGGCGGGAACTTTTGGGCTTAACAATTCTGCTGTTTGTGAAGCACAGACGCACCGTATCGTAAAACTCCTTAAAATCTTCGCCCTCAAAGACCTTGCAGTAAAAGCACCCTCCGGAACGCAAAAAATCATTACAGAGAGCAAAGGCCCGCCGGGACAACTCCAGGGACTTCTGCTGATCGGCCCATTTATTGCCGGTGGTATTCGGCGCCATATCACTCAGCAGGGCATCAAAAGAAGAACAATGGATCCGGATGGTCTCCAGAGTCTCATCCCCGGTAATGTCACCCCTGATAAATTCTATCCGGGAACGTCCGGACTGCCGCATGGGTTTCCCGTCCTGCAGATCAACCCCCACTACCAGTCCCTGGGGGCCAAGAACCCTGGAGGCATAGATAGACCAGCTCCCTGGATAACTGCCGATATCCAGGGCCTTATGCCCACGTTTAAGAAAATGATACTTCTCCTGAGCCTCCTCCAGTTTATAAACTGAACGAGCCGGATATTTTTCACGTTTGGCCTTTTTAAAATAATAATCCTGAACTTTTTTCACAGGCTGAAATTAGTGTATTTTGGCAATATTGACAACTAAAAACAAAAAAACCAATAATCGTCATCAAAGGGGGAACAGTAAGGCCGGTGAGAGGCCGGGTTTAGAGATCCAAACAGGCCGGATTACAGCGCCAGAGGGCTGAAACTCCATATTTTTACCGCTAATCAGATTCAGAATCCTTCCAGACCCTGAGAGCCTCGGTATAGACCTTGGAGCGGGACAGACCAAGATCGGCGGCAAGACGACGTACCGCGTCTTTCAGAGATGCCCCGCTTTGCCGCTGCCAAGTCAGAAGCTCGATTATATCATCGCTCTCCGGCCGGGGCGGGAGGTCAGTACGACCTTCAATCAGCAGAACATATTCCCCCCGGATACGGGGCAGATCACACAAGGCGGCAATAATCTCCGTCAACCTGCCGCGCTGGTAATGCTCGTAAATCTTGGTCAATTCCTTACAGAGAGCGGCTGGACGATCCCCAAGGCTATCAAGACAATCACGGAGAGTCTTCAAGAGCCGATGGGGCGATTCATAAAATATCAGCAAGGCAGATTCGGAAGCCAGCGAGCGCAGGGTTTTACGGCGTTCATTGCTCCTGGGGGGCAGAAAACCGCAGAACAAAAAACTTTCCGCCACCATTCCAGCCATGCTGATGGCCGTAGTCAAGGCCGACGGCCCAGGTATGGGTACCACCCTTATACCAGCCAGCCGGGCCTCCCGCACCAATATATAACCAGGATCAGATATACAGGGAACCCCGGCATCCGAGACCAGAGCCACATCCCTGCCGGCCTTGAGGGCAGTGATAATTTGCGCCGCCCGACCGACCTCCCGGCCCCGGTAATAGCTGGTAAGCGGGGTATTGATCTTAAAATGGGTCAGGAGTTTACGGGTCTGCCGGGTATCCTCACAGGCTATCAGGGAGACCTCCGCGAGAATCCGCAGAGCCCGCAGGGTTATATCCTCAAGATTGCCAATGGGCGTTGCCACCACATAGAGCAGCCCGAAGGATTCTTCGCCCTTTCCATCCCTGTCAATTCTTTTATCAATCACGGCCTTTTTGTAAACCGGAAAGCCGCTACTGTAAAGTGAAAACCAGCACCGGCGAAAATTACCTTATTCAGATAAGACGAAACTAACGAAGAAAATTTAACCGACAGTATAATTTGAATTCATAATACGTGATTATCAATAAAAGCCTTGAACTATACCCGGCTGATAATTTAGAATCAGCCAGAATACTTAATTTTTTCAGGAGAAAATATTTGTTAATTCAACTATGCCTGTCCAGCGGCCTGGCCATTATCATCTCGGCCCTGTGCAGTATCGCCGAGGCCGCGCTGTATTCCATCCCCATAAGCCATATCGAGGTATTAGATAAGGCCGGCAAGTCCTCCGGTAAAATATTAAAAAAATTAAAACGGGATATCCATAAACCGATTATCGCCATTCTGACCTTAAACACCATTGCCAATACCATGGGAGCGGCCATTGCCGGGGCAGCAGCGACGGAATTCTTCGGCAGTAAATATCTCGGTATATTCTCGGCTCTCTTCACCTTGAGTATCCTTATTTTTTCCGAGATAATTCCAAAAACCGCCGGAGTCGTCTACTGCAAAGAGGTGGGCCCTTTTATGGCCTATCCCCTCATGTGGCTGGTCAATATCCTCAAACCATTTGTCTGGTTCTGCCAACGCCTCACCAATATTATCTCCCGTTCCAACCCGCAGTCCTTAGTCTCAGCCAAGGAAATCAGGGCCATTGCCATGATGAGCCAGAAATCAGGCGACATCAGCCGGCAGGAGGAAAAAATAATCGTCAATATCCTTGATCTGAAATACAAAAACGCCCGCAAAGCCATGACCCCGATGCCGGTGGCCTTCACCCTGCCGGCTCAGATGACCATTGAGGAAGCCAATGAATTAAAGGATAAATGGAACCTCCACAGCCGGGTTCCGGTATATGACCGGAATCCGGACGATATAGTGGGAATTGTCCTGCGTAAGGATGTTCTGCTCCAGGCGGCGGAAGGCAATACCAGCCTGCGGCTGGCAGAACTAATGGACGAGCCCCATTTCGTACCGGAATCCGTCCCCCTGCCCAATATCCTGCTGGATTTTTTTGAACAGCGGCAGCATCTCTTTATCGTAGTCGATGAATATGGCGGCGCCACCGGCATAATCAGCCTGGAAGACGTTATTGAGGAAATTATGGGAGAAGAAATAATGGATGAATCAGACAAGACCCGTGACATGCGGGCTCTGGCCCGTTTTAAGCAGATAACCAGCAGCAAAGAATAGGATAGTAAGCGCTTACAGGGGACATCGCGAATTGACTGCTGGTAATTACGAAACAGGGCGCCTCACCCGGTAAACCAGCGGCGCCATATATCTTTCCACCCCCCGGCCGCCTCCGGCTCAACGCTTTGGATAATATCCCGCATCTCATCACTGCCAGCGGGCTGCAGAAAGGCCACTCCGAGACGGAAACGCCGCCCTTCCTGACCGCCAGCCGCGTGAAACCATACGGGACGGCAGAAAATCTCAACTTCATTTGTCGTAAGTTCCAGCACCTGATTCTCATCTTCGAGAGGCGATTCCACCAGATGATATTGACCAAATTCAAGGCAGTCAACTAACAGAGCGGCCCCGCCGGGAGAAATATTACAAAGCAGCCCCTCCTCCGGCCCGGCCAGAGTCCGCCCGTCAATAGCAGACTTAAGCAGCAGGCTGGCCGGCATCAGACATTCGTAACGTTCCACGACCCGTTTTTGTTTTTTCATAATCTATTCCCTGCTCACCACTCAACAAATAATAATTAATCGCAACAGCCCCGAAAGACCACAATATGCCGTTCAGCGACCTAAATGTCAATTATACTTTTCAAGACATAAAATCAAGTTACACAAATAATCAATAGCGCTATTTATACCCTTTATCTCTTTTCCTGTTTGACATGCAATAAATGATAACCTAAAATCTAATATGGTCAATCACCTTACCAACAATCAGCAAAGGCGGTCATATGACAACAGGCGGTGCAGGAACGGAAGGATCAAAGCCAGTCCAGGCAGTCATCCAGTTTCAGGAGGTAACCAAGGTCTACCATGGTGAGCTCTTCAAGAAAAAGAGTGTCGCCTTAAGGGGAGTTTCCCTGGAGGTTCAACGAGGCGAAATCTTTGGAATTATCGGCCGCAACGGGGCCGGCAAGAGTACCGCCATTAAAATTCTCATGGGCTTTGTCAAACACAGCGGCGGCCGGGTTTCCTTGTCAGGCCGGGAGCCCTGTAAGGCCGAATGCCACATGGGCCTGGGCTACCTGCCCGAGTCACCCTGCCTTTATAAACATTTAACCATTACCGATCATCTTAATTTCGCGGCCGCCATTGCCAACATTCCAGGCCGGGAGATTAAACCCCGCATTGAACAGATTCTCCAGCGGGTGGGCCTCAGCGAGGCTGCCAAAATAAAAATAAAAAAATTCTCCAAGGGCATGACCCAGCGGGCCGCCCTGGCTTACGCCCTGCTCCATGACCCGGATATTCTGATCCTGGATGAGCCCATGTCGGGCCTTGACCCCTTCGGCAGGCAGATGATTATTGATATTATCAACGATTACCGGGTGCGAAACAAGACCGTACTGTTCTGCTCCCATATCCTCACCGATGTGGAACGGATATGCGACCGGATCGGAGTGATGAACAGGGGGCGCATCATAAAAATTATGCGGCCGGATGAAATACCGCCGACCACCGGCAGACACAGCAAATCACCGCTGGAGGCCATGTTCATTGATCTGGTAAATTCGGATACGGGGGCAGACAAATGAAAGACATTTTTGCCGTGGCCCGTCTGACTCTCAAAGAGGGACTGGGCCAGAAAATTCTCTACAGTGTTTTGCTTCTCGCCCTCATGGTGATATTCTTTTCCGTACTGTTGAGCGGCTTTTTTATGCGTGATATCGCCAAAATAATTATTGATTTCAGCCTGGCCGCGGTCAGTCTGGGCGGTCTGCTGGTTCCCTTTCTGCTCACCGTCAACCTGGTGGCCGGCGACCTTGAGAACCGCACTATATTCTCACTACTGGCCACCCCCCTGCCCCGGCCGGCCTATATTATCGGTAAATTCATCGGTCTTGGCCTCCTGGCCGGCATCATAATGCTGATCCTAAGCAGTGCGGGCCTCCTCGCGGTATGGATCGGCAGGCTGCTCTACGGCCTTCATTTCTTTAAAATGTTCTCACCAATTCCCTATATCACCGCGGTTTTTATGAGTTATATGGCCGTATTGCTCTTAAACAGTCTGGTTATCCTCTGGTGCTGCCTGACTACCAGTTCATTTCTGGTCACCCTCCTGACCCTGGCCTCTTATATAATCGGTCAGACCATGGATGACATTGTTATGTTTCTCTCCGCCCCCAACAGCGGGGTACCGCTTTCGCAGCCCATTAAAATCACCATTTCCGTTGCCAAATACATCTTCCCCAATCTGGCAGCCTTTGACTTCAAGGAACTTGCCGCCCATAGCATAGCTATTCCCTGGAGCGATACCTTGACCATGACGATCTACGCCGCGGGCTATAGTGTCGCCGCCTTGAGTCTGGCCATCATGAGCTTTAAACGCCGGGATCTGTCATGAACCGTCTCTGGCCGCC
>JAJRZN010000135.1 GCA_024275235.1 Deltaproteobacteria bacterium
GGTCATGAATATGATGCGGGCCGCTCATGAGGATGTTATCGCCCTCCTCACAGAGAACCGTCCAACTCTGGAAATATTGGCGAAAGAACTCCTTGACCGTGAGACTCTGGCGGAAGAGGATATCGCCAAAATCATGGCCGCGAGAGCCAGCGGAGCAAGTGAAGGGGCAGAGAATCAGACTGATACAGACAATACAAATAATACGAAAAATACGGACAATACGGAAAACGCCATCTCGTGAAGTTCTCCATTCGCGGTCATAATCTGGATCTATCTCCGGGTGCCGGCCGGATTATGGGGATTATTAATGTCACCCCCGATTCTTTCTCCGATGGCGGCGAGTTTACCACCACTGACGCCATAGCCTCACAGGGGCGGCAGATGCTCGATGCCGGGGTGGACATTATTGATGTCGGCGGCGAATCATCCAGACCATTTGTCGAGCCGGTGGATCTCCACGAAGAGCTGACCAGAGTAATCCCGGCCATCATGGTTCTCCGCGCCCAGTCCAGCGTCCCCATCTCCATCGATACCACGAAGGCCGAGGTGGCGCGCCAGGCAATCGCGGCCGGGGCCGACATTATTAACGATATCAGCGCCCTGCGTTTTGATGCCAACATGTTGGAAGTAGCCCGTTCTCAAGCCGCTCCGGTAATCATTATGCATATGCAGGGCAAGCCTGAGGATATGCAGGTAAACCCGGTTTATAACGATATTATTCAAGACACCTTATGCTTTTTCCGTGAACGCCTTGAATGGCTGACGAAAAACGGTATAGCCCCTGAAAAAATCATCATTGATCCCGGTATTGGGTTTGGTAAGTCCCTGGCACACAATCTCACCATTCTCAACCGGCTGCAAGATTATCAGGAGCTTGGCTGCCCTGTCCTCATAGGCCATTCCCGCAAGTCATTTATGACCAGAATATTAGGCAAAAACATTGACCGGGACTGCGCCACCGCCGCCATTACCGCACTCTGCGTCGAGCGCGGTGCGGCTATTATCAGGGTTCATAATGTAAAAAAGAGCAAAGAGGCTGTAGGGCTGGCCCAGGCCATCCAAAACATCTAATTGCATGACGTTTAAAGACCGCATAAATCGTTATCTGGCCTATAATAAAGCCAGAAAGCTTAAGGCCATTAAATTCAATGAGAACACCGCTCTATTTTTCTTCAAGATTATCCCCTATCTTCTCCACTTCAATTCCCCCGATCTACCAGGCTATATAAGGGCCGATAAAGATTGCCCATGCGGTATCCATCTGTTTAATCCCCAAAAAACAATTAACCGGGATATCATCCGGCGCTATTTCCCCAGATTCAGGCCTCAGAGCGCCGATGAAGACACAGATACCACCGCCAAACCGCTGATCCATTCGTTAAGCACCATCGGCAGCATTGGCAGTATAGCGCAAAGCGCCAAATCCGATTGTGATTACTGGCTGTTGGTTAATTTCGATGAGATAAGCCCCAAGGGTCTCAAGCTCCTGGGCCGGAAATGCCAGTTGATCGAAGAGTGGGCCGGGGGGCATGACATCGAAGTACACCTATTTCTCATGGACATTACCCAGACGAGAGAAAACACCTTCGCCTCCAGGGCCGAAGAGGAATCCGCCGGTTCGGCTATGAAACTCCTGTTAAAGGAGGAATTTTTCCGCACCCATATTCTGGTGGCCGGTAAATTACCCCTTTGGTGGTTAATACCACCAGGATTAAGTGCTGCTGAATACCAGAAATTTGTCGCCGAACTGCCGGTTAGGGAGAGGATAAACACCAGCAATTTTGTTGACCTGGGGTATATCGCCGAAATTCCAAAGGCCGAGACCTTCGGGGCCTGTCTATGGCAGATGAATAAGGCCCTGGACAGCCCCTTTAAATCAGTAATAAAATTTGCCTATCTCGAATTGATCCTGGGCAGTAAAGACAAAAATCCCCTGGTCTCAGATCAATTAAAACGCCTGATATGTTTTCCGGAGATGTTAGCCCACACCGATAAACCTCTGGAGCTGGATGATATTGATCCCTATCTCCTCCTGGCCCGAGCCATTGTCATTTTTTATCAGACGGAGACTACCAGTCAGCGCCGCGATCACCTTATCAGGGCCAGTCTCTTTCTGAAAACCATAGAAGGCATGGAGTCAGAACGCCGGAGTCCCAAGTATGCTGAGCATCTCAAAACCACCATGCGTTTAATGGCCGACTGGGGGCTGTTCCCCGAGCCTATTCGTCATTACCAGAACTTCCGCTATTGGCGTTACCATGATTTAATCAAAGAGGGACGGCAGATTCATAATTATCTCATTGCCACTTATAAAAGACTACGCTGGTACATGCGGGCCTTCGCGCGAGAGGGCATCGGGCTGACCATTACCGAGGAGGATATTGCCGTTCTCGGCCGCAAGCTCTTCAC
>JAJRZN010000136.1 GCA_024275235.1 Deltaproteobacteria bacterium
AGCCTGGCGTTTGATGTCGCTGACAAAGCTCGGCCATGGGCCTTTCTCGAGTTCGTCCAATAAGGGCGTATCATGCTTAGACATCTTGCGTTTCCTCCTTAGGATATAAAATTAAATAAAAACGCCTAATCGTCAAACAAGCAACAGTCTCGTGTAAGACCGGTAACTTACCTGACAACAAAACAATTATAAAATGAATACCAATTCAGCGAATGAATTTACCACCGATTGTTTCTTTGTCAACAAAAATATTTTTCTTTATATGGACAGTCATCTTCATACATCGTAGTACAATGTGAAGCCGCGGCCCGATTACAGACTAAGTCATTAATATATTTTTTTAAGCAGATAAATTGACATCCCCAATATTTGCAGTATATGAATTTAAGCTTATTCTTAACCCATGAATTTTATAAGCACAATTGTAACTGTTCAGCAGCACCCCATTTCGGAGTCTACGCTTTCCTTGCCCATTTAGGACTTCTCGAATACCAAAGTATGCTTCGAAGTCCTAAATAAATAAACCTGGAGCACTGCTGAACAGTTACGCACAATTTCACAATAAAATATAACAGGAGGAATATAATGGCTGAAAATATTGTAATCATCGGCGCTGTGGCGGCCGGGCCCAAGACGGCCTGCCGTCTGCGGAGATTGAATCCAGAGGCGGAAATCACCATTATAGATATGGACAACCTTATCTCGTATGGCGGCTGCGGTATTCCCTATTATGTCTCCGGCGATGTTTCCGATGAAAAGGAACTACGTTCAACCAGTTTTCATGTCCTCAGAGACGCGCAGTTCTTCACCGACGCCAAGGGTGTTAAGGCGATGATCAGAACGGAGGTCACTAAAATTGACCGCCGGAACAAAAAGGTCGAATTTATCAGCCTCGACAGCGGCGAAGCTGGTTCCATGCCTTATGACAAGCTGGTTATCTGTACCGGGGCCGCCCCCAACCATCCCCCCATCCCCGGAGCTGACCTGCCCGGTGTCCACTATGTCAGCAATATGCACCAGGCCATTGCCATCAAAGACAAGCTGGCCAAGGGGCAGGTGGGCCGGGCCGTGGTCATCGGCGGCGGTGCCATCGGCCTGGAGATGGCGGAATCGTTTGCCGATCTCTGGGAGGTAGAGACAACAATTATCGAATTCATGCCCCAGATCCTGCCTAAAGCCGTGGATCGTATTTTTGCCATGATGCTCACCAGACACCTGAGCCAAAACGGTATTCAGGTACATACCAGTGAGAACGTCCAGAAGATTGAAGAGGTTGAAGGCGGTTATAAAGTCACCAGCAATAAACGCAGCTTAGAGACCGATATTGTCATTATGGCGGTCGGCGTCCACCCCCGAACCGATCTGGCTGTAGAGGCCGGGCTGCAGGTAACGCCCAGGGGTGGTATAATCGTCAACAACCGCCTGCAGACCTCTGATCCCGATATATATGCCGCTGGTGACTGTATTGAGACCACCAATCTGGTTTCCGGCCAGAAGATGGTGGCCCCCTTTGGTTCCCTGGCCAACCGCCAGGGCCGCGTGGTAGCCAACAACCTGGCCGGTATTCCCAGCAAATTTACAGGCGTGGTTGGTTCATTTATCATGAAGGCCTTTGAATCAAGTATAGGCAGTACCGGTCTCAGCCTGGAATCGGCCCTGGCCGCCGGTTTTGACGCCGACCGGGTAATAACCGCCCAGACTGACCGCGCCCATTTTTTCCCCACCCACGCCGTCATTCCCCTGCAGATGGTATTTGATAAACGAACCAGACAGGTACTCGGGGTGCAGGGATTCGGCCCCATGAACGATGCAGTACTGACCAGGATAGACACAGCGGCGGCCTTAATCGCCAGGGGTGCCACCGTAGAGGATTTCAGTAATGTGGAAATGGCCTACGCCCCGCCCTTCGCCACCGCCCTCGATGCCTTGAACGCCGCCGCCAACGTGGCGGATAATGTCATTGACGGCCGTCTGCGCACCGTTGATCTCGACCTGTTCATGACCTGGATGGAGGACAACGACAGCCAGCCGGAATGGTTAGCGCTTGATATCCGCCACCCCAAGGATGCCAAAATTTTTAAAGATGAGTTTAAAGACCTGTGGCTCACCATTCCCTATGTGGAGATACGGCAGCGGGTGGCAGAGATTCCCACCTATAAGACCATGATTATTATCTGCGATGCCGGCACCAGGTCTTCTGAAATACAGCGTTTCCTCGACAGTATCGGCCAAACCAATAACCTTGTGCTGGGCGGCGGTTTCAACATCATGCGCCAGCTGGAGCCCGCCTGGTGGCCCAATAATTAGGGTAAATTCAGCCCCTCACAAAATTAACTAACGATGAAACAAATAAAAATAATCTTGCTGGCCAGCCTCCTCATCCTGGGGCTGGCCGGCCGGCCGGCTCTGGCCCTGGAGGGGCAGCTCAATATCAATACCGCCAGCGCCGGCCAGTTACAAAAGCTGCCGTTCATCGGTAAAAACCGGGCGGCAGCCATAATCCGTTACCGGCGCACTCACGGCCCCTTTAAGTCCCTGACGGAACTGCGGCGCACCAGGGCCATCGGTACCAGCACCTTTGAGGCAATAAAACCATATTTGACCATCTCCGGGGCCGGCAGTTTTAAGTCCGACGGCAAAAATTCAGCCGCCGGCAGCCGGTTGCGGGTGATGGCGCGCATCACCACCTATCCCGGACAGGTCGTTATGCTGGCCGACCGAGCCTATTATGACACCCTGCGGGCTTTTATTAACCATGCCCATCAAGAAATAGATATCTCAATGTTCCTGTTCAAGATCACCAAATCCCCCCGAAACCGGGCCGCCATCATATTAAATGACCTTATCAAGGCCAGAAAACGCAAGGTAACAGTAAAGGTTTTATTAGAGAAATCCGGGTATGACAAAGATATCAACAAGGACAATCAAAGAACAGCACGGCGCTTAAGAAGAAATGGCATCGAGGTGCGCTTTGACACCCCCAGAATCACAACCCATACCAAGGTCGTGGTTATCGACCACCGCTTTTCCTTTATCGGCAGCCACAATTTCACCCATTCAGCTCTGGCCTACAATCACGAGTTATCAATCCTCATCGACAACAGACAATTAGCCGGACAAATAACCAACTATATTAAATCAATCCATTAAGATTATACGGGACCGGAATAATTTTCGCGAAAAACGCCAACAATTTTTCGGCCCCATGGTTCAGGCTCATTTTTACTACAATTCATAAATAGCTTCATCCCGTTTAGGGGCAGCTCGCCGGACAGAGCGACCGGCCTTTTTCGCGAACATGTTTAAAGGATCTTCGTCCTCAAGAATATCACCCATTTCCGCCTCTATCTTTTCAGGATCCTCACCCGCTTCCATCCTGGCCAGGGCCTCCTCCATACCATCACCTAAGGCCAGACCTGTCTGCTCGGTAAATTTGCGCATAACTCCTGCCATCTGACGAGGGTCATCCTCATTAATATTTCCCGTCTCCCGGGTTAATGATGCCAGGACACGCTCCATCTGACTCTCATCAATATCCGGCAGACCCGCTTCATCCGGTTCCCTGGCCCGGCCAATAGTGGCAAAAGTAGACATCTGACGGCATAGGGCCCTGGAACATTTTGGGCATTGGGGAATTTTAGAGATGTTTACCCGGGCAGAAAAAAAATTAAATATGGTATTACAATCAGCACAAAAAAATTCGTAAATCGGCATAGGCTCAGCTCCTTTTTCAACGATTAACAAGATTGGCCGGCTTGTTTATTTTTTACGGCGCACGACCCGCACCCGTTTTCTGGCACTGCCCTTGGCCACCCGGCGTACTCTAATCTTCTTTCTGGGCTTGCCGGCCGGAGGCGAAGAGCAAGCTTCACCGCCGGCGAGGGATAAAGTATAATCGCACTCCGCTCTGGGGCAACGCAGACTGAGACGACCGTCTGCCCCTTTTTTTTCAACAAGATAGGGAGAACCACAGGCCGGGCAAGGCACGTCATGCGGTCTTGACCAGGCCATAAATTCACAGTCAGCCGCCGGACAGACATAAAAATCTCTGCCGGCCGGAGTCCGCTTCTCTATCAGCCGGGCCGTGCCGCATAATGGACACAGTAGGTCTAAGGCTGCGGCCTCACTATAATTTTCAGTATGCCGGCAGGCCGGAAAGGCGGTGCAGAACCAGAATTTGCCGAATGGATCTTTTTTCAACAACATAGATGCCCCGCAGACCGGGCAGTTTTTACTCTGTTCAGTGGCGATAAGCTCAGAAACAGGCGCCTCCCCACCGGTCTCCTCATCATCCCCCTTCTTTTCCAGGGCCTCTTCCAACACATTGCTTAATTCAGCAGACCAATGATCAGCGAGTGTTTCCTCTTCTCCACCATCCTCAACAACCACCCCGGCTCCAGCAGCCTGGCCGTCCTCCTCATCTCCCGCAGCGGCCGACATATCGTCCTTCTTGATATTTTCGAATTCATCAACAGCTTCTACCTCCGTCTCAGCCAATTCAACGGCCCCGGACTCCTCGGCTGCCGGGCTGGGAGCGCTAATCCCTTTTGCCTCTGGCTCTGCCTCCTCCACAGGTAACAACATCTCCGTATCCTCTGCCATACCGGAGTTCGGGGTGGAACCTACCGACTCTTCCATAACCTCAGCCTTCAGGGACGACTGCTTGATAATCCGCGTAGAAGTCCTTTTCCTGGGCCGCGCCTTAACCGTCAACTTCCGTTTAACCAGACTCTTTCCGTACATCATCAGGGCCTGCTCGAATTGCTTCAGGGCAAAATCAAGATCTTTACGACCGCCTGTAACCTCACTGATAGTCTGCTCAATATAGGCGGAAAGATTAACCCCCTGCATCTGCGGAAAGGCCCGTTTCATAATGGCATCCACCTGACAACAGACAGCCGTGGGACGCAAAAAGCCATTACTGTTACAGTCGATATAACCACTCTCCAGCATGGCTTGAATAATTGTCAGGGCCGGCCGCTGAGCGGCAATGGAAAAATCCGCCAGATCAGCGAGGAGGGTCTCGATGGTATAGAACTCAGCAGAAATACCCCCCATTTTTTCTACCCTTAAATCCAGCAGGCTGACATCAGCCCCCGCCTCAATGGCCGCCAGCGGGCAAGGTTCGAGGAAGCCCCTGGCAATTCTGCCCTGCCATATATCCAAAAATCCTGGTGTGGTAATATTAGGCATGGTAAGGGCAAACATCGTTTCCGGCCCGCCGGCAATTTCCAGGCATATATTTTCCCCCAGGGCCGGCGGCCGCCGAGAAGCCAGCGCCCGACAACGCAGCATATCATAAATGCGCCGCTCATTATCCGTCAAGTCCCCTGCCAGCTGGCGGCCTTCCAGGGCCGGCCACAGAGGATAAATCAACCCCGCCATGGGTTCAATGGTATTATTATCCGTTTTCTCCCCATCAAAAAGCGTTGCCGCCCGCTCAGCAAAACGCCTCAGACTGCCTGCGACGCTCTCCTCATCAGCGCCGGCAAGCGGAGTAGAGATAAGCCCCTGCACCTTACCGTCAAACATTACCCCGTCAAAGAGACGACCCAGAACGTCCAGGGTATCAAGCGGATTCAGCTGGTAAAGTACCTTGGCATCATGCAGCAACTCCGGGAGTTGATAAGGGGCGGGAGGCGGGATCACCAATTCCTGCCGTTTAACATTTTCCACCAGAAATTTATCCTGGCGCAGACTGAGCACCAGTTTGCCGGCATCCGACTCCTCCGGAAAAGACCCATCCGCAGTCAAATCAAAGGCTTCCTCAAGCCGGGCACTGAAGATCCGCCCCTCAAGACGCAGATCGGCAATTATCTGCCATTTCGGGACTGGCTCAAAGGCCTTTATTTCATTTTCCCGGTCAGTAAGGGAAAAAATCGTGGTCAGACTGGATAAATTAAGCGGCAGATCGGCCGGCCCCCTGGAGGTGCCAAGCAGACGTAAAAGATGAGCCCGCAAGCGGGTATCAAAAAGACGGCGGATATAGACATCCACCCCGGATTCAGCCTCGACCACCCGTATCTGATGACGGGCATCATCTATTTCCGAAGGTCCCATGCCAACGGGATAAAGACGAGTCAGAGGTTTTCGCCGCCCGCTCTGCTGTCGACAAAAGGCGGCTAACAGCCAGGCCCTATAATCGGCATCAGCATCAAAATCAAAGACTATATAGATATCTTCATCTGCCGACCGCCTGAGGGCAGATATAATATCATTACTGTCATCAAGCACTGACACTTCAAAATCCTGCTTATTTTCAGCCCGGTTTACCGATTTATGAACCGCGGTCAGCAACTCATTATCAAGTAGAAACACCTCTACCCCGCCGCCGAAATATTCCTTGCAGACTGCGGCCTTTACTGTCGAATCAACAATAACAATTGGTGCCATAATAATAACAGCCTTTGTTTATCATGATATGTTGGTAACTGTTGCAGCGGAGAGTAAGACGCCCCCAACAGTTACATCTTGTTTAAAGGTAACTAATCCCTCATAATGATAGTATAATTAAGCGTATTAGACAAACAATATCCACTTCATAAACCCATCATGCCCAGCCTGATAACCATAAACGACCTCAATGAGACCCTGGACAAACTGACCTGCAAAGCCGGCACCCAGAAAGCCGCTTTTCTATCAGCCCTGAAGAGCCATTTCCCCGACCAGGAGTCATTAAACCACGAGCAGCCCGTTACAGTCGAGCAGCTGATAAAAGAGATATGGAATGAGACTGAGCCCAGTGCTATAAAAAAACGGCGTAAGAGTATCAGCTCTCTTAAATCAGCCCTCAACCGTGAGCTTAAAAAACTCAGCCAGGAGAATAAAAATCCGGCAGGAATTATTGTCAACCGCAACAACATATTCTCGATCTCCGATGAGCGTAAAACATCCCTCCTGCAAAAACTTAGCGCTTCGGCGGCAGGCAGCAAAGGTATTGACGAAGCTTTAAACTCCTTAGCGCAACTTCTCCCCAAACTACAGGATGATAAGACTAACCTGGAACTAAACAAATTATTGGACTCCTTAAAAGAGGCCAAGCAGACAATTGAGCACCTCAGCGAAGAACTCTCGAAGAAAAACCAGCAAATTGAGAATTTAGCCGGGCAAATGCTGAGCCAATCTTCAGATAAAACGGATAGTCACCGGGAAGACGGGGAAGAAGATGACCTTGAAGAGACTGAAGTTCAGGAGAATGATTTAGAAATCGTCAACAAAGAACAAGACCTCAGCGAAAGCACGGAACTGGAGGATGATTTTGAGGTTCTGGAGGATGACTTCGAAATCGTGGACGAAGAACTGCAGGAAAAGGACATTGAGGCACTGGAGGACGACCTCGAAATCGTGGACGAAGAACTGCAGGAAAAGGACATTGAGGCACTGGAGGACGACCTCGAAATCGTGGACGACAACCTGCAGGAAAAGGACATTGAGGCACTGGAGGACGACCTCGAAATCGTGGACGACAACCTGCAGGAAAAAAACATTGAGGCACTGGAGGACGACCTCGAAATCGTGGACGACAACCTGCAGGAAAAAAACATTGAGGCACTGGAGGACGACCTCGAAATCGTGGACGAAGAACTGCAGGAAAAAAACATTGAGGCACTGGAGGACGACCTCGAAATCGTGGACGAAGAACTGCAGGAAAAAAACAT
>JAJRZN010000137.1 GCA_024275235.1 Deltaproteobacteria bacterium
CTATCGGCATATGATAAATTTTCTCAATGGAACCTGGCCCTGGGCCAAGACCCTGGAACTTCTGGCCCGCGACACCAGGCACTACGCCAAGCGTCAATTGACCTGGTTCAAGCGGGCGGACTTCACCTGGTTTCAGCCAGAGCGGCAGGAAGAGGTCATCCGCACGGCCCGTGATTATATGGCTCAAAATCGGAAGCATAAAAATGCGAATACCCATGAAGACAATAAATGACCGTATAACCAGGCCCGGCCAATACCTCAGGAGTTACAAAGGGCGGCACTGGCAGCAGTCCCGGACGGATAGAGATCAATGCCGGCGGCTGGCCCGGGAACTGCTTAGACCTCTCTGGCAGATTGAGCTTCTTCACCAGCGGCAGTTATATGATACCGGGCAGATCAATGACTTTATCCACCCCAGTCTCCACAATCTGCCTTCACCCTTTGAATTCAAGGATATGCGGCCAGCCGCCCGCTTGATCATAGAGATGACGGCCAAGGGGCGGCCCCTGGTAATTGTGGGAGATTATGACGTTGACGGCGTAACCAGCGCCGCTCTCCTTAACCGTTTCCTTAATCACCTGAGCCCCAGAATTTATCGTTGTCATCCTGACCGTTTTAAAGACGGCTATGGCCTCAAAGCCAGACTGGTAACCGATTGCTGCCCGGATTGTCAGGGGCTGGTCATTACGGTGGACTGCGGTATTTCAGATACCGGAGAGGTCGCGAACCTTAAAGAATCCGGCTGGCAGATAATTATTACCGACCATCATCAACCGCCGCCGCACCTGCCGCAGGCCGATGTTATAATCAACCCCTGGCTGAACGGCTGTTCCTTTCCATTTAAGCAACTGGCCGGAGTAGGGGTGGCATTCTATCTGATCATGGGGATTAGAAATCTTTTAGTGGCAGAGGGCTTCTGGTCAAAGGCGGAGGCCCCCAATCTCAGGGACATGCTTGATCTGGTGGCGGTGGGCACGGTGGCCGACATGGTTGATCTTAAAGGCCCTAACCGAATTATGGTCAAGGCGGGTATGGCAATCACCGGCCATCAGCAAAATACAGGGCTTCGTAACCTGATGGCGGTCAGTGCCGGCCGGGACAAGCCGCTGGACACCGAGTATATATCCTTTCAACTCGCTCCGCGCCTGAATGCCGCCGGCAGGATGAACCACGCCGAATTAGCCTCTGAACTTCTGACCACTGATGATAATTCACAGGCCGCCCAAATGGCCCAAAGCCTTGATTTAGAAAACAGCCGCCGCAAGGAGCTAACCAGCCAGATCAGCAGCCAGGCCCTGGAGATGGCCGCCTCTGACCAAAGCAGCTGCCTGTTGATTCATGGCCGGGACTGGCATGAGGGGCTTATAGGCATCGTGGCCTCTAAGGTGGTTGAACAATTCGCCAGACCGGTAATTGTCATGGCTGGGGAAGGGCAGTTACGCGGCTCGGCCCGTTCAATTCCAGGCGTAAATATATACGAGTTATTAAGCAGATGCGAAGATTTATTAACTGCCTTTGGAGGCCATGCCGCAGCGGCCGGCATGGCGCTTGCCGAAG
>JAJRZN010000138.1 GCA_024275235.1 Deltaproteobacteria bacterium
AGCTCACCGCTATAGATAAAGTCCGTTTCAGGTTTGCGTTTAAGAGGGGTGAGATAGTATGCGGCCGGTTTTGGCAGACATTTACGAAAAACTTCTATGATCTGCCGGGGCAGGAAGACCATAATGTTATCTTTTTTAGAGGCATCGTTCTGATAGAAATAAACCTGACAAACATCTTATTATGGTCGAACAACAAAACCGGGAATAAAACCTGGACGCAGGCCTGGCCCTTGTCCTTACTTATAGTTGATGCTATTAGATAAGGCGCTCTCCGTGCCGGAAGTATCAACCGCGGTCATAGCATAGCTCTGGACTTTGGTAATAACCGGCACCTTGCAGGTCAGGGTACGGGCGTTTTTATCCATTACCTCACCAATCATAACCCCGTTACGATAGAGCCTGAACCCGGCCAGATTGCTGTTATCAGCATTATAGCTCCATGAGCAGGAAATGGTCTGCCGGGGAGCTGTTACCACAACTGTAACGCCGGCCTTTGCTGTGCCGCCCTGGCCATCGCTGATGGTGTAAACGAAAGAATCCGTGCCGACAAACCCCTTGGCGGCCGTATAAACAACCTGGCCGTCACTTAAAGTCACTTGCCCGCTTAAAGGTTGAGTAACAGACGTAACCCGCAGGGTATCACCATCAACATCGCTGTCGTTGGCCAGCAGGTTGATTTTTATCGGCTTGCTCCCTTCGACCGCAGCCTGATCATCGACAGCGACAGGGGCATCATTTACCGGGGTTAAGACGATATTTACCGTACTGGAAGCTGTACCGCCATTACCGTCACTAATCGTATAGGTGAAGCTGTCCTTCCCGTGGTAATCAGCCATGGGCGTATAAACCGCCCGGTCAGCCTTCAGTGCCACCTTGCCGGTCTTTGGCTGCCCGAGAGCGGTTACCGTAAGGGTATCACCATCCACATCCGTATCATTGGCCAAAACATCAATATCAACTTTGGTGTCTTCCGGAATAGTTAAGGAGTCGGCCTGTGCCACCGGCGCGTCATTTACCGGATTGACAGTAACAGAGACCGTGGCTGGTGCCGAATCCTTCCGGCCGTCATTAACCATAAAGGTGAAGCTGTCGGTTCCGTTGAAATCAGCCTGCGGGGTGTAGGAGAAGGTACCTGTACTTGAGTCTGTTATGACCGCCTTGCCATGTGAGCCGTTATGCCGCAAGCTGAAGGTTAGTTTGTCTCCATCCTGATCCGTGGCCGGAAGGGTGCCGGTCAAGACAGTATCTTCAGAGGTCTGCAACTTAAGATCCCGGGCCGTCGGGGTATGGTTTAACTTAGTGGGATCATAGCTTATGGTGTTGGAAATCAACGATTCATGACCAGCGCCGTCTACGGCGGTGAGGGCAAAGGACTTGACTCCATCACTCTGGGGAATCTTGCAGGTCAACTTCCTGGCCGCTGGATCTGAGGCCGCGGCAACCTGGGCACCGTTATAATACAGCCTGAAGCCGCTGACCGGTACCTTAGAATCATATTCCCAGGAAACAGTAATGAGATATTGCGGCGGTGTAACAGTAATATTTACCGTTCCCGAAGCGCTTAGGCTGCCGTCCGTAACCGTATAGGTCAGACTGTCGGTACCGACAAAGTCGTGGCTCGGGGTATATATAATTTGTTTGCCGCTGACGACTGCCGTGCCGTGAGTACCATTGCCCGCTTTGCTTATGTTTAGGGAATCGCCATCTACATCTGTATCATTGGCCAGAACATCTATACTTACGGGTTGGTTCGCCTCTGTCTGGGCCTTGTCGTCTTTTGCCAGCGGCGCATCGTTTACCGGGGTAATATTTATGGTAACGGTGGCGATGGTTGAATCGAGTGCCCCATCATTTACCTTAAATTTAAAGGAATCCGTTCCAAAAGCATTTTTGTTCGGGGTATAGGTAAAGGCCCCGGTTTTACTGACAACAGCCGTGCCGAGAGTTCCATTCGTTGTCAGGGCGTAGGTCAGGGCATTACCGTCGGGATCGCTGCCCAGGAGATTGCCGCTGAAGCCGCCGTCTTCCGCCAGGGTAATGCTTTGACCTCTTGCTGTGGGCGGATGGTTTATCTTTTGTTTTATATTGATGCTTATCGTGGCGGCGCTGGAGTCATTTACTCCGTCGCTGGCCTTGAAAATAAAGGCGTCATTGCCATAAAACCCGGCCTTGGGTATATATGTAAATACGCCTGTGGCAGGATTAGTGATTGTGGCCGTTCCCTTGGAGGCATTGGCGGCAATGCTGAAGGTCAGGGGCTGACCCTCGGGATCGGAGCCGGAAAGGGTGCCGGTAATCGATTTATCCTGGTCGATAGTAAAATTGGCCCCATGAACGACGGGCGGCTGATTGATGGTACCTGTTACCGGGATATCCATGGTTGTTTGGCTCACTGCTCCTGTCTCATCGGTTACCCGCAGGGAAACAGTGTAAGTGCCGGGGATAGTAAAATTATGGTTGACAGATAGCCCCTGGCCTACGGTGCCATCGCCAAAGTCCCAGTTATAGGCGGTAATGCCACCTTCAGCGTCAAAGGAGGTTCCGGCGCTGAAATGGACAGGGAGGGGCGCGTCACCGGTTACTGGTTTGTCAAACACGCCTGTGCTGTTAAAGATCAAAAACCGCGAGTCGCTTTCTACCCCGGCCTGGTCATAGGCACTGACCCAGAACTGCACCTCACCACTGTCGATATAGGCCGGGCAGTCTGCCTGGCGGGCGGTTGGGTCGTCAATGTCGCAGATTATAATACCGTCTTCATAGAGATGAAAACCTGCGAGGTTCGGAGTTGAGACGTAATCCCAGTTAAAATGAACGAGATGCTGCTCCAGGGCCGCGGAAATAATCGCTGTAGGCGGGGTGTTGGCCGCTGGTAAATCGACGACGGAGATGGTCATGCTGTCCTGACTGCTGGCGTTGGTGTCATCAACAACGGTTAAGACCACGTTGTAATCACCGGGATTGAGGTATTTATGCTCAGTGTAATCGCCGGTTGCCGTATCACCATCACCAAAGTTCCATTTATAGGAGATAATCCTGCCATCGGTATCAGTGGAAGAATAAGCGTCAAAGGCAATATTGGAGTTATCTGCCGGAGTAGGGGTGGCAGTTATAACTGCCTGGGGTGAAGTATTGGAAGATGTTGTTTGAATGCCTTGA
This sequence comes from Deltaproteobacteria bacterium, assembly GCA_024275235.1. Lineage (GTDB taxonomy): Bacteria > Desulfobacterota > Desulfobulbia > Desulfobulbales > VMSU01 > JAADIV01. The sequence goes on from JAJRZN010000138.1 coordinate 3,157, forward strand.
GCGTTATCAGGCGGGGCGTTAACCGTAACAGAGGTGGATGCGGTACCGGTGGCGCTGCCATTGTCGGTAACCTTTAAGGTAACGGTGTAGGTCCCGGCCCCCACAAAGGTGTGGTTGATCGTACTGCCGACGCCGGTATCGCCATCCCCGAAGTCCCATTGATAGCTGTCAATGGTGCCGTCCAAATCATGTGAGGCGCTGGCATCAAAGGAGACCGTCAAAGGGGAGGTGCCGCTGACGACATCGGTTTTAATTTCGGCTTGTGGAATATAATTGCCATAGACGTCTTTGGGGGGAGGGGTGAGGGTATATGGTGCTGATTGCGGACTTTCAACGCCATCCGCGTCCACGGCGCTCAAAGTAAAGATCATGGGCGTTTCTTCAAGGAATATGTCACAATCCATGGACATAAGGGCGGGATTCTGGCTGGTACAGACCAAAGCGCCGTTCTCGTATAAATTATATGATACCGCCGAACCGCTGTAAGCCCATTCAACATGGATTATATGGGCATCAGCTGGTAGTACCGCTATGCCAAAAAGGCATATCAAGGCGGTTAACCAGGCAGTATAGACTTTTCGTTTATTCATGATGTTTCCTCAAAGGCATTACCCTGTAACTGTAAGGTGTCGCGGCTAAGCGACGTCGGTCAGGCAGGGAATCCTTTATATTGTAGCATAAAAACATGGCTGCTTCACTTTTTCATTTCAAAATACCGGGAGATTGTATCCATTCTTTTTGCGGTATGATGATGTTGTTTTTCCACCTATGGGTTAAGCAAAGTTTATGCCACGCCGGTTAATGTTTATGATGGTTGCGGGTGACACTTGCTTTATTGTTGGAATGATTGATAAAAAACAGAAAAAATAGTTTGCTGACGATTTTGGCAAAAATTGAGGTAAATAATAAAAAAAATTATGATCTAAGTTGATAAAAATTAAAAAATTATAATATCTGCTGTTTGTAGATGTTCTTTTGGCTTGAGTTTTCCGGCAAAGGGGAAAAAGTAAGCCGGGAAACCGGAATAATTGTTTTTTGGTAAAAAAATCAATAGATTAAATAAAAATAACAAATTGTGAGGGAAAAAATTGACCGTGAAGAATGGAGAGTGTGTTAGAGGGGGGTGGTAATGTGAAATTAAGTTATATCAAAAGGTTGCGGGAGGGGCAACTGGCGGAAAAAAGCAGTAAGCCATTAAACTGTTAAAAAATTGGGGTAAAAAAGTTGGGGGTTAACGATTTTGTGGATTTGAATTTGGATATATGTGGGGTATATCCAAATTTGGGGTACTGCGATAAAACAGGTTTTTGTGGTCATCGTCATGATATATAATTATGCTTTGACCATAAACTTCGCCCCACTGCCTGTTTGCTTGAGTTGTCGGAAAAAGAGAGGCCTGCGAGAAAGAAGTCGGGATCTTTGGCGTCTGGAGTTGACCAGCGGACTATCCCCCGGCCATCCAGTCCTGAGTTAAATAATTCATTGTTATCCATGACAAACATTAACTCGGTGTCTGGCGCAATACGCTGGGTGCTTTTGAACATCAGGCCGCCCATACCGATATCTACGGTGCTGGCCGGGACATCCAGAAGCTTGCTTCCGGGATTAGCGGAGCAGTCGCATAATGTTAGATTTAGATGCTCCGGGATTCGCCGGTAGCGCCGCCTGTTTATCTTGGTTACCTCTATCAGCGGGGCAGTGTTGGAGATCTTTTCACAACCGCTTATGTATTGATGGCATTGATGGAAGGAGCCGCTCTGGCAAAACATTTTTATCTGTTCCGGCAAGGGGAGATACAGGCCTCCGGTTATCATCAGGCAATCTGAGTTGTTGGAGAAATATGGGCATGAAGATATTTTTTTATCAGGCATTTTCATTTAATATCCAGTTAGATTTAATCACTAATTTAAAAAAATATTATGCATTATGAATTCTCTGCAAGGATTAAGCCAACTGTTTGCCATGGATTTGGGGATAATCCCCGCCGGCACTTACGAATTGTCAGGCCGGTGCGTGGGCAATATTGTCCATCTCGTCGGCAAGAAGGGCGAGATGATTCTGTTCCTCAACGGCCATTCGTTGAAAAAATTCGGCGGCTTCCGGCTCATTGCTTTTAAGCGCCATGCGGCTGTATAGGTCAAGGGCCTGGGTCTCAAGGCCCATGGACAGGTCGAGAATTTCGCTTAAGGACTGGAGGGGCGATGGCAACCCTTTAATAAAATCATCTATGTTGAGTCCCCCTTCCATAATTTCGCTGTTGTTCATCCGAATTTCTGCTTCTTTCCCCCGTTCTCGACGGTATTCCTCTCGAAGCCTTACTTTATGATGATTCTCAAAGCCGGCCAGAAGTTTGAATAATTTTTTGCGGGGCGCGTCGGTTGTTTCGTGAGCGAGATGCTGGTAAAAAATCTGCAGGCCGTCTTCCATGGCATAAGCCAGAGATATGGCATCGGCAAAATCCATATCGGGATGAAACAGCCCCATACCGTCAGACTCCGGCCCCTCTGCCCGCCGGCCTTTCCAGGCCTTTATGCCGCCGCTCATGTTGAAGACGGTTGAAAAACCCTGCCCGGAGAGAAGTTGAGCGGCAGCCCGGCTGCGGCCGCCGATGGCGCAATAAACAAAGGTGGGCATAGAAGAATCCAGTTCCGTCAGGCGGTCGGGTAATTCCTTCAAGGGGATAAGAACTGCTCCGGCAAGATGCTCGGCGCTGTATTCCCTGGGCTGGCGGACGTCTAAAAGCTGGTAAGTGCCGCTGGTATTGTTTTTTGTATATTCCCTGACCTTGTCGGCAGTTATACTCTGCACCGGGGTAAAAAGATTTTTCCAGTTCATTTTTTCCTCATTATGTTTTATTTATGGGTAACTATTCAGCGTGATGCCTGAAAGTGACGAAAAACCCAAGGCGTAACTGTTCAGCAGTGCTCCAGGTTTCTTTATTTAGGACTTTGAAGCATACTTTGGTATTCGAGAAGTCCTAAATGGGCAAAGATGGGGTGCCGCTGAACAGTTATGTTAGCCACAGCTTTATTATACACCGTAAGTCAGGAAGGTCTTTAAAATATCGTATTCCAGGATACAGCGCTCCTGGATATTAAAAAAATGTTGACTAATTGCTTGTCTGAGTATATGCTCATATATAAAGGAGAGGTTATGGACAGATGTGAATGCCGGATGATACATCAGGGCAGGGTGGATAAGGCTCTGAAAAAGGGACTGGATCCCTTAGAGGTCGAGGGACTTGCCCAGTTTTTCAAGGCCATTGGTGATGGAACCAGAGTTAAAATTCTCTGGGCTTTGGAGGATGGTGAGATGTGTGTCTGCGATCTGGCCTGCTATCTTGGGCTTAGTGAATCGGCGGTAAGTCATCAGCTGCGGATGCTGCGTCAGCTTCATCTTGTGGCTAACCGCCGCCAGGGCCCTGTTCTCTATTATCGGTTAAATGATGAGCATGTCCGGCAGATTATGCTGGTTGCTCTGGAGCATGCGCGGGAATAAAAAGGAGCGCTTATCTTGAGATGTTACAAAGTTAAAAGTGTGGTTTGTTGAGCGCTTACGAGGAGGGAGTGGAACTTATGATAATATTGAAAATTCTTGAGGCCTCATGGCAGTTGCTGCTGGAATCCTCTGTTTATATTTTGCTGGGTTTAGTCATCGGTGGTCTGCTGAAGATGTTTTTGTCGCCGGCCGCCATTGCCAATCATCTGGGGCGGGGCCGTTTTATGCCGGTAATTAAGGCCGCCTTGCTTGGAGTTCCTCTGCCGCTTTGCTCCTGCGGCGTCTTGCCGGCTGCTGTCTCGTTGAAAAAAGAGGGCGCCAATAACGGGGCGACAGTGGCCTTTTTAATTAGTACTCCGGAGTCTGGAGTGGATTCGATCAGCATAAGTTGGGCGCTTCTTGATCCCATTATGACTGTCGCCCGGCCCGTTGCCGCTTTTTTGTCGGCCATGACCGCCGGGATATTTGAAAACCTGTTTAATCCACCCGGAACAGAGCGGCCTGTCAACTGGCTGCAATCCTGCCCGGTGGATAATTGTTGTGATGGCAGTGACTGCGACGCAGAGTCCCACCGCGCTCATCACACCATGTTTGAGAAATTCAAGGCCGGCTGTCTTTACGCGCTCACCGACTTGTGGGCCGATATGATGCTTTGGTTTTTTGCGGGATTACTACTGGCCGGGGTGATAAGCGCTCTGGTGCCGGATTCGTTTTTTACCGGTTATCTCGGTGGTGGTCTGAGCTCCATGCTGCTAATGCTGCTCTTTGGTATTCCCCTGTATATCTGTGCCACGGCCTCAACCCCCATTGCCGCTGCTATGATCCTTAAAGGAGTCAGCCCGGGAGCCGCCCTGGTTTTTCTTCTGGTGGGGCCGGCTACTAATATTGCCTCCATCTCGGTACTTGTCGGTCTGCTGGGCAAGCGGGCTGTTGCTGTCTATCTGGCATCTATATCGGTCGTCAGCGTCCTTTGCGGTCTAATGGTGAACAGGATATATGCCTATTTACATATTGATGTCATGGCGGTGGCAGGTCGGGCGGCTGAGGTTATTCCACCCTGGTTGCAGCTGACCGGGGCTGTTATCCTGCTTGGCTTGTCGATAAAGCCTCTGACGCAGGTGGTGAAGCGGTTGATTGCCAAGTGGTCAGGGCAGGAGGTACAGTCCTGCGGCTGCGGCAGTAACTGCCAGACCCTGCCCATGGCTGGTGATGGCGATGAATGCGGCTGTCACACGGGGCATAAATAAATACGCGGGGCGTTTTTATTGCGACCAGTCATTGGCCATAAACTGTTTGTGGTCGGGCTTGGGCGGCCTGGCTTCGGCTAGACGTGACTTAAGCCAGGTCAGCACCTTGTCAAATTCCCGGCCTAATTCATTCAGGGCTTTACCCCGATGGCTGACCTCATTTTTCTCCGCGGCCGAGCATTGGGCAAAGGTACGCTTCAGGGGCGGATAGTAGAAGACCGGATCATAGCCGAAGCCGCCCGTGCCCTTGATTTCCAAGCTGATCTCGCCCTCACATCTTCCCTCATAAGTCAGGGCCGGGCCGCTGGGCACGGCTATGGAGATTACACATTCAAAGGCGGCCTGTCGTTCATCAACCCCCTCCATCTCTCGTAATAATTTGGCGATATTGTCGGCATCGTCGGCCTTCTCACCGGCGTAACGGGCCGAGTGAACCCCCGGTCTGCCGTTCAGGGCCTTGACCACCAGGCCGGAATCATCGGCAATGGTCGGCAGGCCCAGGGCCTTGGCGGTGAGCAGGGCCTTTTGATAAGCGTTGTCGTCGAAGGTGGCGCCATCTTCGGCGGCCTCGGGGATGGGGCCGAAGTCATTGAGTGATTTCAGATCAATATTGTAGGGTTTCAGTATCTGCTGAAATTCTCTTACCTTGCCCTGGTTGCGGGTGGCAAGGACAATTATAATTTCCGGTGTTGACATTGTGTTGATCCTGTTTTTTGTGGTTTTGGATGATGAGCAGTTCCTCTACAATATAATGTATCTCTAACTCTATGACAATACTACATATGGCATATTGCGCCAAAAAAAGTTTGCCATCTTTTGTTCAACGAAGTATTATTATAAAAAAGGAGGTGCGCTATGTTTTGGGATTTTATTCTCTTCGTCATTATCGGGCCCCTGATTGCTTTTTTTATTTATTATCTTACCGAGGATAGGAAACGCGCCGATAAATATCGGGCCGAAAGAGATCGTTGTCATTTGATCTTTTAAGAATCGGTCTTCCCGGTTGGTTTTTGCCTCACAGCCCCTCTTAATGCCTCTTTTCTTTATCCATCAATCGTAAATCTCCGGAAATAACCTGGTGAATGAGGCCGGCGGTGTCTTTTATTCTCAACACCCCATTCTCATCCGGCCCCAGGGATATACCACACACCGGCATCCCGTCTGCTCTGAGCCAGGTGAGTCGTTTTCCGCGGCTGGCGTCCCAACGTCGCCAATCCCTTAGTATTGCGGCGAAATCCCCATTCTCTAAGCGTTTTACTTCCCGTTCCATAGCTTCGACAACGGCGGTAAGCATCAGGCCTCGGTCATAAAAGCGGTTTGCCGCTGTCCGCATGGATACCATTCGCCGGCCTGTCTCCATTGGAAAATCATCCGGTTCGCTGTTGATATTTAAGCCGATGCCGATGATCGCGGCCCGTCCTTTTGTTGATTGCGCTCCGCACTCGGTGAGAATACCCGCCATTTTTTTACCCTGCCATAGAATGTCGTTGGGCCATTTGAGTTCGGTCTCCAAAGCAGAGGCGGCCAAAATTGCCGTTCGCAGGGCGAGACCAGCGGCCAGGGTGATTTTTGTCAAGTCCTTCAGGTCGAGACGGGGGCGGGTAATGATGGAAAAATAGAGCCCCAGGCCTGGCGGTGACTGCCATTTTCGCCCGAGACGACCACGACCGGCGCTTTGACTGTCAGCCGCTACCACCATCCCCGTTGGCGCTCCGGCGGCGGCCAGGTTCAGCGCGGTGGTGTTTGTGGAGTTTAAGCACTTGTAAATCAGGACTTGACGGCCGTTTATGCCGCCGCCCTCCTGAAGTTGTTTCCATATCGGCTCTAACGGCCTGTTTACGGTTAATTCTGCCAATAAAATATCCTCCAGCCGTCCCCCCGGCCGCTTGACTTTTCGGGTTCTTTACGATAGATTACTTTATTTTTGTCCTGCCCTGCGGCATGGATAGGTGGAGTGTAACGGGAGAAATAACATAACTATTCAGCGAGGGCTGAAAATTACCCTCAACTCGTAACCGTAGTTACTGGGAGACAAACATGCACATTAAGGCCCTAAAGGGATTTAAAGATATATTACCCCAGGAAGCGGTCCTCTGGCAACATATTGAAGGCCGGGCCAGGGATATTTTTCAGCGCTTCGGCTATCGCGAGATAAAAGTTCCTATTTTGGAAAAGACCGCTCTGTTTGCCCGTTCCATCGGCGAAACCACTGATATTGTCGAAAAGGAGATGTATTCCTTCGCGGATCGCAACGGCGAATCACTCACCATGCGGCCGGAGGGGACGGCCTCGGTGCTGCGTTCATTTGTTGAGCATAACCTGCACAGTGAACGGCCGTTGCAGAAACTCTACACCATGGGCCCCATGTTTCGCCATGAGCGGCCCCAGAAGGGGCGTCTGCGTCAGTTTCATCAGATGAGCGTCGAGGCCCTGGGTGTTGACCGTCCGGAACTGGATGCCGAGATCATGGCCATGGCCTGGATGCTGCTTGTCGATCTGGGGTTAAAGGTCAGCCTGGAGATTAATTCCCTGGGCTGCCCGGAGTGCCGGCCCCTCTTTAATAAGGCCCTGCTGGAATTTCTGGCTGGGAGCAAGGGGGAATTATGCCCCGATTGTGAACGGCGGCAGGAAAAAAATCCTCTGCGGGTTCTGGATTGTAAAAACGCGAAATGCCAGGCCCATTATGTTAACGCGCCTGTCATTCTCGATTACCTGTGCCCGGACTGTGCGGCTCATTTTCAGGTCGTTGAGGATTGTCTGCGGGATTTGAACATTGATTACAAGGTTAATTCTTTTATGGTGCGGGGGCTTGATTATTATACCCGCACTACTTTTGAACTGCTTACCCATGATCTTGGAGCCCAAAGTGCGGTTGGGGCGGGCGGACGCTACGATGGTCTAATTTCCCAGTTGGGCGGCCCGGCTCTGCCCGGTATTGGCTTTGCCCTGGGGATGGAGCGCCTCGTTCTGCTTTTAACCGCCGGTGGAGTTGAACCGCATAGGGATACTATAGATATATTCCTTGCCGCCCTGGGGCCGGCGGCCGGCCGCCGGGCTTTTGCCATGCTGCATGCCCTGCGTCTGCAAGGTTTGCGGGTGGTGATGGATTATACCGGCCGCAGCCTGAAGAGCCAGATGAAGCAGGCGGCGCGTTACGGCAGCCGTTTTACGCTTATTATGGGCGATGATGAATTAAGCTCCGGCCGGGCAATGCTCCGTGATATGGAGAGCCATGAACAGCGGGAAATTGAATTATCTGCAGATCTCACGGCCTGGAGTAAAACCATGGCTGCTGAAATTATATCGTAACTATTCAGCGTGATGCCTAAAAGTGACATTATATCTTAAATATTTTTTATAGGAGACACCCGATGGAATCCATGGGGGGAATGAAGAGAAGTCATTATTGTAACGATCTGCGGGCCGCTAATGTTGGTGAAGAGGTAATTCTCATGGGCTGGGTGCTGCGGCGGCGGGATCATGGCGGGGTAATATTTGTTGATCTGCGTGATCTTCACGGCCTTACCCAGGTGGTATTTAATCCCGAGCACAGCGCCGCCGTTCACGCCAAGGCCCATGATCTGCGCAGTGAATGGGTGCTGGCCGTGCGCGGTAAGGTTTGTCTTCGTCCCCATGGGATGACCAATGACAAGCTGGCCACCGGTGCCATTGAGGTAATGGTGGATGAGCTGCGGATTTTAAATACCTCCCCGACCCCGCCCTTTCCCTTGGATGAGGAAAAAGAGGTCTCTGAAAATCTGCGCCTTAAATACCGCTACCTTGATCTGCGGCGGCCGGGGATGATTAATAATTTGATTATGCGTCATAAGGCGGCTCATGCCGTGCGCAATTATCTGAACGATAATAATTTTCTTGAGGTCGAGACCCCGGTGCTGACTCGCTCTACTCCGGAAGGAGCCAGGGATTATCTTGTCTCCAGCCGGGTTAATCCGGGAAAGTTTTACGCTCTGCCGCAGTCACCGCAACTCTTTAAACAACTTTTGATGGTCTCCGGGGTTGACCGTTATTACCAGGTGGTTAAATGCTTTCGGGATGAAGATCTGCGGGCTGACCGTCAGCCGGAATTTACCCAGATTGATATGGAACTCTCCTTTGTTGACGAGGAGGATATTTATACTATTGCCGAGGGCCTGATGCGGATGCTGTTTAAGGCTACCATCGGCCTGGAGATCAGCACACCCCTGCCGCGGATGACCTATGCCGAGGCCATGGAACGTTTTGGTACTGACAAACCCGATACCCGCTTCGGTCTGGAGCTGGTCAACCTCACAGAGACCGTGCGGGACTGCGGCTTTAAGGTCTTTGCCTCGGTGGTTAAAAAGGGCGGACTGGTAAAGAGTATAAATGCCAGGGGCTGCGCCGCCGCTCTTTCACGGAAAAATATCGACAATCTGACCGAGTATGCCGCTCAGTTCGGGGCCAGGGGGCTGGCCTGGGTTAAGATCAAGGAGGATGGTTCCTGGCAGTCACCCATCGCCAAATTTTTTACAGACAAGGAGAGGTCGGCCATGGCGGCAGCTCTCCAGGCCGCGCCCGGTGATATTCTGTTTTTTGTGGCCGACAGCCCCTCGGTGGTTCATCACGCCCTCTCTGAACTGCGTCTGAAACTGGGGCGGATGCTGGATTTAATTGATGACAAGGCCTTTGATCTTCTCTGGGTCACCGATTTCCCGCTTTTAGAGTATAATGATGATGAAAAACGCTATACAGCGGTTCATCATCCCTTCACCGCTCCCAACGAGGAGGATCTGGAATTCCTGGAAACTGAACCTGGGCGGGTGCGAAGCCGGGCCTATGATATTGTCTTGAATGGCACTGAGATTGGCGGCGGCAGTATCCGTATTCATCAGAAGGAAATTCAGAATCGTGCCTTCACTGCCCTGGGCATAACCCCGGAGGAGGCGGCGGATAAATTCAATTTTCTGCTGCGAGCCCTGGAGATGGGGGCTCCGCCCCATGGCGGTATCGCCTTTGGGCTTGACCGGCTGATGATGATTTTGACCGGCAGCGAATCAATTCGTGACGTCATCGCCTTCCCCAAGACCCAGAAGGCGACTTGTCCTTTGACTGAGGCTCCCTCTGCCGTGGCGAGAAAACAGCTTACTGAACTGCATCTGCGGCCGGATTGGCAGGAATAGTCACACTTCATTTTAAGCCGGAAATTTTTTTAATAAAAGGGCTTGCTTTTTTGTAAGTGTATGGTACCGTTGACTTTTGGAGTAGTAATCAGGTACTTTACTGGTTGCCGTCCGGCCGGTTGTTTAATGACAAACGGTAATTTTATTAAATGGGTCTTTATAGAAGCCCCTGGTTTTAGAAGGAGTAAGTTTAAGATGGCTGAAGGAACTGTGAAATGGTTTAACGCGTCTAAGGGGTTTGGTTTCATTGAGCAGGACAATGGATCCGATGTTTTTGTACATTATTCAGCAATCAAATCCGAAGGATATCGTTCTCTTGAAGAGGGGGCTCGTGTACAGTTTGATGTTGTTGAAGGTAATAAGGGCCCTGCAGCCGAGAATGTTGTAGCCCTGTAATAAATATAACATCTGAAAAATCAAAACATGCCGGATAAGTTGATCCGGATTATACCTCAATTGATAAGGATGCTGCTTAGTTGTCAGGATTTTTCTTAGTTCCCGATCTATTTTAACATCCGGAGTGCTTTTAAGTGACTTTGAGGATAATGCTCTGGGCCTTTTGGTTCAGGGCATTTTTTTATGTCTGCGGTCTTCTTGGCGGGAGAGGGGATTGATTAACTCAATGGGCAGGCGGTGAATTGTCTGCCAGTTCGTTGGCGGCGGAACATTCACCGCGGCGCGGCACATGGTGAGGTGGAGATGAGGCCTTAACGGCCCCGGCTGCCTCTGGGCTGCTGTCACCCCCACCACCTCTCCGGCCTTTATCATTCGTCCCACCGTGATTTCAGGTGTCGGCTGAATATGGGCGTAGATTACCCCGGACTGTTGGCGGCCGTTGTTGTTATGGATAATATATAATGAGCGGCCAAGAAAATCGTCAAACAGGGCCGCCACCCGGCCTTTGAAGAGGGCCGGTATTCCGCATTCAGGCTGAAGATAGACAAGCCCGCCAGCTTTATCAATAAAGCAGCAGAAATCTACCCCCTCATGGGGAGCGGGGCGCGAAGAGCCGGGTCGCCACCATTGGTCATTTTCCTGAAAACGCATACCGGGCTGAAAATGCCAGGCCTTGAAGTTTTGTATAAAGGGCTGGTTAAGAAGAATAAGCCGCCGGGTAAATTCTATCAGCCAGGATGGTTGAATTGTCTTGTCAAAAGAGGGCAAATTATTTAGATTCTTCATCTATGATTGATGGCAATAATGATATGAACGAACTTGATCTTGAGCGCGAGCGGGATGTTCTCTTTGGGGTTATCAGCCGTTTTATCGGCTATTTTACCAGAGATTCCCAACGGTTGAGCCAGAACGATGCCCAAAGTGAATATCCCTTTGTGCCCATGGATCCGCGCCAGGTTTACGCTCAGGTAAAATTAGCCCAAGACTACCTGCGTCCCTTGAGCGCGGGGGCGGAACCCGCCCGTTTCCTCGATATTGGCTGTGGTATCGGTAATATTCTGCTCTTTGCCGAGCAGATGGATTTTGAGGTCTGGGGAATTGAAAAAGATCCATTCCCCTACAAGGTGGCGGCCAAACTTGTCGACTCCAGGCGGGTAATTTCGGCGGATATCTGGGAATATGAGGATTACGGGCAATTCAAGGTGATCTATTATTTCCGCCCCTTTCACGAGGGCAATACCCAGCGTCGTTTTGAACGTTTTATTGAGGATCAACTGCAACCTGGCGGTATTCTGATTGCCAACCGCAAAATGAGCAATGATATTGATGATGATCCTCGTTTCCGCCGCCTGCGCGAGAACTTGCCAGTCTGGGTGAAGGAGAACGGGCTGGTTAGTTGATCTCTGTAACTGTTACTTCTTCTTTGGCCGGTTCATTGTATTTTATTCTTTGATAGTCGAGTCTGACGCTCTTATCTAAAGAAATATGCATGGCCTGTACCGGGCAGACCGGGACGCAGAGGCCGCAGCCCGTGCATTTTTCCGGATCAAAGATTACCGCCATCTCCGGGCGCTTGATTGACAGGGCGCCGGTGGAGCAGCGGCCGGTGCAGGCCCCGCATTGGAAGCATTTTTCGTCGTCACGCTTTATTACCGTGGCCATGGTTTCCACCTTGACCTCATACTTTTTCAGATATTTCAGCCCGGCCTGGACATTTTTCCTGGGGCCGGAAAGTTCCAGTATCATTACCCCGTCTTGCTGCATGAATATATCGGCCCGCAGGATATTGAAATCCAGGTTGTACTTCTTGACCAGATCGCAGATCAGGGGCTGGTCGATATTATCTTTGGTAAAGCGTAATAAATACATTTTCTTATACATGGTAACTCCAGTCGTTTGACAGGTTTTATCGGCTCTGCTCTTTGATGGCAGCCGCAATTTTTTGTAATAAGGTGTCCACGGGGGCATCGGTGTTCAGGGTAATTAATTCGTGGGCCTCCAACTCCGCGGGCTGGCTGAAACGTTCTTTCTGGCGTAGATAAATCTCCCAGCGGCCGTCTGATACCGCCTCTGGATCCTGGGCCCGAAGTTTGAGACGTTCTCTGACAATATTGTCAGGACAGCGGCAGAGAATGAATTTGATTGTAATTCCATGGGCGGCCGCCAGGTTTCGCAGCCGCTGGCGCTCCTTCTCCGCGGTGTAGGAGCCGTCCAACACCACATCCCGCTTTGCTTCAAGCTCTGTTTTTGCCATTAAATACAGGCGTTCATAGGTAAGCCGCGTAAATTCCGGCCCGTAAATTCCGGCCTGAAATGACTCCGCGCGGGGCGTGGTGGGGCTGAGACCGGCCAGGGCCTTACGCTCACGATCCGAGTTGAAATACCTGGCCCCGATCTGCCGGGCCCAGGCCGCAGCGAGGGTGCTTTTGCCGCTGGCGATAAGCCCCATAAAGACGAATAATTCAGCTGGTCTCGGCATAACGCTCGGCAAGTTGAAAATATTTACCGGCCTGCTGGAAACTTTTATCTTTCGTGACGGCGTCTACCTCCGGGGCATTGGCGGTAAACAGGCCTATCTTGCCGCGGACATAGGCCCGGTAACATTTATAAAAATTAAGCATCTCCTGAAGTTCGGGGTCATGTGATTTAGTAATGAAGGTTCGGATGAAATAATCCGCCAGGCTGTTTAAGCCGTGGAAATCCAGATCCATACATAGAAATGCCACATCGCTGGCCACATCGCAATAGCGGAATCTTTCGTTAAATTCAATGCAGTCATAGATATAGGTTTGGTCGGCCAGGCAGATATTGGCGGAGTAAAGGTCGCCGTGGCAGTCACGTATCTTGCCGGCACTAACACGTTGCTGGAATTTATCTTTACGGGCTAAAAAATCCCGGGCGTAGGTGGTTATGGTGTTAAACTGTGACTGACTCAAAGACGGGCAGCCGATGAAGTTCGCGGTCTGCTCAAAATTCTCCAGGACGTTAACCGCCACGGCCTGGGCGGAACCGAATTCATTGATTTTTTCTCCGCCTTCGGCCCGCTGATAAAAATCGCTCAGGAGCTCGACAATATTATCCAGCATGGACTTGGATAAGGCCCCGGCCTCAATGATCCGGTTCATCATTTTATCTTCAGGCATGCGGCGCATCTGCAGGCAGTGTTCAATAACCCGGCCCCGGCCCTTAAGATTAAAGCGGCCATTCTCTTCATTAATGGTCATCGTCTGGAGATAGAGATCCGGGCATAAACGGCGGTTAAGACGCAGCTCTTCGGCGCAGAAATGACGGCGTTTATCTAAGGTGGTGAAATCTAAAAAGCCAAAATCTACCGGTTTTTTAATCTTATAAACAAAGTCTCCGGCCAGGAGAACGTAAGAAATATGGGTCTGAATTAGTTTTATATCGGCCGCCGCGTGGGGGTAGCCAGTTGGCTGGAGCAGATCCGTAATAAAAGGAGGAAGTTTGTTTTCCGGCATTATCTTGTTGTGGTATGTTTTATAGTTGGCGGCAACTCTAAATAGTTGCGGCAGTTTAATTGCCTCTATTACATAAAATTAATTTACCGGCTTGTCAAGAAAAGGCCCTGAGCTGGATATTCCGCTTGATTGATTGTAGCTTATAGTTGTTACTTTTGGCGGACTTTTTATGAATCCATCACAATTGATTTTGACATATAGGCTGAGAGGATATACGATATAATATTGTTTTTCAATATGGCCGGTGAATCGCACTAATGCTGCTCGAACCGGCCAGAATGGGCGAAGATGAGGTGCTGCCCGAATATTTACTATTATCTAATCCAACGAGGTGGCAGATGAAGAAGATTATAATGTTTCTGGTGGCAGGTGTTTTACTCTTTTCCGCTCAGACCCAGGCCGCTACTCCGGGGTTTATGAAGGCCGGAATGGGAACCTTGGAAGGGCATCTCTATGTAAATGGTAAGGTCTTACCCAATGCCATTGTCGCTTTTTTTAATAAAAAAGGCGGCCCGCCACCGGTGGCCGGCAGTACCCGGCGGGTGCCTGATATGGTGACCAGGGCGGATGGCAAGGGTAAATTTTCGGTTAAACTGCTTCCCGGCTGGTATTATATGGGGGCCTTGATCCGGGCGCGCGGTCAGGCGCCGGGGCCGCCCCGCAAAGGCGAAAAGTTTTATTTTATCAAAAATAACAAGGGCCGGTTGCGGGCCATGGAGGTAAAGTCCAGGACGGTGACTGAGGCGGGACGGGTTGAGGGCTTAAAACCGGGGGCCTTTAAGGAGTTTAGTAAATTTATGACCATTAAAGGTCAGATATTGGGGCCGGATGGTAAACCCGTGGCCGGGGCGCTGATTCTTTTAATGGATAAACTAAATGCCCCACGGCCCCGGTATATCGCCCCGCCCAGCGGCAAGGATGGTAAATTTGTTATTAAGGTGCCGTCGGGAACTTATTATCTTATGGTTCGTAAATCTCTGGTTGGCGGCCGACCGCGGGCTGGTTCACTGGTGGGCACCTATGGCAAGGGCTCGCCCTTGAAAGCAAATTTAAAAACCGGCGGTGTCAGGGCCGGGGTTGGAGTGCGTGGTGGTACGGGCACGGCTCTTGCCGTGCGGGGTAAAGATGGCGAGGTTATTTCCGGCATTAATATTAATATGTTTAAGATTCCTGATCCTGCGGCGACCCGCAGCAGGTTTGAGAAGCAGGCCCGGGCCCGCAAGATGCGTCAAAGTGGCGGCAAGAGTAAAAAATAGGCCGGGTTTCCGGGCGGGGCTGCTGGCGCTGTTCCTCTTCTCTATGGGGATGCTCAGCGCTCATGGCGCCGCGGGCCGGGTACTCACCACCAATGAGGTCTGGCAGGGGGTGGTGGAGCTCAAGGAGGATGTCCTGGTTCCGGCCGGGCTTGTCCTGACTATTTTACCCGGCACCAGGATTCGGGCCTGGGCGGCGGAAGATACCAAGATTAAGCCTGAGTTTCTGTCCCATCGCACCGAAATTCTGGTGCGCGGCACCCTGCGGGCGGAAGGGACAAAGGCGGCGCCCGTTGTTTTTGCCCAGGGCGGCCCGCCGGGCGGTGAGCGCTGGTCGGGCATAATTGTCGATAGCGGGACGGTTGATCTGCGGTTTTGCCGGTTGAACGGGGCGCAGAACGGCATTTATATTCTGCGGGGCAGGGTTAAGGCCGTTGATCTCAGTATGAGAAATAATATTTACGCCCTTATTGCTTCCGGTGGTCAGGCAAGTTTAGAGCTGACCAGGGCGGTGATAACTGACAATGACTATGGCCTTTCTATATTTAATAAGGCTCAGGTCAAACGCTCTCAAACAAAGATCAGTCATAATCTACGGCAGAATGAATGGCGTTTTGCCGCCCCCGCGATCAGGATCACCCCCAGAGTTTATAAACCGGCCACTGATTTACCCCTGCGCCGGGTCTATAAAAATGAGACCATACAAGGTACCACCATATGGCGGGACAGGGTAAGGATTACGGGCCAGGTGCGGATAGCGCCCAGGGCCCGGCTCATTATTATGCCCGGTACCGTGGTGGAGTTTACCAAACGGGATACCAACGGTGACGGAATCGGTGAGAACGGTATCCTGGCCCAGGGTGAATTTATTGCCAAGGGTACGCCGCAAGCTCCCATTATTTTTCGTTCGGCGGAGAAGAAAAGGGGCCGGGGTGACTGGGACGCCATCAATATTCTCGGCAGCGACCGCAGCCGGAACCTCATTGAATTCTGCCAGATTGAGGATGCCTACCGGGGTCTGCATTTTCATTTCGCCAATGTGGCGGTGACCAATACCATAATCCAGCATAATTATCGTGGTCTGCAGTTTCAGGAATCTCTGGTGGAAATCAGGGATTGCCAGTTCTATCATAACAAGAGTGCCGTTCAGGCCCGTGATTCAGAGGTTTATTTTAATAATAACGAGGTGTTCGCCAACATAAACGGGGTTAACTTTTTCCGCCAGAATCTCACCGCTCATGATAATATAATTGCCAATAACCAATGGGACGGTCTCCGGATACGGGAGGGTGAGGCGGTAATCGAGCGCAATGTCATGGCCGGCAACCGTTTCGGACTGCGGGTGGCCAATGCTGTTTTTGGACGATTCAGTCATAATCTGCTGGCTGCCAACCTGGAAAACGGTCTGTTGTTACGGAATACCGACAGTCTGACGGTGAGTGGTAACGCTGTTCTGAATAACGGTCTGAATGGGATCAGTCTTCGTGATACCAGGGGTGAGATCAGCGGTAATCTCGTGGCCGGTAACGGTGAGAGGGGTATTGCTGTCCGTTCCTTCAGCGGGGCAATCAAGGGTAATAATATCGCGGCCAACGGGGTATATGCCATTGGTCTTAGCGGCAGTGGTGACGTGCGGGCGGTGGATAACTGGTGGGGCGGTGCTGATATGGCCAAGGCCGTTTTTGATAAACACGATAATCCCGCCCTGGGGCTGGTGAGCTATAAACCGGCGGCTCGTGAGCCTTTTGTTTTTGTCTGGCCTTTGGCCCAGGTGCCGCTTGATCTTTCCTGGTACGGTCTGATTCGTCTCACTAAGGAGGTGACCGTGCCGCGGGGTGCCGTCTTAAGTATTGCCCCCGGTACCACAGTGCGGCTGTCCAAAGGAATCGGTATGGAGGTTTACGGCCAGATAAGGGGGCAGGGGCGGCCCGATGACCGGATTCGCTTTACATCCGCGGGCCGCAAGGCCCCGAACAGCTGGGGTGAGATCATGCTTGACCGGGCCATGGGCAGTTATTTTAATTTTTGTGATTTTGAATACGCCGCCTGGGACATTCATTGCCATTTTACCAATCTGATTATGAATCATTGCCGATTTTTAAATTCCTATGGCGGTTTTCGCTTTCGCAGCGGGCCGGTGGAGATTAAAAACTCCCTCTTTGAGGGTAATCATATTGGCCTCCGGGCCTTGATTATGATGGCGGATATTCATAATAATACCTTTAAAAATAATGAGATGGCCATTTTTATCCGCAGAAAGGGGAGCGGCATAAAGATTCATCACAATAATTTTATTGATAACCAGCGGTATGACATCAGGGTTGGTGATTTTGACGCTGAAGACGTGGATGCCCGTTACAACTGGTGGCAGGGTAAGATCAAACCGGATAAATTTTTTGACGGCCGCCGGGATCCGGAACTGGGGCGGGTTATCTATAACCCAGTCGAACTTGAAAAACAGAAAACAGATTAAGTAGATGACAGCGGGCCGGTTTTTTTATGACTAAGACATTGATTATCATATTCTTTATTCTGCTCTTTACGACTCCGGCCGGGGCGGTGCCCACCTATGTTATGAGCGGTATGGTAACGGATGTGAGCGGCAGACCGGCCGCCGGAGCCGATGTGGCGGTCTATCTCGGGCCCAATGTCAAGAAACCGGCAGATTTTATGTCCAACCGCACCACTGATGATGGTAAATACAGCCTGGCTCTGCCCCAGGGCCATTATTGGGCGGTGGCGGTATTGCGTAAGGACGGCCGTAAGTTCGGCCCTCTGGGTCTGCACGATAAACACTCCGCCGGGGCGGTGGAGATTGATGCCGGGCCCGATGAGGATATGGTCTATAATTTTACGGTTATGGCCTTGAAAGACGCGGCCCTTAAGGCCCGTAAACGAAATAAGAATCTGCTGGAGGTCAGCGGCCGGATTATGGGGCCGGATGGTAAACCCGCCGCTCTGGCCTATGCCCTTGCTGATCCGGGCCGTAAATTTAAGCTGATTCCCCGTTATCTGTCGGCCTGGACGGATAAAAGCGGCCGCTATTCCCTCTTTCTGCCCCCAGGCCATTTCTATATCGGGGCTGCTACCGGCTTCCCGCCGAAAGCTGATTATCGTTTAAAAGATGAACTGACTCTGAAGGCTGACCGACACAATTTTGACTTGCGCCTGGGGGCAGGACAGAAGTGAGAACGCAGCTTAAAAAACATTTATGGATCGTTTAGACAAAATATCCGCTGTTGCTCTAATCGTGTTATTGACCTGGGCTCTGGGGCTGATTTTCTCTTATCAGGGCAGCGCTCCCAGGAGGGTGCCGGGCGGCCGCCGGGCTTTGGCGCGGGTGGCGCGGAACCCTGATCTAACCAGAAAAATCAAAACCATTAAGAACCTGCTGGCTGCTGATAATCCCCGCCGGGCCCTGAAATTGACCGACCTTTTGCAAAAGGATTATCCCTATGAAGGCGAGGTCTATATACTTAAGGGTGAGGTCATGCTGCACCTGCAGCGGCCCATTGCCGCCATGCGTCAGTATCGGCAGGCGGTGGATTTAAACCCCGATTTTTTAGACAAAAATACTCCTCTGTTCCGGGGTGAACAGATTAAAAATACGGTGGCTGAGGCCCAGGCCCTTATCGAAAAAGAGGTGAAGGCGGGTAAGGCGGGGGCGGCCGGGGACAAGAAGGTTTTATATTATATGCTGCGCAAGATTGCCGGAGGCTGCGGTTAGCAGGGTGAGGATGAGTTGATGAAGGGACTGCTGAAAAATCGGGATTATATTGTCATGGGGGCTGTTATCGGGATTGGGGCCATGCTCCTGTCTTTTTATGGTAATCCCCCCAATACCGGGCTCTGTATCTCCTGCTTTCTGGAGAATATCGCCGGAGCCATGGGGCTGCAACATAATATCCGTATGCAGTATATGCGGCCGGAGCTTCTGGGGCTGGTTCTCGGGGCCTTTGCCTGGTCATTGTGGCGGCGGGAGTTTGTACCCACCGGCGGTAGTTCTCCCTTGCTGCGTTTTCTGGTGGGAATTCTGCTTATTATCGGTTGTTCGGTCTTTATCGGTTGCCCGGTGAAGATGGTTTTGCGCCTCGCCGCTGGTGATATTGGTGCCATTGCCGGAGCTGTCGGCCTGGTGGCCGGTATCTATGTCGGTCTGGAGTTTGTTGAAAATGGTTTTCAGCTTGGCAAATCAGCCTTGACTACCAGGGCCAGCGGTTATGTCACCCCGTTATTTTTCTTTATTCTTTTATTACTGGCCGTTTTTAAGCCGGATTTTATCGCCATGAGTGTCAAGGGCTCCGCCGCCCTGCATGCTCCTTTCTGGATGTCGCTGGCTTTTGGTTTGATTCTTGGGGCCTGGGCTCAGCATACCCAGTTCTGTATCACCGGCGGTATCGCGCGCTTGTTTCTCTGGGGGCCGCGGGAGATTATGAACTGCCCCCGTTCCACCGGGCTGCTCGTCAGTCTGGGGTCGTTTTTTATGTTCGCCACGGTGAGCAGTATGTTGACCGGCCAGTTTAATCTGGCCCTTCACGGCCAACCCAGTTCCAATGAGAGTTTTGGCTGGGGATTTCTGGGCATGTTCATGGTCGGCCTGGGCGCGGTGCTGGTGCGCGGCTGCCCCCTGCGTCAGATGGTTGCCGCTGGTCAGGGAGATACCGACGCCGGGGTTACCACCATGGGGATGCTGGTGGGGGCTGCCCTGGTACAGAACTGGGGTTTGGGCGGTACCCAGGCCGGCACTCCGCCCGCCGCTCAGATTGCGGTTCTGCTGGGTATCGCCCTGCTCATTGCCGTTGGTTTGTTGAACCGGAGGCGGGGGTATGGTATTGCCCCGGAATATCAGCTGGGGCTGGATTAGGGGCGGTTTGTGCCCCTGGGCGTATTGCAATACGCCCTTTTTAAATAAATTGGATATCTAACGGGATAATCAAAATGTCTTATAATCGGCAAATGTCGAAAAAACGTCGTTCAATTCGCTTGCCGACATACGATTATGCCCAGGTCGGGGGGTATTTTATTACCATTTGCACCTATAATCGCGTCTGTTTGTTTGGGACAAATGTAGATGGTAACATGGTCTTAAATGACATAGGATTGACGATTCATCGAGAATGGTCTAAAACACCCCTGTTGCGCTCAAACGTAAAACTGGATGTCTTTGTGGTTATGCCGAATCATATTCATGGGATTGTGCTGATTCCAGGAGCCGCGAGAGGTGAATCGCCATCCGTTCCGGCAACGAATTTCAGATCACCATCTCAGACTATTGGAGCCATCATCCGAGGCTTTAAATCCGCTGCCACCAAACAGATAAACATAATCCGCAACAGCCCCGGTACAAAATTATGGCAAAGGAATTTTTACGACGCCATCATTCGTAACGAAGGTGAATTGAGCCTTATGCGGTAATATATCGTTGAAAATCCCGCCCAATGGGAATTTGATAAAGAAAATTTGTAACTATTCACTGAGGGTTGTAAATTACCCTCAACTCGTAACATTACAGAAAACCTATGAACAAGCTATCCGCTGTTACCCTCAGCCTTATGCTCCTGCTGGCCGCCTGCGCCGGGAATCAGAAGACCACCACCTTTAACAGGCAGACCCTGAAACAGAATACCACCTGGTCGGGTATAGTACTTGTCAATGGCGATATATATGTGCCGCGGGGGGTAACTCTCACCATTAAACCCGGTACAGTAATCAAATTTAAACGGATTGATGAAAAATCACCGGCCAATATGTTCGGGATCGAATCGCCCTATTTCCCGGAGGCGGAGCTCATCATCCGCGGCCGGATTATTGCCAGGGGTACTCCTGAGCGTCATATCGTCTTCACTTCGGCCGCCATTAACGCCCGTCCC
>JAJRZN010000139.1 GCA_024275235.1 Deltaproteobacteria bacterium
CCAGACCCCCGATGTCCCCTGTTCGGTGTTCTTTGAAGAAACCGAATGGAAGGCGCTTACCGCCCACGCAGCGCGTCGCCCCACTCCCGCCCCTGAACCGCCACCCCTGTACGAGGCTATCGTCATGGTTGCCAGGCTTGGGTAGTAAGGGGGACGTCTATGATATTATGCTTTGTTGCCAAAATAATTTTTTAGTAGCTAATAAAAAACGCATGAAGTTATAGGCGTCCCCCCTTTGCGCGCCTTGACAGAGTTTCTATGTTGTGTCAAAAATGGAGACTTGACCCCCCTTACAATCCGTGACCCTTTTAAAACTCATACATGCATTTCAGCCGGACAAGCGGTGGCGGGCAATTTCAAACATGATAACGGCGGCGGCGGCCGAGGCATTTAATGACTCCATGCCGCCGGCCATGGGAATCCTGATCAAAAAGTCGCACTGCTCCTTTACCAGGGGCCTGATGCCCTTGTCTTCACTGCCGATTACTATGCAGACCGGCCCGTTAAAATCGGCCTCATAGAGACTTTGTCCGCCGTCACCGGCGGCTCCAAATACCCAGAATCCTTCATCTTGCAGGGCCTTCAGGGCCTTGCTGATATTGTTTACCTGGCAGAGGTTTACGCGGCTCACTGCTCCAACTGAAACCTTGGCCACGGTGCCGGAGAGCGGTGCGGCCCGGTCTTTGGCGAAGATAATCCCCTGAGCTCCGGCCGCCGCGGCTGAGCGTATAATGGCCCCGAAATTATGGGGATCCTGGATGGAGTCAAGGGCTACAATCAGGGGCTGATCTGCCTGGTGCCGGCGGATAATTTTGATAAGTTCGTTTAGACCCATGACGGTAAATGGCCGGATGCGGGCCATTACCCCCTGATGCTTAACGGCGGGTGATAGTTCGTTTAAGTTCTCTATCAGGCGGTATGGAACTCCCTGACGACGGGCTGTTTCTACTATTTCCCCGGCTCGTGCCATGGTTTTCTGGAGCCGGAGCTCAAGAATCTGAGCCGGGCTTGAAGATAGCAGTTCCATGACCGGATGGATGCCCCAGATCAGATTTATATCCTCAGTCTTATGCTTCTTTTTCCGTTTTAAATTGGCCATGTCAAGGCCTCGCCCCGCATATCCCGGCCGCTGGCGGCCCGGATGGCAATGACAATCGCCTCAAAGGTCTGAATAGCCATCTCTAAGTCATCATTAATAATCTGGTAGTCGTATTGCCCGGCCTGGGCCAACTCTCCGGCGGCGTTGGCGAGACGGGTGTGTAAACTTGCCGCGTTTTCCGTCTGCCGGCCTTTGAGGCGGCGTTCAAGCTCGGCCATGGAGGGCGGAGCGATGAAGATGTATGAGGCCGGCAGATCGGCCGCGGCCTTGAGCTGTATGGCGCCCTGTACGTCAATATCCAGAATTACATCAACTCCGGCGGCTAACTGTTTTTGCACCGCCTTCCTGCTGGTTCCATAAAAATTATCATGCACCCTGGCCCATTCAAGAAAATCATTTTGCCGGCGTTTGATCCCGAACTCCTCCATACTGACGAAATGATAGTCGCGGCCGTCCTCTTCATCCGGCCGTGATTGTCTCGTGGTGTGGGAGATGGAAAAGGCCAGATTTGTCAGGCGGTCGAGAACCGGTTTGACTATGCTGGTCTTGCCGGTACCGGAGGGGGCGGAAACAACGAGGAGACGACCCGTACTCATGGCTTTTTCCCCGTTTTCTCTCCCAGCACTGCTCCGCTCATGGGTTGAAAGCGCTGAACCAGGGTCTCCGGCTGTACGGATGAAAGTACCACATGGCCGGAGTCGGTGATAACAATGGCCCTGGTACGGCGGCCCTCACTGACATCAATCAGTTTGTGACTGTTCTTGGCATCATCCCGCAGTTTTTTCATGGGGGCTGATTTGGGATTGACCACCGCGATGATCCTGGCGGCCACCACTGAGTTGCCGAATCCGACATTGATTAATCTTTGTTCCATAATTTACTCCGTTTACTCAAGATTCTGGATTTGTTCCCGCAGTTTTTCCGTTTCATTCTTTAATTCTACCGTAAGGTGGATAACAGTGCTGTCATTAATTTTGGAGGCCATGGTGTTTATTTCCCGCAGAAATTCCTGCATGAGAAAATCAAGGCGGCGGCCCACGGGGGCGCTGTCATCTAAGAAATTCCTGAACTGTTGAATATGGCTTTTAAGGCGTACCAACTCCTCTGTAATGTCGGATTTGTCGGCCAATATTGCCATTTCCTGAGCCAGGCGGCCGGGATCAATCTCCACGCCGTCTAAAAGGCGGGCGAGGCGGGACTTGCTGGCCTCTTCTTTCTGGCGCAGTAATCGTGGGGCTGCCGTCTCAATCTTGTCGGTAATGGCCTCAAAACCGCTGAGTCGTTCCATGAGTTCAGTCTTTAAGGCCCGGCCCTCGGCCCGGCGCATGGTCTGGCAGGCCTCCAAGGCCTGGCGCAGGGCGGCCTCAATCTCTGCCCAGGTTTCGTCAAGATTCTCTTCAGGCTCGGTCTCGGTGATGATGCCGGGATATTGGGCCACAAGCCGTAAGTCCGGGGCCTCCTGTCGTCCCAGTTCCTGGTTCAGGGCGAGCAGTGACTGGTAATAGGCCTCAGCCAGAGGCTGGTTGGTGCGCAGGGTAACCTCTTCCGTCTTGCCGGGGATATAGTTTATGACGATCTCAATATGTCCCCTGGAGAGGTGCAGGGCGGCCGTTTTCTTGATTTTATCCTCTAACATGGCGTAACGGCGGGGAATTTTGATGCTGATATCACAAAAACGATGGGTTACAGTACGGATTTCCACTGTCCAGTGGCGGCGGCCCTGGAACTCTCCCCGGCCAAAGGCGGTCATGCTCATGGGACTCATTTCATCACCTCCAACAGTTCTTCCCGGCTCACCGTGGCCGTACCTACCTTACCCACCACAATCCCGGCCGCGAAATTGGCCAGGGTCGCGGCGGCCGCGTAAGGCAGACCGGCGGCCGTCCCCAGAGCCAGAGCGGCAATCACCGTATCTCCGGCCCCGGTAACATCGAATACCTCCCGGGCGACGGTGGGGATGGTGATGGTGGGCTTATGCCGTTCCACCAGGCCCATTCCGGCTTCGCCCCTGGTAATCAGCACCGCCTCAAGATCAAGCTGAGCCAGCAGCTTTTGGCCAGCCTCTTTCAGGGAGGATTCGTCAACGATGCTGATTCCGGTTAATTGCTCGGCCTCATGATGGTTGGGAGTGATAATGGAGGCCCCTGTAAAGCGTTGGGGCAGATTGGGTTTGGGGTCGATAATCAAAGGGATATCCGGGTGATCCTTCAGGCAGAGGCGCAGAAAATCCATTAACTGCGGGCTGATCATGCCTTTATTGTAATCGGAGACCACCACTGCCTGAAAATCGGCGATATGGGCGGTAATAAATTTTTTTATCTTCTCAAGATGAGGGCCGTTAACGGGGCTGTTGTCCTCGTGGTCAAAGCGTACCACCTGCTGATTGCGGGCGATAATTCTGGTCTTGACGGTGGTGGGGCGGTCGCTGAGACGGATAACTCCACCCGGATCAGACGAGAGGTCATGGAGCAGGGCCAGCATGCGGTCGCCCATGTCGTCCCGGCCGATGGCCCCGCAGATAACGGCCTTGCCGCCCAGGGCATAGATATTATTCAAAACATTGGCGGAGCCGCCTAACAGCAGGTCGTCATGGGTGACATTTACCACCGGCACCGGGGCTTCCGGTGATATGCGGGATACCTCCCCCCAGATAAAATGATCAATAATAAGATCGCCAAGCACCAGAACACGAAGGTTACTAAAGGACTTCAGAGCCTGGCGCAGGGCCGGAATGTCAATATTTGCCGGAATTTTATTTTTCATTATTTTTTGATGTTCTTGTAAAAAATCAAAATCTTAAAATCCGTACCTGATGATTTTAAAGATCAGGCGCAGATCAACATGAAGAAAGGTTACAACAGATTTTTAATTTCCCGCACCTTGTCGCAGACGGTGGTAATTAATGATTGTAGAGCGTCCGGGCTGGTTTGAGCCGGTTGTATCTCTATGGTTATATTGCTGTCGACCGCTGGCGCCCAGCGTTCAATAAAGCGGGAAGACGGGGCGCCGGCAAAGATTATAACCGCCGGAGTACCGGTGGCGGCGGCCAGGTGCTGGCCGCAGGAATCGTAGCCCACAAAGCAGTCGGCAGCGCAGATCATCTTGCCCAGGGCGTCAATGGAGCCGTCGAAGGATAGAATGCCGTGAGTAAATGACGGAGTGGCCGCGGGTATGTCTTCTGCCGTCAGGCTGCCGGTTTTTATGCCGTTTTTGCGGGCCAGGGCCAGGATAGCATCGGTCTGGCGGCTCTCCTTGCTGCCGTGACCGCGATCCAGAATCAGGATAGTGCCCGGTTCCCGGATCAGTTTCATTACCAGCTGATTTTCAAACTGGCGGGCTATCTTCTTGCAGGGGTTATTCCCCACCCCGAGATTCATGACCATGATAAACCGGCAGCCCCTGGCCTTCAGGCCCTGGCAAAAGGTGTTATAGCCATGCCCCTCATTATGAAGAACAAGGTAGGGCGGTATCTCTTCCTTCTCGTCTAAAAGCCGGTTGAGCCATTGACTGGTCAGGGACGATAAGCAACCTGATTCTCCCGGGCCGGGTTGCCATGAGCGGGAGGGAAAATAACAGGTTGAACGATCATCAAGCAATGGCAGAAGACCAAGCTGAGTCAGGCGGCTGTCCGGGTCAAAGAGCAGGGCGGCATCCTCAGGGTCATTGCGGGTCTCCATCTCAACAATTTTAAGCAGAGGCGGCCAGGAGGTCATCTTCTCAAAAAGTCTGCCGCCATTTTTATAAACGAAAGGTATGGCTCGGCAGTTATTGAGCTCCGGAAACAGAGACGGCAGATGCCGGGGGCCGATGAGGACAATCTCCGCCAGGGGAAGTGAGCGGCGCAGGCGGTGGACTATAACACTGGTGATGGCGATATCCGCCCCGGCAGTTACCCTGGAGAGGACGATAACCTTGCGTACCGCTCTTTTGCGCTCCCGGCTTAAGATCCTGGGGCGGCTGATGCTCCTGTAGCGTTTTATGATATCGGCCGGGCAATGAAATCCACGTTTCGTAAGCAGACGGTCTAACTCCCGGCCCTGGGGGGTCTGGCGGATAAAGGCGATTATGCGGCTCAGCACTTCGTTGCCGATCTCGACCCCGGCCCTGGAAAAATCATCGCAGAGCGGCTCAATAATACCGCAGAAAATACCGCAGACGGCATCATCCGCCTGCTCGTCATTCCCGGCGGCCAGGCGGCATAATCTGGTCAGTAACTCATAATCAGGCCTCCTGCCGGCCTGGAAGTCATTTATAAAGGTGCGGGTCCAGTTTCTGATTGTGGTATTTTCCGGCTCCCGCCCCTCCGCCTTATTTGCCGAGAGCCTGGACAATGGCATCACCCATGGCTGCCGTACCCACGGTTCGGGTCTTGTCGATGGCTATATCAGGGGTGTGGATACCGGCATCAAGAACATTACTCACCGCCTGTTCAACGGCATCGGCGGCCTGCGGAGCGCCAAGGCTGTAGCGCAGCATCATGGCCGCTGAGAGAATCTGGGCGATGGGGTTGGCAATGCCCTTGCCGGCTATGTCAGGGGCCGAGCCGCCAGCTGGTTCAAAAAGCCCGAAACCTGATTCATTTAAGCTGGCCGAGGCCAGAAGCCCCATGGAACCGGTCATCATGGCGCATTCATCGGAGATTATATCGCCGAACATATTGCCGCAGAGCATGACATCAAACTGGGAGGGATCCTTGATGAGCTGCATGGTGGCGTTATCTACATAGATGTGGTTCAGCTCTACATCTTCATACTCTCTCGCCACCTCCATTACAACCTCGCGCCATAAGACCATGGAGGTGAGGACGTTGGCCTTGTCAACCGAGGTCACAAGTTTGCGGCGTCCTCTGGCGGCCATAAAGGCCTTATGGGCGATACGTTCAATTTCACGGCGGCTGTAAACCAGGGTGTCGTAGGCCTTTTCATCCGGGCCGCTGCCCTCCCGGCCTTTGGGCCGGCCGAAATAGATACCGCCGGTGAGTTCGCGGACGCAGAGGATATCGAAGCCCCTGGCGGCGATATCGGCCCGCAGGGGACAGGCCGCAGCCATGGACTTAAAGACCCTGGCCGGCCGCAG
>JAJRZN010000007.1 GCA_024275235.1 Deltaproteobacteria bacterium
AGCCCCGGTAAAGGCTCCCTTTTGATAGCCAAACAGTTCACTCTCCAGAATATGCTCCGGCAGGGCCGGGCAATTAACGATAATCATCTTGTGAGAGGCGCGTTTACTCATGGAATGCAGCGCCCGGGCCGCAAGCTCCTTACCGGTACCGGAAGCGCCGCGGATGAGAACTGTCGCCGTACTGGTTGCCAGGCGGCTAAGCAGATCCAGGGCCTGAGTCATCTTTTTAGATTGGCCGATAAACCCTGGAATCTGCTGATGCTCTGTCAACTGGCGCTGAAGGTGCAGATTTTCACGCAGGAGAAAGGTACGCTCCAAGGCCCGGCTGACGACATGAATGATCTTATCATTGTCAAAGGGTTTCTCTAAAAAGTCATAGGCCCCGTCTTTTAAGGCCTGAACCGCCATTTCGATGGTTCCATAGCCCGTCATAATAATGGTACTTATGGTGCGATCAACCCCCTGCAGACACCGCAGAAATTCAAGGCCGTCCATGCCGCTCATTTTGATATCGGTAAGCACGACATCAGGCATCCACGACTCAAGAAGGGCAAGCGCCGCTTCGCCGGACTCAGCTATCTTGACCTCATAGTTACATTTACGGCTCAAAATTTTGCGCAGGACGACGAGCATATCCCGTTCGTCATCAACAAGCAGAATTTTTTGTCCTGTCCTGCGGCCTGAATTTTCCACCTTAACCTCTTTGCTCAACGAGCAGCATAGCCTGAAAATACATCTGTACGAATTTGCCTGATACCGTATCAGCAACAGAAAAACAAAAATCACCAGCGGGCGGGAACTTACCGGTAAGGGCAAGATAGACATTCCGTGATAAGGAGATAATCGCCTCGTTTATATCCCCGAAATCTAAATTTTGACCAGCAGCCGGGAAACAGCGGCAGGCGGCGGGACGATCTTCAAAGATTAGACATTTATTGTCCACCGATAAGGGGCAGATCAGTCCCGCCTCCCGGTAGAGCCCGGCAAAATCACTACCGGATATTTCGGGATGTCCGGGATGTCCGGGATGTTCGGCCATAATTTTCCTGGTGCGGCGGGCCAGGTTAATTCCGCGCTCAATAGCGGCATAACGCCGGGAACGGCTCAAGCGCCTGTTCATGGCCCGGCTGAGATTAATACTCTCAATCAGAGGCAGCTTTAGAGGTTCATGACAACAGTCAGCCGTTTGCCCGCCGCAATCTCCCTTAACACCAGCGGCCCGCAGCCTTTTATCCACCTCGTCAAGTAAAAGTCGATATTCCTCAAGCCAGGGCGAGAGATCAACCGTGGGCCGGTTATCGATTCTGGGTTGAGCATTGGTAAGCTTTCCCTCTTTTTTCCCATACTGCCGCAACAATTTCCATTGACAGTAATTAGTCGGATTTGCCCTGGTTCCCTTAAGGGTTTTTTCTGTTAGTTTGAGCCCGAGTCCCCGCCGCAGTAAATACGCCGAGACAAAAGTTCCGGTACGGCCATGACCATGGCGGCAATGAACCAAGACCTTTTTATTGAGATAAACGGCCTCATCCAACCATTCCAGGGCCTCTTCCATGACCTCCATATCCGGGGCGCATTCATCGGGAACCGGAAGAAAACAGACCTCAAAACCGGCACTCTCTTCAATCTCGTGCAGATCAGAAAATTCACCACAGAGATTGACAATAGCACTGATTCCCTGTTCCCGTATTGAATCAAGCTCCGCGTAAGACATGGGAGCGTATCCGACAGCGAGTTGCGGAGTAATCCAGGTAAGTTGATACATCATTATTGCCCGCTAACCTCCTTAAAGCCGCAAGGAAGAAAAATCATATTCCCCGGCAAAAAATCGTTCTACATAGGGCTGAACATCCATGCCATCTTTTAAGATCATATCCATGAGTTTGGTACTGCCTAATAAAGCACCCAGGGTCTCTAATTTACGTCCCAGCTGCTTACCTTCTATACCCGAGATCCGGGCATCAAGCAAATCGGCTCTGGAATCTACTGCAAAACCGAGACGCCGCAAAACAATAGTGACAAACTTAATCCGCAGGGCTCTGCCGCTGTAATCACCACCGCCGCCGGCAAAACGGAACTGGCAGTAATTTGCCCGGGCATCCCGGCCGCACAGGGTATCCACCAGGGTAAAATGATAACCGAAACGCATATTGAGATTCAGATAATCCCGGCCGATTACGGCATAAGAGGCATAATCACCGGCATTTTTTATTGCCATCCCCCCGGCCAGAGCCACATCATCAAAGTTCTTCCAGTCAAAATGGCTGTGCGAATGCCAATCAATTCCCACTTGACTTATCCCCCGCCAGACTGCC
>JAJRZN010000140.1 GCA_024275235.1 Deltaproteobacteria bacterium
ATATCCAGCACCCTCCGGCCCGCCACAATCTTCTGAGCCGCGAGATACCTTTGCCGGTGCTCAAGTTCAACTTCAAGCTCAAGCCCGCAGTCTGGAATAAATCTTTCTCCGGTAAAATCCATGGATTACCTGTAGATCACGGATAGACACCGCCACATCTGCTCCGCGTAACTTCTGTCAGAATACAAGACAAAAACTTGTTTATACATTAATTTAAGGGTTCATGTTATAGGTGATAAATGATATATCTTCAGGTAAGCGGCCAGTCCGATAACCCCAAATTTTAACGTATCATAATAAGAACCGTGGGACTAAGCAAAAAAATATTTGACATATTTTACCACTCAAAACCGATATTAGCGGTCAGAAGGGCTGCCGCCAGGCGTATTGACAGGCGGTTAGCCCCCCTCCAGGCCCAGCAGGTCTCTCTTTTCAACCAGTTATCTGCTGATTTAGACAAGTTTCATAACCAGTTAGACGAGCGTATTGTCCGGGCTATAGAAATCGGCCAGCTCTCCGACTGGCGCCTGAAGGTTATCGGCAAACGGCAGGAATCCATCGCTCATATCAACTGCATAGGCAACCTGTTACCGGATTTTGAACGGGTAATGAATCTAATTTTCGCGGGTGAAGAGGATTACCAGCCAGCCAATAATTCACTTATTCTGATAGACCTTGTCCGGGACTATATGTATGAAGGGGGTATCTGGCAGTTGCGACAGGAAATCAACGATTTTCTAACCAGCAGAACGCATAATCAGCCCATCCCGCGGCAGCCCCAAACCAGAATTGACCAGCCCTTGAACATCTTGGTAATCAGCGGCATGTTCCCCTCCATTGAGCACGGGGGCGGCCTGCGTCTTTTTGATATTCTACGCGGTCTGGCCGTTGACCATAATATTGATCTTTACACTGTCTACGAGGCGGACACCGACAACCACTCCCTAAACATGTTAAAAGAACATTTACGGGACATCAGACTCATTGCAAGCGAAGAAATCACAGACCTTGCTGCCACCCGAAAGGATATAGATAACTGGCTGAAAGATATCGGCAAAAACAAGCAATATTATGATGTTGTCCAGCTTGAATATCCGCATACCATCTACCTCACCAACTTCATGAAACAATACGCTAAAAAGGTTGGATTTACCTTCATGGAATGCCAGACCAAGAGTAATGTCATCAAGATTCAAGAAATGACCAGCAACAATGACCTGAGCGGAATGCCGCGTTTCAGCATCGCTTTATGGGAATACGCCGTGGCGGAAAAATTCGTCCTCCAAAACGCCGATTTTCTCATCGCCGTAACCCCGGAAGACGCTGACTTCCTGCAACGCCTCTATCCCCGCCGGGCAAATATAATCCCAACCTGCCTGTCACAATTAGAAATTATTAACAAGACCAAAGAAAGCAATACCGAGGCCACCGCCGGCCGCGTTGCTTTTCTTGGCTACTTCGGCCATTACCCCAATATTGACAGCATGAAATGGTATTTGTCCAAGATTCATCCCATCATAAAGAGCCAGGTTCCGGGCTATGAATTCCTCATTATTGGCGGAGGAGACACTACACCGTTGCAAGAACTGACCGCTCATGACGAGAGCGTTAAATTTACCGGCCGGGTTAACAATGTCATTCCATATATCCAAAGCGCCTCCGTCTGCATCCTGCCTTTAATAACCGGAGCTGGAATCAGAGGCAAGCTGAATCAATATTCCATTGCCGGCCGAGCATCAGTCTCCACCACCATCGGCAATAAAGGTCTTGATTATAAACACGGAATATCAGCCATAATTGCCGATAGAGCACCTGACTTTGCCCAGGCGGTAATTATGTTATTAAATGATGAGGCCAAAAGAAAAACCATAGCAACCCAAGCCATGATTCACGCCAAAAAGAATTACACCTGGGACAACCACCTGAAAAATCTCACCGAAATATACAGAGTTTCACCTTCATAAACACCAACTTTAATGACCATCATCAATTCAGCCAAAAGCCTTATAAAACGCCGGATACTACTGCCCGGAATCCATCTTCTGAACCTTGATCAAAGCAAAAGTTTTGCCTTTTTTTTTAATTTCCTGTTAGCCGTACTGCCATCGTCAGAGGAAACCAGGAAGCGCCTTAAAGCCGAGTTCCTCCAGAATAACAACTGCCGCCCCCCCGTCTCAGAGAATGGAAGAACTTACAGGCCGGATATTCCGCCTGACAGCGATCCTGTCTCCTATCCGCCAGTACGATTAATCGCCTTTTACCTCCCCCAGTTTCACGCCATCCCGGAAAACAATAAATGGTGGGGTGATGGTTTTACCGAATGGACAAATGTCAAATCGGCATCCCCCCAGTTCTCCGGACATTACCAGCCCCGTCAGCCAGGAGAACTGGGATATTACGACCTTGAAAATATTGAGGTAATGAAACAGCAGACAGGGTTGGCCAAACGTTATGGGATCGCCGGTTTCTGCTTTTATTTTTACTGGTTTGCGGGAAAACGGCTCCTGGAAAAACCAGTTTTACAATACCTGAAGAACAATAATATAGAACAGCCATTTTGTTTATGCTGGGCAAATGAGAACTGGAGCCGGCGTTGGGACGGCTTGAATGACAAAATCCTCATCGCCCAGAACCATTCACCGGATGACGACCTGGCTTTTATCAAATATATATCCAAATACCTGCAAGATCCCCGCTACATCCGGGTTAATGATAAACCACTGCTGCTTGTTTACCGCCCCAGCTTATTACCCGCGGCGAAAGAAACCGCCCTGAGGTGGCGGGCCTGGTGCTCGGCCAACGGAATTGGCGAAATATATATTGCTTACACGCAATCATTCGAGGCCGTCGATCCTGAACACTATGGCTTTGACGCGGCCATCGAATTTCCGCCCAACAATTCCGCTCCCCCGTTAATTACAGACCGAATACCGGAGCGCCATGAGGATTTCAGGGGCCAGATATATGACTGGAGGATTTTTCCCCAGCGCAGTAAGCGCTACGAACAACCAGAATACACTTTATTCAGAGGAGTTTGTCCATCATGGGATAATACCGCGCGGCTCAAAAGCAAGAGCTCTGTTTTTCTCCACAACTCCCCAGGAGAATACCGGCAATGGTTAACCAATGCGATTTTTGATACCACCGCCCGCTTCAAAAAGAAAGACGAACGGCTGGTGTTTGTAAATGCCTGGAATGAGTGGGCGGAAGGGGCTTACCTGGAGCCAGACCAACGACTTGGCCGTTCATATCTCGAAGCAACCAGCGAAGCACTCCATGAAGCAGCACGAAAAATCACCAGCCGCCGTATTGTCTTGGTGGGCCATGACGCCCACCCGCATGGAGCGCAATTTCTCCTCCTGCACATGGCAAAAACCCTGCGCCAGAGTATGGGGTTCACCATTGATCTCATCATTCTCGGCGAAGGTATACTCATTAAGGAATATCAAAAATATGCCAATGTGCATGAATTGGCCGGGCTTGACCCGCAAAGTAATGAAGTTGTCAGCCTGCTCACCAGATTATTCAGACAGGGCGTAAAATCAGCCGTCACCAACACAACCGTAAGCGGACTTATGGTGCCGGTCTTAAAGGAATGCGGCTTCAGGGTAATTTCGTTAGTTCATGAATTACCCAGGTTAATAAAGGACTATGACCTGCAGGAGCATGTTAAAGCAATTGCCCGATACGCGGATAAGGTCATTTTTGCCGCCTATACGGTATTGGCAGGTTTTGAATCCTTTACCCGGCTGAACGAAGAACAAAAAGTAATAAGACCCCAGGGACTTTACAAAAAAAACAAAATCCAATCACCGGAAATGATTCGAGCCGCGCGGTTATCACTGCGTAAGCGCTTTCATCTCGCCAAAAATGCTCGAATTATTTTGGGAGTTGGATTTGCCGATCACCGAAAAGGCATAGATATTTTTGTGCGCTCGGCTATCGAAATACTCCGCAAAGACCGCAAGGTATATTTTATATGGCTGGGTTATTTTGAGCCGCAATCAGAACAAGAGATTAAACAGACAATAACAAAATCGGGCTTTAATGATTTTTTTATATTCCCCGGTCTCGATTATGACACTGACGTTTATTATGCCGGTGCCGATATATACGCCCTGACCTCACGCGAAGACCCATTCCCCTCAGTAGTATTAGAGGCATTGGACGCACAAACCCCGGTAGTCGCCTTTTCTGCCGCGGGCGGGGCCGCCGAAATACTGGCAAGAGGCGGCGGAATATTAGTTGATGAGATGAACAGCAGGGCCTTTTCGGCGGGGCTGATAAAACTTATTGATTCTCCTGACAAGATTAAAGAATTAGCCCTGAGCGGCAAAAAGATAATTGATGAAGAATTTTCTTTTCGGAAATATCTTTTTGATCTCTTGGACTTAACGGCTGCCAGCCTTCATCGTATTTCCGTTGTGGTGCCAAATTATAATTATGAACGCTACATAAGAGAACGTTTACAATCCATTATCAACCAGAGCTATCCGCTCTACGAAATAATTGTCTTAGATGACGCCTCGACGGATAAAAGCGTTAAAACAATACAAGACACCCTTAAACCTCAAGCCATAGATTACCGGATAATTGTCAACAAAGAAAATTCGGGGTCTATATTCAAGCAGTGGAAAAAGGGTGTTGACCTGGCACAGGGAACGCATATCTGGCTGGCTGAGGCTGACGATTCATGTAGTGATGAGTTCTTAGATGAGGTAATGCGGGGCTTTAACAATCCAGGGGTTATTCTTAGTTACTGCGAAAGTAAACAGGTAGACAAAAACGGACTGATTACAGCAGATAATTACCATGAATATGTCGCCGATATTGGCGCCCGGCACTGGCAGTCTTCATTCGTAAAAGACGGCATTGAAGAAATTGCCGAGGCACTAAGTGTTAAAAATACTATACCGAATGTAAGTGGTGTAGTATTTGACAGGAATTGTTTAAAAACTGTCCTGCGAGAACACATTGAATTAATTCAGACATATCACATTGCCGGTGACTGGCTGGTCTATGTGCTGGTTTTAAAGTATGGTAAAATTGCCTTTTCACCTTTGGCGCTAAATTTTCACCGGCGGCACCAGGAGGGAGTTACCATTGGCAGCTTTAACCAGAAACAACTCAATGAAATTAAGCAGATGCAAACTTTTATCATGGATAATTTTGCCGTGCCCAAGGAAAAATCAAAACTTGCCGAAAAATATATTACAAGTCTAAAAAGGCAGTTTGGCCTCCTGGAGCAATAACAAATTATTTTTCAGCAGCCACAAGAGGAACAGAATATGAGCATGGTTCGGGAAGGCGTCCAGTTTATTTACGAGATTTACGAACGCCGCGGCCAGATATATGACTTAACAAGAAGAGATTTCATGAATCGCTATATCGGCTCCATGCTGGGCCTGCTGTGGGCCTTCCTTGAGCCGCTGGCCATGATGCTGATTATGTGGGGGGTGTTTTCTCTCGGTCTGAAGGTCAGACCAAGCGGCAATGTGCCCTTTATCGCTTACCTGTTCACCGGCATGAGCGCCTATAATTTCTTCGCGGAAAGTGCCGGGGCCAGTTCCAATGTCATCCGGGCCTATGATTTTCTGGTGAAAAAGGTAAAATTCCGCATCGCCATTCTACCCATTATCAAGATTCTCTCCGCCCTCATCATCCACATAATTTTTCTTTTTATCGTCATGGGGGTTATCTGGGCCAGCGGTATTAAACCGGATCTTTACTGGCTGCAGTCTTTATATTATCTCATTGCCATGCTGGCCATGCTGCTGGGCTTAGGCTGGCTGCTCTCGGCCTTAGGTGTTTTTGTGCGTGATATCGCCAATGTCATCGGCATCTTGCTCACCTTCGGCTTCTGGCTCACCCCGATATTCTGGAATAAAAACATGCTGCCCGTCGCCTACCAGAAATACCTGTGCGTAAATCCCATGTTCTATATCGTCCAGGGCTACCGGGACAGCTTTCTCTATCACATACCGTTCTGGGAACATCCAATAAACACCGCCTATTATTGGACATTCACCATTACTCTACTCTTAGCCGGTATCGTAACTTTCAAGAAACTCCGGCCTCATTTTGCCGATGTTCTGTAATTCACCATGCAATTATTTTTTGGGTTCCTCGCTGTTTTGAGTGGCTAATGGTTGCCAGGTATAAAGTGATTCTGGAGACAGCCAAAGAAAATACTGGCGCTTCATTTTCCCGACTATTACACGACAGTTCGTGGATTGGGCACAACCATTCCACGAACTATACAATTTTAGCCTTGCTGCGGCCATCCTTTACCGGTATCATTTACCTATGGATAACATATCAAGGATATACAGCAAATTATTAGCCGATCATTTCGATGATGGCTTGGAGATGGCCTTTATAGCCGGCCCCCGGCAGGTCGGCAAGACCACTCTGGCCCGCAATTTTCAGCAGGCGGCAGGCAACTATTTAAGTTGGGATAATGAAGAGCACCGCCGTCTCATTCTGAAAGGCCCAAGCCACGTTGCCGACTATTTAGGTCTGCAGGAAACACCCCTTATCATATTTGATGAAATTCATAAATATTCTCATTGGCAGACCTTCATTAAAGGATTCTATGATACTTACGCTGTAGTGGCTGGTATCCGAATTATTGTTACAGGCAGCGCCCGTTTAAATATTTACCGCAAGGGTGGAGACAGTCTCATGGGCCGTTATTTTTTATATAGAATGCACCCCTTAAGCGCCGCCGAGCTACTCGCACGTCCACCGGGAAATGAACTTACCGGGCCGCCGCAGGAACTCGCCGATGACAGATGGCGGCGCCTGCTAAAATTCGGCGGCTTTCCGCAGCCTTTTTTACGGAACAACACCCGTTTCTATAATCGCTGGCAGCGCTCCAGACTCAGCCAGGTTTTCAGAGATGATATTCACGATGTCGCCAAGGTTAGGGAAATCCGCCAAGTTGAACTCCTTGCTGAGTTCATCAAACAACAGGCGGGGCAGCTCACCAGCTACGCCTCACTGGCTAAGCATATACGCGCCTCGGAGGATTCCATCAGGCGGTGGACAACCGTCCTGAAGGATCTCTATTACTGCTTCACCATACGTCCCTGGCACACCAATATTGCCCGTTCCCTGCGCAAAGAACCAAAATTTTATCTCTGGGACTGGGCTATGGTCAGCAGTCCCGGTGCTAAATATGAAAATATGATCGCCAGTCACCTGCTCAAGGCGGTACATTACTGGACAGATATCGGCTCAGGTAATTTCGAGCTCTTTTTCCTCCGCACCAAAGACAAACGAGAGGTGGATTTTCTGGTCAGCCGCGACTCTACTCCCTGGTTCATTGTCGAAGTCAAAAGCTCCGAAGTATCTTTAAGCAGAAATCTGGCTTATTTCCAGGAAAGAACAAAGGCCCGGCACGCCTTTCAAGTAACGATAGATGCCCCATTTACCAGGGCAGATTGTTTCAAGATCAATTATCCAATCAGGGTACCAGCAAAAACATTCTTATCTCAACTGACCTGAGAGACAATGCGCTTACCCTGAAACTATAAAAAAAACAGGTAACTGTTTAACTGCTCTCCACATTGGAGCAGTTATGATTCATAGCTCTGGGTAGTTTTTAGGCCATACCTAAATAATTACCCTTTCAGTAATCGTGATGGCGTCGTAAAAAGTCCGATCTACGGCGTTGTGGCGTTTCGGCAGACCTTCGGCATACCATATGTATGGCCGAAGCCCTGCCGAACCACCACGCCTCGCAGTCTACGCTTAGCTGTATATCGAACTTTTCGCAGTCTTCGCTTAGCTGACTTAGCCATCTTTAGTTAG
>JAJRZN010000141.1 GCA_024275235.1 Deltaproteobacteria bacterium
AAGGATATGGAGACCACCATGCTGGGTAAGGGTATTGCC
Source organism: Deltaproteobacteria bacterium (assembly GCA_024275235.1). Taxonomy (GTDB): domain Bacteria; phylum Desulfobacterota; class Desulfobulbia; order Desulfobulbales; family VMSU01; genus JAADIV01. The sequence goes on from JAJRZN010000141.1 coordinate 40, forward strand.
AAAAAGATAGAGGAAAATCTTACCTATCCCGGCCAGATTCGGGTCACGGTTATCCGGGAGACGAGGTCGGTGGAATATGCCAAGTGATTTTTTTTATATGATTTGACGAATTGAATTGAATGTCGAATTACGAAGTTTATTGCTTTTCTTGATGTTCAACAAACTAAAATTTCGCGCCTGGCGCGTATAAGCGGAAAGACACCATAAAGTACAGCTATTATGATTAAATCAGCAGCAGAACAAATGGAGATTCTCAGCCGGGGCGCTGTTGATCTTATCTCTAAGGATGATTTAGAGAAAAAATTAATCAGGTCGGCGGCAGAAAGCAGACCTTTGAAGATCAAGGCCGGATTTGATCCCACGGCTCCTGATCTGCATCTCGGGCATACCGTATTGATCCAGAAGCTGAAGCATTTTCAGGAGCTGGGCCATGAAATTCTCTTCTTGATTGGTGATTTTACCGGCATGATTGGTGATCCCACCGGTAAATCGGCTACCCGCAAGGCCTTGAGCCGGGAGGATGTGGAACGTAACGCTGAAACCTATAAAGAGCAGATATTTAAGATTCTTGATCCGGATAAAACCGAGGTAGTTTTTAACAGTTCCTGGCTGGATAAATTGTCGCCCCGCGAGTTCGTAAAATTGGCGGCCCAGCTCACCGTGGCCCGGATGCTGGAACGTGATGATTTTAAAAAGCGTTTTGCCGGGCAGCAGCCCATCAGTATCCATGAATTTCTTTATCCCCTGCTGCAGGGCTACGATTCCGTGGCTTTAAAGGCGGATGTGGAGATCGGCGGGACGGACCAGCTCTTTAATCTGCTCATGGGCCGTGAGTTGCAGCGAACCTACGGCCAGGAACCGCAGGTAGTTATTACCATGCCGCTGTTAGAGGGGCTGGACGGGGTCAACAAGATGAGCAAGTCCCTTGGTAATTATATCGGCATAACCGACAGTGCCGATGATATTTATGGTAAGATTTTATCCATTCCCGATGAGATAATGTTCCGTTATTATGAATTATTGAGCGATTTAACTCTCGCCGAGATTGAGGTGCTGCGCCGGGATATGGACAGGGGCGCGGCCCATCCCAAAGAGATCAAGATGAGGCTGGCCCGGGAGCTTACCGCCCGTTATTACGATGAGGGTGCGGCCGGGCAGGCCGAGGAAAACTTTCAGCGGGTCTTTAAAAGTCATGGGCTGCCAGATGATATTCCGGAGCGGGAGATGGCCGCCGGGGCTGATATCTGGCTTCCCAGGCTGCTGGCTGATTGCGGGCTGGTCAAGGGTACCGGTGAGGGCCGCCGGATGATTAAGCAGAATGCCGTCTCCCTTGACGGAAAGAAAATAGGCGATGTGGAATATCAGGTCGCGGCCGCCGGTGAGATGTTGATTCAGGTTGGCAAGCGGCGTTTCTGCAAGGTTATTTTCAGGTAACCCCACATGGTCCAAACGCAGTCAGAGATTGCCGCTCTGCTCGATTATGACCGTCGGCACGTCTGGCACCCTTACACCTCTCCCACTCATCCCCTGCCTGTATATCCGGTGGCGGCAGCCCATGGCGTTTATGTGCGGCTCATGGACGGCCGTGAACTGATTGATGGTATGGCCTCCTGGTGGTGTGTTATCCACGGTTATAACCATCCCCGCCTGAATGCCGCCCTCAGGGAACAGGCTGATAAGATGGCCCATGTCATGTTTGGCGGTCTTACCCACGACCCGGCAATCAAGCGGGCTCGAAGTCTGATTAATAGCACTCCTCATAAGCTGCAAAAAGTTTTTTTCTGTGACAGCGGTTCAGTAGCTGTGGAGGTGGCCATGAAAATGGCTCTTCAGTATCAGACCGCTCTAAGCCGGGGGCGGGCTAAACATTTTCTCACCATTCGCGGCGGATATCACGGTGATACCCTGGGGGCCATGTCGGTTTGTGATCCCGTCACCGGTATGCATCAACTGTTCAGCGGGGCCCTGCCCATACAGTTTTTTGCCCGGCGGCCGGGAGCCCTGGATAAGGGCTGGCGTGAAGATGATATTGCTGATTTTCAAGCTCAACTTGAGGCGCATCATCATGAAATCGCCGCCGTTATCATGGAGCCCGTTGTTCAGGGAGCGGGGGGGATGTATTTTTACGCCCCGGAGTTTCTGCGCCGAGTCAGAGTATTGTGTGATAAATACGGCATACTGCTGATTCTGGATGAGATTGCCACCGGCTTTGGCCGTACCGGCCGGATGTTCGCCTGTGAACATGCCGGGATCGCCCCGGATATCATGTGTCTCGGCAAGGCTGTTACCGGCGGCTATATGAGTTTTGCCGCCACCCTGACCACGGAGCGGGTCGGTGAGGTCATCGGCCGCCGGGAGGGGGTGTTTATGCACGGCCCCACCTTTATGGCCAATCCTCTGGCCTGCGCCGTGGCCAATGCCAGCCTTGAACTGTTGGCGGAAATGGATATCGGCGTGGATGTCGGCCGTATCAGCGAGGGACTGCGCCGCGGTCTGGAGCCCTGCCGGGAACTGCCCGCGGTCGCTGAGGTCAGGGCTCTGGGAGCCATTGGCGTGGTGGAGATGAAGACGCCGGTGGATGTCGCGGTTATTCAGCAGGTGTTTGTGGAGCGCGGGGTATGGATAAGACCTTTCGGCCGCTTAATTTATATTATGCCGCCCTATATAATCACTAATACTGAGCTTGATTTTTTGACCCGTCAGATGGTTGAGGTGATAAAAAACTTGTAACTATCCGGGCTGGTCTGAATTGTTACAGCGCAAAATTTGTTGTATTTGCTGCTAAAATAAAAAGATAAAAAACTGCTCTTCTTCCGTTCTTTCCCAAAAAACATAATATATTCATGTCTTCTTCATAATAGTGGTTTATGGTGTTTTTCACCGCCCCGCGTATGACCAGCTTTAAGCAAAAAAAAACAGGATTTTAAATCATGAAAGTTATAGCTCAAAGTCGTTTACACCGTCGTTTTATAAGTTTGAAGGATTTTATCTCATTTTGTTATTGTCTCTTGCGCTCTCTCCGTACGGGCTGCGCTAACTCCCGCTTCGGGCTGCATTTTGTCGGTAAGATACGTCGTTTATTGTTAGTGCATTACCGTAAGGATTATGTCAGGCAGCAGCTTGCGGAACGTCAGGGGGCCTGCCGTCAATGCGGCACCTGCTGCAATCTTCTTTTTACCTGCCCCATGTTGACTAATGAAGGGCGCTGCCTGGCCTATGGTACCTGCCGTCCACAGGCCTGCAAGGTTTTTCCCATTGATCAGCGTGATGTTGATGAGGCACGTCTTGCCGGGGGGCAATGTGGCTATAGCTTCAGCAGGCAGGAGCCGGGAATGCTGACAATGAAGGGGAGAAAATAGGGTGCTGCATCAGTTTGTCGCCTGGCTGGCGGAGGCTGTCGGCCAATGGGGGTATGTCGGTATTATTCTGCTCATGGCCCTGGAATCATCTTTTTTCCCCTTTCCCAGCGAGGTGGTAATTCCGCCGGCGGCCTATCTTGCCGCGGCAGGCAAAATGAATATCGCCCTGGTTATTCTCTGCGGCACCACGGGTAGTCTGCTGGGAGCGGTCTTTAACTATTGGCTGGCCTTTAAATTCGGACGGCCTTTTTTTGAAAAATACGGCCGTTATCTTTTAATCAGTCACAAGTCTCTTGTTAAAGCTGACCGGTTCTTTGCCCGCCACGGACAGATCAGTACCTTTATCGGGCGCTTGCTGCCCGGTATCAGGCAGTATATTTCGCTGCCCGCCGGTCTGGCCCGGATGAATATTTTTGCCTTTTGCGCCGCTACTGTCCTGGGGGCCGGAATCTGGGTGGTGGTACTGGCGGCTTCAGGCTATTGGTTCGGCCGGAATGAGCAGCTGGTGCTGCGGAATCTTCATATAATTACCCTGGTTCTGGTAATTGGCTGCGGTCTTGTCGGCTATTTATACTGGCGGCGATGGCGGCGTCTGAATGGGACGGAGAAGGCTGATGGGGCTTAATCAAAGGATATTCCAGTGGATTCATGCCGGGGCCGGAACCAGGCCGTTGATAGACGCCCTGGCCGTCTTTTTCGCCGAGGCCGGGCCTTTCCTGCTGGCCGCCTATTTGTTGGTTTTGTGGTTTCGGGTGCGGGCGGATAAAAAAATATTATTGATAGAGGCCACTGAGGCCGCCTTAATCGGTCTGGCCTTTAACCAGTTGGCTGGACTTCTCTATTATCAGCCCCGGCCCTTTATGATGGGACTCTGTACC
>JAJRZN010000142.1 GCA_024275235.1 Deltaproteobacteria bacterium
GCGGCCATGATTTTGGCGATATCCTCTTCCGCCAGAGTCTCACGGTCAAGGAGTTCTTTCGCCAATATTTCCAGAGTTGGACGGTTCTCTGTGAGGAGGGCGATAACATCCTCATGAGCGGCCCGCATCATATTCATGACCTCGTTGTCTATTTTGATGGCAGTATCTTCGCTGTAATCACGGTGTTGAGAAATCTCCCGGCCCAGGAATATCTGTTCCTCCTTTTTACCAAAGGTCAGCGGCCCCAGTTTATCACTCATTCCCCATTCGCAGACCATTTTACGGGCCAGTTCCGAGGCCCGTTCTATATCATTGCCGGCCCCGGTGGTTATCTCATGAAAGATAATTTCTTCAGCCACCCGGCCGCCCAGGAAAATACGGAGATTATTTAAGAGATAGGAGCGGGCGTGGGTGTATTTGTCGCTGGTGGGGAGCTGCTGAGTGAGGCCCAGGGCCTGGCCTCTGGGAATAATAGTGATTTTATGTACCGGATCAGTCCCGGGCAGGATCAGGGCCACCAGGGCATGTCCGGCCTCGTGATAGGCGGTTATTTCCTTTTCTTTTTCAGTAATAATCATGCTTCGTCTTTCGGCTCCCATCATTACCTTATCCTTGGCCTCATCGAGAAAGGCCATGGTTACCTGTTGCTTGCCTTTCCGGGCGGCTAAAAGGGCCGCCTCATTAACCATATTTTCTAAATCTGCCCCAGTGAATCCTGGAGTACCGCGGGCGATTACCTTGAAATCGGCGTCGTCAGCGAGGGGGATTTTTTTGGCATGAACCTTGAGAATCAGTTCCCGGCCCCGGACATCGGGGGGTGGTACCATTACCTGGCGGTCGAAACGGCCCGGCCGCAGAAGGGCCGGATCCAAGACATCGGGACGGTTGGTGGCCGCGACAATAATCACCCCGTCGTTGGCCTCAAAGCCATCCATCTCTACGAGGAGCTGGTTAAGTGTCTGTTCCCGCTCGTCGTGGCCGCCTCCCAAACCCGCGCCCCGATGGCGGCCAACGGCATCAATCTCATCAATAAATATGATACAGGGGGCATTCTTCTTCCCCTGATTAAAGAGATCACGAACTCTGGAGGCTCCGACGACGACAAACATCTCCACAAAATCGGAACCTGAAATGGAGAAAAATGGTACATCAGCCTCACCGGCAATGGCCTTGGCCAACAGAGTTTTACCGGTGCCTGGAGGCCCGGCCAACAGGACGCCGGTGGGGATTCTGGCCCCGAGATCGGTGAATTTTTTTGGTTCGCGCAGGAAATCAATAATTTCGGAGAGTTCTTCTTTCGCCTCCTCAATGCCTGCTACATCCTTAAAGGTGACAAGGGCTTTTTCCTTGTCCATGGTTTTGACCCGGCTTTTGCCAAAGCTCATGGCTTTACCGCCGCCGCCCTGCATCTGCCGCATAAAAAACACCCAGACCCCGATGAGCAGTAACATGGGGAACCAGGAAACCAGAATGGTTATGTACCAGGGAGTGGCCTCAGCCTGTTTGGCGCGGATATTAACCCCTGATTTACGAAGGAGGGGCATAAGGCCTGGATCATTAGGAACGACAACTCGAAAGCTGGTGCCGCCCTGGACGGTGCCGGTAATGATATGATTCTGGATGACTATCTTATTGATCATGCCGGAGTCCACGCTGGCGATAAAATCGCTGTAACTCATCTCATTGACCTTGGTCTGCGGTTTGTTAAAGAGATTAAAAAGCAGAATCATGGTCAGGCCGATCATTAACCACATTGATATATTTTTATAGAAAAGATTCAAATCATGGTCTCCGGTTGATTGCGAATTTATTGTTAGTAAAATTAAAGTGTTAAGAGTAAAATCTTAAACGGTTTCAGCCCATAGTTCAGGGCAGGTTATCCGCCCTGGTTGAACAGTTACCACAAATTTAAAAATAATTCTGTATGGCCTCTACCTGCATTTCCTTTTCCTGCAGGGTGGCAATGGCCATAGTCATTGCTTCTGCCCCGGAGGTGGTAGTGGTGTAGGGAATGTGATAATCCAAGGCGCTGCGCCTGATGGTGTACGAGTCTTCCGTGGTTCTGTTGCCCATGGAGGTATTGATTATCCACTGGATTTTATGATCCTGAATTTTGTCCAGGATATGGGGGCGGCCCTCGGAGATTTTATTTACCTGCTGGCAGTTAACTCCATGATCATTTAAAAAATTAGCGGTATTTAAAGTGGCTATGATGGTAAAGCCCATATCGATCAGCTTTTTAGCAGTGGGGATGATATACTTCTTATCGTTATCACGCAGACTGATCAAGACGTTACCTGATTTCGGTATGGGCTGGCCGGCGGCAAACTGGGCCTTGGCAAAGGCCATTCCAAGATTCCTGTCAAGCCCCATTACCTCACCGGTTGATTTCATTTCCGGGCCCAGCAGGGTATCGACATTGGCGAAGCGGTCAAAGGGGAAGACCGCCTCCTTAACGGCGTAATGGTTTATCTCCACCTCCCGCTCAAGGCCAAGTTCCGCTAATGTTTTTCCCATCATAACCTTCGTGGCCAGTTTTGCCAGAGGAATTCCGGTGGCTTTGCTGACAAAGGGAATGGTGCGCGAGGCCCTGGGATTTACCTCAATGATATAAAGTTCCTCGTTCTGGACGGCATACTGAATATTCATCAGGCCGATAACCTTCAGTTCCAGGGCCATGGCTTTAGTGGCCCTGATTATGGCCTCCTTCATGGCCGGTGAAATGGTGTGAGCCGGCAGAACACAGGCGGAATCACCTGAATGAATGCCGGCCTCCTCAATATGCTCCATAATGGCACCAATAATGGTATTTTTGCCGTCACTTATGGCATCAACATCAATTTCAATGGCAGCCTTTAAAAAACTGTCAATGAGTATGGGGTGCTCTGAAGAGACATCAATGGCGGTCTGCATATAGTCTATTAAGTCATTTTCATTATAGACTATTCGCATGGCCCGGCCGCCCAGAACATAAGAGGGCCTGACTACTACGGGATATTTAATCCGCCTGGCAATGGCAATGGCCTCCTCACGGTTCAAGGCCGTATCGTTTTCCGGCTGCTTTAAGTCTAATTTCTGGAGAAATTGTTGAAAGCGCTTGCGATCCTCAGCCCGGTCAATACTGTCCACTGAGGTTCCGAGAATGGGAACCCCGGCTCTGGACAGGCTGGCTGCCAGATTCAAGGGGGTTTGTCCGCCGAACTGGACAATAACCCCGTCCGGTTTCTCCTCATTGATGATGTTCATGACATCTTCGGTGGTAAGGGGCTCAAAATAAAGTTTATCCGAGGTGTCGTAATCAGTACTCACCGTCTCTGGATTGCTGTTTACCATGACGCTCTCAATTCCCATCTCGCGAAGGGCGAAGGAGGCATGAACGCAGCAATAATCAAACTCAATACCCTGCCCGATACGATTGGGGCCGCCCCCGAGAATTACAACTTTCTTTTTAGTGCTGGGCCGGGCCTCGTTTTCTTCCTCGTAGGTGGAATAATAATAGGGAGTAAAGGCCTCAAATTCGGCGGCGCAGGTGTCCACCAGTTTATAAACGGCCTGGCAGTTAGTCTGCTGGCGCAGACCGCAGATGTCTTCCTCGGTGGTGCCGGTGATATAGGCCAGCTGGCGGTCGGCAAAGCCATACTCCTTGGCCTGGCGTAATATGGGTGGCAGGCCGGAAAAGCCAGCGGTCTTGATTTTGTCCTCGAGGTCAACAATTTGTTTTAGATTATTCAGGAACCAGGGGTCAATCAGGCTGAGTTCGTGCAGCCGGGTGAGGGGCATCTGGCGGCGCAGGGCCTCGTATATGTGGAATATACGCTGGGAACTGGGGGTGTTTAAGGCATGATCAAGGTCAACCTGATCCAGATCCTGCTTATTAAAAGCGGCATCAGCGCCAAAACCGCAGCAACCGATTTCGAGAGAACGCAGGCCTTTCTGAAAGGCCTCTTTAAAGGTACGGCCGATGGCCATGGTTTCACCCACCGATTTCATGGCGGTGGTGAGAATATCCTCGGCCTCCGGGA
>JAJRZN010000143.1 GCA_024275235.1 Deltaproteobacteria bacterium
AACCCTGCTATTGGCCTTACCATCAACGGGCGGGGTAGTGACAGCGAGCTTCAGAGAATCACCGTGGATACCGGCGAAGGCATCTCTTGAAGCCCTGGGCTGGACATAGATATTAATTAATACCCCCTCGTCACTTAGAGTCAGGCAACCCCGGGCCAGGAGCTGATGCTCAGCCATCCTTTTTCTTATCCCCGGCAATGGTGATATCAATCTCCTCATTATCCAGGGGATCTTCCAGGGTGAACATGATTTCGTTGTCCAGATCGGGCATGGTTATATCAGGTTCCTCAGCATCGAGGCTGATGGTAGATGGAGCCTTGGGCAATTCATCGGGCAGCCCCATATCCGCTGCCATCTCAGATCCCGGCGAAGAATCAGCACTTAGATCTATCTTCTCGTAAAGATCGTCGAGATCCAAAGGGGGATCAGGCGTGGTATCCGGAACCGAAACCTCCTCCTGCGATTCATCATCTTCAGGCCTCACCCTGCTGGGGGCACCGTCAATATTTTGCTCTATGCCGCTGAGATAATTGTCAATTACCCGGCGTAAATCAGCCGCCAGCTCACCCTGCATGGCCCGCAGTTCATCCACCCGCCCCTCAAGCTCGACAATCTCCTGATTAGCGGCATCCTTAAGTTCCTTCACCTCCTGCCGGGCCTTGGACAACAATTCATCGGCCCGTTCACGGCCGCGCTGTTTCATTTCATCGACCACCTTCTGGCCCGCAATGAGGGCATCTTTAAAGGAATGCTCCTCGTTCTTTAAAGAATTGATTTCCTGTCTCAAGGTTTCAACCTGCTCAGTCAGGGTGCGTTTTTCCTCCAGGGCCATGAGATAATGCTCTGCCACCTGCTCCAGAAAACCGTCCACCTCGTCCACATCAAAGCCCCGAAAACGAACATGGAACTGCTTAGCCTGAATTTCCTCTGGTGATATGGTCATATTAGATACCTTCTTATTTTTAAACTATTTAGGAGTGACCGCAAATTGCCCTAAGCTCTAAGCTTTAACTGCTTAGCCTATATGGTTTCGAAGCATACTCTGGTATTAAAGAGTAAATATTCGGATTAGGCTAAAAACCAGGTATTTCAGACAAATTTACCCCATGGTCATGGCAAGACGATGCAGAGTCGGTACCAGAAAACTCTGTAAAAAAATAATCGCCAGAATCAAAACCATGGGCGAAAAATCTATGCCGCCACCCACAACAGGGAGGAAACGGCGGATACGCTCCAGAACGGGTTCGGTAATATCATAGAGAAAACGAACAATGGGATTATAGGGGTCAGCATTGACCCAGGAAATAACCGCCCGACCGATAACAACCCACATATAGGCTGAAAGCACGAAATCCACCAGGGTCGCCACCGCGTTTAAAAAATTAGCAAATACAAACATATTAGATATCCTTATGCTCTTTTGATTACAGGGCGAAAACGGCCTTGCCCAACTGGCGTACTGCCTTACTGGCCTTCGCCTCAGGATCGTTGTTAACAAAAGGTTTCTGTGTCCTTATGGCCCGGCTCACATGGCTGTCCTGAGGGATAATTCCCAGGAGCGCCGGGTCAATATTCAGAAACTTTTTCAATACCGCAGCAATACCATCAAAAACTTCCCGCCCCTCCTTCTTACTTTTAACGCTGTTAATCAACAGATGAAAAGTACTTTTATTATACTGTTTATTCAAAACCTTAATCAAGGCGTAGGCATCGGTCATGGAGGTGGGATCAGGGGACATTACCACAATATTATTATCGGCCCATTGATTAAACCAGAGTACCGAATCACCAATACCAGCCGCCGTATCAAGGAGTACATAATCAAAAGTGCCGGCCACCTCTTCTAAAGCGCTGGTGAGAAAGGCCTGCTCTTCATAGGCCAGGCTGGCCATCTCCGGTACTCCGGAACTGGCCGGTAAAACAAAAAAATTGGAGTCTATCCGCACCAGAATATCCATGAGCGGCATGCCGTTTTCCACGGCCTCGCGCAGGGTATGCCGGGCATTGATCCCCAAGACGATATCTACATTGGCCAGGCCCAGATCACCATCCACCAGCAGCACCTTTTTACCCTCCCGGGCCATGGCGCTGGAGACATTAACCGCTACCGAGGTCTTACCGACCCCGCCCTTGCCGCTGCTGACACAGATTATCCGCGGGCCGCTTTTTTTATCCGCTTGCGCGTCGTCCATCATAGTTACCTTTTTTTAAGAAAACCAAAGAGCTGGATCTTTTCCTCAACACTTACCTGACAGGGGATTGAGGCTGGCGCCCTGGGCCCCCTGTCCCGGCCGCTGTCTACGTCCCTGCCACCGTCCGCAAGACAGAAGCCGCCCTGTTCCTCACATGAATTTATTATAGCACGACTAAGGGCGTCATAATCAAGCTCAGTCTCAGCCCGCAACAGGCAGAGACCGGCCAGATGCCGGGATTTATCGTGTATTCTCAGACGCTTCAGAGGCATAACGGCACTCTGACGCTCCAATATCTCCAGAGTCTGGGGCCCTGTTGTCCGCCGGGCTGCCATCAGGCCACTTTACTGCCCGGCTGCACGGTGCCGGCCACCGTTGACAATATTAAACGGCCGTCTTTATCTCTGGCAGCCAGCACCATGCCCTGCGAAACCACCCCCATCAATTTGACGGGTTTGAGATTGGCGACAATAATCACCTCGCGGCCGATAATTTCATCCGGCTGATATGATTCAGCAATACCGGCAACAATCGTTCGGATTTCCGGAGCCTCCACGGTAAGTTTCAGCAGGCGCTTCGACTTGGGTATACGCTCAGCGGCGGTGATCCTGGCCACCCGCAGGTCAAGACGCTGAAATTCATCAAAGTCAAGGCCCTGCTCTTCCTTATCCTTCACCTTTTTCCTGGAGCCGCTTTTGAGGGGCATCTCCTGTTTCCTGCCCTTATCGTCTAAACGGGGGAAAAGCGCCCCCCGCAGGGTAGTTTCCAGCCCTGGACGCAGGATACCACCCCATTTCCCCTGAGCACTGAGGTCAGGAGCCGCTTCAATTTGCAGAATGGCAAAAATCCGGGCGGCGGTGGCCGGCATAACGGCATGCAGGGGCAGAGCAATGAGACGCAGGGTCTCTAAGAGATTATAGATAACCGCCTCAAGACGCGGCCGCCTGGCGGCATCCCTGGCCAGTTCCCAGGGGGCGTTTTCAACAATATACCTGTTGGCCAGACCAATTACCTCCCACACTGCCCGCAGGGCAAGATGGAAGCTGAAATCAGCCATATGCCCTTCAAACTCAGCAATCATGCCGACGGCCGCCGTTATCAGCCCCTCATCAAGCTCGTCTGCCGTGCCGGGCTGATCTGGGATCCGGCCGTTGGTAAATTTTTTGACCATAGCCAGGGTGCGGCTGCATAAATTTCCCAGGTCATTGGCCAGATCAGAGTTATAACGTTTAATAAGCACCTCGGGAGAGAAAGAGGCATCAAGCCCGAAGGACATCTCCCGGAGCATAAAATAACGCACGGCATCAGCCCCGTAATCAGCCGCGAGATCCTGGGGCCGCACTACATTACCAATACTCTTGGACATTTTGGTATCATTAATATTCCAGTAGCCGTGCACATGAAGGCGCTGATAAGGGGCAACCCCCATGGCCTTGAGCATGGTGGGCCAGAAGATGGCGTGGGGTTTAAGAATATCCTTGGCAATGACATGTTCAGCCACCGGCCAGAAATCATTAAACAACGGCCCCGATTCACCATCCGGATCATACCCCAGACCGGTGAGGTAATTAAGCAGGGCGTCAAACCAGACATAGGTGACATAATTATCGTCAAAGGGCAGGGGTATACCCCAGGTCAGACGGCTGGTGGGCCGGGAAATACAGAGATCCTCGAGAGGTTCCTTTAAAAAGGACAAGACCTCATTGCGATAGCGGGCCGGGGTAATAAACTGCGGATTGACCTCAATATGCTCAATCAACCACTCCTGATAGCGGCTCATCTTGAAAAAATAATTGCTTTCCGTAACCTCCTCCGGGGCGGTCTGATGATCTGGGCAGAGACCGTTATCCAGCTCTTTTTCGGTGAGAAAACGTTCGCAGCCCCGGCAGTAGAGACCGCTGTAATCGCTGAATACGATATCGCCCTGCTCATAGAGACGCTGCAGAACCCGGCCCACCACCTGCTTGTGAGCCGAATCCGTGGTACGGATAAAGTTGTCCGGCTTCACCTCCAGCAGCGGCCAGCACTCCCGAAACATGGCACTGATCTGATCAGCGTAAGCCTGGGGACTGATATTATTATCAGCGGCCGCCGCGGCAATTTTATCGCCATGCTCGTCAGTACCGGTCTGGAAGCGGGCCCGCGCCCCGCGCAGAAGGTTAAAGCGATGATAGACATCCGCCACTACGGCGGTATAGGCATGGCCGAGATGAGGCTGGGCGTTCACATAAAATATGGGGGTGGTTATATAGGTATTCATTTTTTCTTTGCCTTGGCAGCTCTTGTTTTTTTGCCCTTTCGCGGGCGGTTGGAACCTGATTTAGCCCCCGGTTTAGAACTCTTTGGAACGCTGCCGGCGGCCTTAGCCCTGGCTTTTTCCGACCTGGGGCGAGATTTGGTCTTGGCACCGGCCCTGTTAGATCCAGCTTTGGCCTCCGCTCCGCCTCTAACCGCGGGCTTAAAGGTCTTGATTTTATGCCACTCCTCACGAGGCAGGCTGATAATTTCATCCATGGCGTCAAGCGGGCTTAATTTAACAATCTCCTGCAGGATATTAGAGGGCTTCACCCGGCATTGCCGACCAAGATATTCAACAATCTTACCGCTCTTGGGCCGCCCCTTTTTCAGGGCCTTATAGGTACTGAACTCATGAGTCAGGCAACAGAGGAGACGGTTGCAGACCCCGGAAATTTTGATAGGATTAAGGGGCAGCTCCTGCTCCTTAACCATCTTGATGGAGACCGGTACGAATTTACTCATAAAAGATGAGCAGCATAGTTCACGGCCGCAGCAACCGATTCCGCCGATCATCTTAGTCTCGTGCCGCACCCCGATCTGCCGCATCTCCACCCGGGTTCTAAACTCCTGCACCAGCCCCTTGACCAGCTCCCGGAAATCAACCCGGTTATCAGCGGTAAAATAGAAAATAATATTACTGCCGTTAAAAAAACGCTCGACCCGGATGAGCTTCATCTTCAGACTCAACTTTTCTATCCGTTCCCGGCAGATGGCAAAGGCCTCGGTTTCACTGTCTATCAGGTTATTAAATTTATCAATTTCCTCCTGGCGGGCCCGACGGACAATTTTATTATTTGCCGGTCTCTCCCGCTCGTCTTCCGGGGACAGATACATCCCGCCTTTAGCTATAATGGCCGGTTCCAGACCATGATCCGACTGCACCATAACCACATCTTCGGGCTTAAAATCATCAAGCGTGGAAAGCGCTGACCATAGATGCTGACCGACTCGGAAACGCAGAAGATATATTTTTTTTTTCTGGTTGGAGTTCGGAGAATCGGCTTGCCGCTCTTTTTGCTGAGGATGAACCATCTCGGCACTATTTCCCATGTTTTTTCACTTTATCAAAGAGCCCTTGAGATTAGGAATGATGTTCCATACTCCTTCCCATACTCAACAGACTCATAATTATAATTCTGGCAGCTTCTCTAAAAGTTTACTGCTGGGTTTCTAACATATTAGACACTACTTTTAGAGAAGGCGCTAAATATGATGGTAATACGCTCCCAGGCATTTACAGCAGGCGAAGAAACAATACCTCACAAACCAGCCGCCGGTCACAATTAAAACGCAGTTGTTTCCGGGCCAGAGACAAGGCCTGCAGTCTATCAGAAAGTTCAGCTAATTGCCACCTCTCCCTGCGGCCCTGATATAAATGAGCCAAATCAATATTCACTATACGATGCTCCTGACCGGGGATGGACAGAAGCATGAGATCCCGGAGACAAAGCCCCAGGAGTTCCAGAAAATAATCCAGTTTATCCTTCAATTCAGCGCATGTTTCCGCCAGATGTAACAGCTCCGGTATCGGCAGCGGCCCGCTTAAGTCATAGACGGATAATTCCACCACCTGCCGCCGTAATTCCAGCAATTCGCGGCCCTCCGGGGCCAAGGCCCGGCCCAGACTGCCGCCGCTGATTTTAGATAGAACGGCAGCGGTTTCAGGCTCCACACCCTCCGCTTCCAGGCGCCGGCAAATAAGCTCAAACGGCAAAGAATAAAAAGGTACCACCTGACAGCGGGAAACAATGGTGGCCAGAGTCTCAGCCGCTTCGTCAACAGTAAGGATAAAGATGGTGTCGGCCGGTGGTTCTTCCAAGGTCTTCAGGAGACTGTTTGCCACCTCCGGCCGCCGGATAGTACTCTGGATATCAGCCAGCATAATCACCCGATGAGCGGCCTCAAAGGCCGGGAAGGACAATTTGCGCTTTAAATCTCGAATCTGATCAATTTTGATCCCGGCGGCCCCCTCCGGGACAATCTCCATAAAGTCCGGATGATTATTAGAGGCAAATTTTTTACATGATGGACAGCAGCCGCAGGCATCAGGCCCCGCATCCCGGCAGTTGATAAGGGCGGCAAAGGCCAGAGCCATAGTTCTTTTACCCACTCCGGCCGGGCCTTTAAACATATAGGCCTGACTTATTTTACCACCGCTTACGGCCTTCAACAATATCTCGCGGGCCAGTTCCTGACCAATAATGTTCGCGAAGGCTGGTTTTAACACCCCTCCCCCCATAAGGTTGGCTGCCGGTCACTGGCCGCCAACCTGACCTTACCCTGAGCTTTCCGCGGCCTCTCAGCCCTTACGCCGCCGAGAGTGGATTGACTCGTGCCCGGCGGTATATCCTCCACCTCCTCTTCCCTGCCCCGGCCGTCAACATACAGGAATCGTTCCATATTGCGCTGATAATCCGTCCATTGATAGCCCTCCTCCGCGCCAAGACTTAAACGATCCAGATAGTTCATTTTGGCATCCAGATCATCCACAAAATTCAGGACAAAGGCCTCTCTCGTCATGGGTAGAACGGGAGAGCCATAATCATAACGGCCATGATGGCTTAAAATCAGATGTTTGAGCAACAGGGCCTCCTGGGCCGGGAAATCAGGCAGAGCAGCCAGTTTCTCGGCCAGCATATTAACACAGATAGTCATATGGCCGAGAAGGCGGCCTTCATCGCTGTAGTTAAAGGGCGGCACGGCAAATGAGAACTCCCGAATTTTGCCGGCATCGTGAAGAACAGCGCCGGTCAGGAGCAAATCCCGGTTCAGGGCCGGATAAAGTCCGGCCATTTTATCAGCCGCCCGGCAGACACATAAGGTATGCTCAAGGAGACCACCAATATAGGCATGATGCATCCCCTTGGCCGCCGGTGCCTTTTTAAAATCAGACCAGAAATCATTATCATTGACAAAGGCCGTAAGCAGAGCGTGGAAATGCGCCTCCTCGACGGAATTAATCAGCTCCACAAGCTCGGCAGCCATGGCCTCAACATCATAACGAGTGGCGGGCAGGAAAAGGCCCATGTCAACATCATCGGCATTCACTTCCAAAGCCGCATTGATCTTCAGCTGCAACGCCCCCTTATAGGACTGGGCGGCGGCACTGAAGCGGCAAACCCGCCCCGCCCGGCAGATATCCTGCAGACGGTCAGCATCCTCCCAGACCATGGCCGGGGCCTCGCCGCTGTTATCCATAAGCAGGAGACGCAGATACGGCTTACCGGCCTTGGTTTCATAACGGCTTATTTCCTTGACCATAAAGATATCATCAACCGTTGTTCCGGCCTCAATATCCTTTATAAACAGCTTTTTGAGTTGGCTCATAATCTGGCTTGATAATATCTCGTTAATCGTTAACTTTACCGGCGTCGTAAAAAGTCAAAACCGCTAATTTTACACCTAATAATTTCAGATAGTTATGCCATATAAAACCATCAAAACAGGACTTTTTACGACGCCATCAGCTTTAGCCTGCCGCAAGAAAGAACAGTACCGGAGAACAGCCCTCCCTGACTCATGGTTCATACCTGCTTGAATATAATCCATAATCAGTATTTTTGAAACGCCGGAGCAAATTATATTGTAAACTTATTTTCCGGTGTGTTAAAGAATAGGATCATGAACAGCCCCAACCCCGCCTTTCAATTATTGTAACTGTTCAGCAGCACCCCATTTTTGCCCATTCAGGATTTCTCGAATACCAAAGTATGTTTCGAAGTCCTAAATAAACAAACCTGGAGCACTGCTGAACAGTTACGCTCCGGGGTTTTCGTCACTTTCAGGCATCACGCTGAATAGTTACCAATTATTTTTACAAGATCATGGCTGAATCAATCTATAACGAATCCTACATTATTGAGCTGTTGATCAGACGCCGCCTCTTAAATGAGGGCCAGCGTAATCAAATCAGCATCAAAAAGAACCAGCAGCGGCATGCCCTGCAGCTGCGGCGGCAGAAAATCACCCGGAAACAGTCAGGCGGCATGCCCGATAATACCCCGGATATAATCGACATTATTCATTCTCTTCACTTTG
Source organism: Deltaproteobacteria bacterium (assembly GCA_024275235.1). Lineage (GTDB taxonomy): Bacteria > Desulfobacterota > Desulfobulbia > Desulfobulbales > VMSU01 > JAADIV01. The sequence goes on from JAJRZN010000143.1 coordinate 8,529, forward strand.
AGCTGCCCGATCGGCCGGGCCGGGAATTAAGCGCCGAATTTATAATCCGGCAGGTCGCGGACGACCAAGGGCTGCCCTTTAAAAAACTTGACCCACTGGAACTGGATTTAAAAACCGTCACCAAGACCATCCCCCAGTCATTCGCCTTAAAGCATCTTCTTCTGCCCTTTGAAATAAAAAACGGCATTCTTGCCGTCGCCCTCTATGATCCGGCAAATATCGCTATTCTCAGCGATATTGAACGGGCCAATCAGATCAAGATAAAGCCATATATCAGCGCTAAAGCCGATATTCTGAAGATTCTGGCCGAGTTTTACGGTTTTCAGTCCTCCATCTCCGCCGCCGAGCACGATTTACAAGGCCCCGGCGTTGATCTCGGTAATCTGGAGCAATACGTCAATATTTCATCCGCCGCCGAGATAGCCTCCTCCGACCAGCACATAACCTCGGCGGTGGATCATATGTTCAACTACGCCTTTGAGCAGCATGCCAGTGATATCCACATTGAGCCCAAGCGGGACAGCTGTCAGATACGTCTGCGTATAGATGGTATTCTCCACACCATCTATAAACTGCCAAAGGTGGTGCATTCGGCCATTATCTCCCGGATAAAATCCCTCTCGCGGCTGAATATCGCCGAGAAGCGCCGCCCACAGGACGGCCGGATCAAGATAAATCACCATGGGGAAGAGGCGGAAATCAGGGTTTCCACCATACCGGTGGCCTTTGGCGAAAAAGCGGTACTGCGAATTTTAGACCCGACGGTACTCTTTCAGGATTTAAGCCATATCGGTTTCTCGCCCCGTGATCTTGAGGTCTATAAAGAAGTGATTCAGGCCCCGCACGGTATTTTCCTGATTACCGGCCCCACGGGCAGCGGCAAATCAACCACCCTTTATTCCACCCTGAAAAACATCGCCAGTCCGGAAAAGAATATCATCACCATTGAAGACCCCATTTAGATGGTACATGAGGAGTTTAACCAGATCGCCGTGCAGGGTTCCGCCGATATCAGTTTTGCCTCCATTCTCAAAAATATCCTGCGCCAGGATCCGGATATCATCATGGTAGGCGAGATTCGGGATCTCGAGACCGCCCGTTACGCCATGCAGGCCGCCCTGACCGGCCACCTGGTATTCTCCACCCTGCACACCAATGACGCCGTGGCCGCCATCCCCCGCTTGATAGACCTCGGCGTCCAGCCCTTTATGGCGGCCTCCACTATTCTCGGGATCATGGCCCAACGACTGATCCGAAAAATCTGCCCCCATTGCGCCACCAATATCGAGATCAACGGCCGGGAATTAGCGGCCCTGGGATTTCCAGTGGCGGCGGAGCAAATCATCACCTTGAAAGAAGGGAAAGGCTGCCCCAAATGCCGGGGCACCGGCTATCTCGGGCGCTGCGGAATTTTTGAGATCTGCCGGGTTACGGAAAAGATTCAACAACTCATCAGCACCTCGGCCGGCGAAGAGCTCATTCGGACCGAGGCAGTTAAGGAAGGAATGACCTCGCTGTTTACCGATGCCTGGCGTAAGGTGGAAAGAGGCGTCAGCACTTATACCGAGGCGGTCAGAATAACCGGGGCCGCGAAATAACCTAAGGATATGGCAAAGAAAAAAAAGAAACAGGCAGTTCCAGGCAAGGTGGTCTGCACCAACAAAAAGGCCTACCACGACTATTTTATCGAGGACACCATTGAAACCGGCATCGTCCTTCTCGGCCCGGAGGTTAAATCGCTCCGGGCCGGGCGGGCCAATCTAAAAGACGGTTACGCCCGCATAAAGGACGGTGAGGTATTTCTGCATAACGTCCACATCTCGCCCTATGACTTCACCTCCGCCCCGCCGGAACCCATCCGGGCCCGGAAGTTACTGCTCAACAAACGGGAGATAAAAAAATTAATCGGCAAGGTACAGGAAAAGGGGGTTGCTTTAATCCCCTTAAAGATATATTTTAAGGCTAACGGCCGGGCTAAACTTGCTCTGGGACTTGCCAGGGGCAAGAAGATGTACGACAAACGCGCCTCCATCAAGGAGCGGGAGTCGAACCGTGAGTTAGCTCGGCTGAACAAGGGTAACAGATACCATAATATTGATCTTTGAAATGGGGGCGAAACGGCCTCGACGGGGATATGTAAGCTCAGACTGCATACCGAGTTTCTTCACACTCGTTAAAGAATGAAGGACTAAATATAGTTGCTGACGACTATAATTACGCTGTAGCGGCTTAAGTCCGCTTCCGTTCCTCCCTCCCTTTGTCCATGGGGTTGGGAATGAACGTCGACTACATGGAATAGCCTTACGGTGGGTCTGTAACCGAATGGCGAAACTAAAGCAGAATAGTGTCAAAGACCTCTTGTCCTGAAGAGACGGCGACACGATAAACAATTAATCGGGACTAAGTATGTAGATGTCTGCAGGGGAGTATTTTCGGACCCGGGTTCAACTCCCGGCGCCTCCACCAATTTAAAAAAGACAACCCGTCTCTTCAGAGAAAAACTCTTAGGTGACGGGTTTTCTTTTTCCCTTGTATTCAAAGGGGTTACGCTTCGCCATCCTGGCTTCGCGGCTGGAAATGACAACCTAAAAAAGAACAGCCGAAACAAACCAGGGCTTTTTCACATACCATTAATAACTTCGGCAAGTATCTCGCTCAGTTCACCAATTTTGTATGGCTTGGGAATGACACCGTTAAAGCCGTATTCTTTGAAATTGGCCATAATGGGGTCGGTGGCGTAGCCACTTGAGGCAATAGCCCGGATATCTGGATCAATGGCCCGCATTCTGCCGATTGCCTCTTTGCCGCCCATGCCTCCAGGTATGGTGAGGTCCATTATAACAACATCAAACGGTTTCCCCTCTTCCCTGGCCTTGAAGTACAGTTCAATAGCCTCCTCTCCGTCCTGGGCGGTATCAACCTCACAGCCAAGATGTTGCAGCATTTTCGCGGCTACTTCTCTAATGTTTTCATCGTCATCCATGACCAGCACTTTTCCAGCCCTGGCCGGGCTTGTTTTTCCCGCTGTTTCCTGAGTCGACACCTTTTTCTCCGTGGCCGGCAGATAAATGGAAAAAGTTGAACCCCGGCCGATCTCTGAATCAACAGTGATCAAACCGTCATGCTTTTTGATGATTGAATAGGCAATGGCCAGGCCAAGTCCGCTGCCGGTTTTTTTACTGGAAAAATAGGGGTCAAAGATTTTTAACAGATTTCCCTTGGAGATCCCGCCGCCCTGATCATGAAAGGATAAACAGACGTATTTACCAGCCGGCAGTAGAGGCTGGTCATGTTCGGAGAGAACCAGATTGGTACCTCGAATAACCAGGGTTCCCCCCTCAGGCATGGCCTGGCAGGCATTAATAACCAGATTCTGACTTACCTGACTCAGTTGGCCTTCATCTACCTCAATGGGCCACAGATCTTCCGGCAGTTGATATTCGCATTTAACATTGGCGCCCCGCATGGCAAAGCTGGTTGAGTCTTTAATCAGCTCCGTGATGGTAGTGATTTTTTTTATCGGCGCTCCTCCCTTGGCAAAGGTGAGCAGCTGCTGGGTCAGACTTCTGGCCTGCAGAGCCGCTTTTTCTGTTTTTTCCAGGTTACTGAAGACCGTGTCCCGTGGATTGATATTTACCTTGGCCAAAGAGATGTTACCGAGAATGGCAGTGAGCAGGTTATTAAAATCGTGGGCAATACCACCGGCAAAGACCCCAATGGACTCAAGTTTCTGGGCCCTGAGCAGTCCCTCCTCCATTTTCTTTTTTTCGGTAACATCACGAAAGATACACTGAGTCACCACTGGTTTCCCTTCCTTGAACTTGCAGCAGGCATTGCCTTCAATAATGATCCGGGTGCCGTCCTTCGCCACAAGACAGGTGTCGATATAGTGAACATCTTCAGTGGAGATAACCTGCTGGAAGGTGTTCTGGCAATGTTCCAGACAATCAGGGGCAATAAGATCAAATATGGAGAGACCAGCAGCGATATCCTCCTGATTATAACCAAAGGTATTCATCCAGGCCCGGTTAACATAAAGCAGCCGGCCATCCGGTCGAATGGCCTGAATGAGATCGCTGGAATTCTCAAAAAGGGTACGGTACTTCTCTTCGCTCTCCCGCAGGGCCTGCTCCTGCCGCACCCGTTTACCGACATCCCGGAAGATACCGGTCATGACCACCGGCCGGTCGTCAACGAATTTAGTATGACAGCGTCCTTCCACCACAATTTTCCTGCCGTCCCTGGCCACAAAGACAGTCTCGTTGCGGTCAACGGCCTGCCCCTGCATCAGGCAGTTAAAGACCTGGCGGCACCTGGTGCGGCACCCCTCATCGACGATATCCATGAGTTTAATATGAGAAAGCTCTTCCTGACTGTAGCCCAAAGCGTCACGCCACGCCTGGTTGACGTAAAGGAATGAGCCATCAGGGCCGACACTGTGGATAAGATCGCTGGCCTTATCTACCAGGGTACTGTACAGCTCCAGACGACTATCCATGTCTAACATGGCCTCAATGCGCCGCGCGGACTCCTGCTCTAATTTCTTGTTTCTTTCCAGCAGTTCTTCATAGGTCGGTGCGGCATCCATTGAGCTAATCTCCAGAATTGATTAACGTTTATTAACGTTTTTGTATTTTTTGTATTTTTTGTATTTTTTGTATTTCCCGTAATTATAGTCTATAGTTATAAATTCTATCTGATAAGGCAACTTTTTTTAACAAACCACACTCTTGACTTTACAACATCATGGCCCAGATGCGACTCATATTGGCGGGAATGTTCATTGATGGCAGCGCTGCCGAGGCGCGCCGGAATGTCATGCTGACGGTAAAAAACGGCATTATCACCGCCATTAATCCGGCCGCGCGGCTGAGTGCCAATGACGGTGTTCCGACAGATGATCTCTCCCACTGTACCATTTTGCCGGCACTGGTTGACTGCAGCGTTTCCCTGTCGCGCTCAGCTGCCGTTGACCGGAAAACGCGGTTATCCTATGAAGAATCCGGCCCTGTCATAAAGACGGCCATGCTGGAACGGCATATCCACGACTGCTACGCGCATGGGGTACTGGGAGTGGCCGACTGCGATGATACAACCGGTCTGGTGAAAGATTATCGAGAGAGGACGGCAGAAAGGAACGTAATTGATATCAGGATATCCGGCGGTCTCTGCCGAAACAGACTATGGATGGCCGACAGCCCGGCGAACAACGATTTTCTCAAGGTCGCCTGTTCCGCTGCTATCGAAGCCGGGGACACCCCGCCTCCCCGGCTCAGCCATGAAGATCTGCGCTACATTCTAAAACTGAAGGGCGGGAGAAAGGCAGTAGTAGTGGCCAATGG
>JAJRZN010000144.1 GCA_024275235.1 Deltaproteobacteria bacterium
AAGGGTATTGGGGGTAGCGGTGAATTTAATTATTCAAGGTGATCTCCAAAAGTTGCAATAACCACCGGGGTGCTGTTGAACAGACCGGTGAATTTAATTTATGAGCTCCTTTAAATCATTTAAACAACTGCCCCCCATCTCTCTGCCGGTTATCTTCTTTGGTCTGGCAGTAATAAGCGGTACCCTGCTTCTCCACGATCCCATGAGTCTCGTGCGGAGAATTTCCTGGACAGATGCCCTTTTTACCACCACCTCCGCGGTCTGCGTTACCGGTCTTACCGTGGTTGATACCGGCCAGACCTTCAGTCGCTCCGGGCAGACCATTATCATGGTCTTGATTCAGATTGGCGGTCTGGGGATTATGACCTTTACCAGCCTGGCCTTTTATCTTGTGCGCCAGCGGGTATCTCTCACCGATAAAATTGCCATTGGCCAGGGTCTTGTTCCGCATAGTCTTTTCTCGTTGAGTCACATCCTGAAGGCTATGCTGTTGGGCACTTTGTTTATAGAGGGAGGCGGGGCGTTACTGCTCTATTTTGCGGCTCCAGCCGGCTCGTTTTCGCCCTTTTCGGCCCTGTTTCATGCCGTTTCCGCCTTCTGTAATGCCGGATTCGCTCTGCAGCCGGATAACTTAACGGCCTGGCGGGGCAACTGGCCGGTTAATCTTATCTTTATGACCCTTATTGTCAGCGGCGGTCTGGGCTTTTCCGTTCTTCTCGAGCTCTTTACCCTGGCCAAAGCCTGGTTCTCGGCCAAGAGGCCGCGGCCGCGCCTGACCTGGTATGCCGGTATTGTCCTTAAAACTTCATTCTGGCTCATTATCGGCGGCTGGGTGACTATCTTCCTGGCCGATTTCATCGGCTTTCACCGCCATTCCCCGACGCCCGACGCCATTCTCGTCTCACTGTTTCAGTCCGTAACCTGTCGGACAGCGGGATTTAATACCATGAATATTCATGCCATGACCAATGTTTCTCTGTTTATCATGGTGATTCTGATGTTCATCGGCGGTGCCCCGGGCTCCTGCGCCGGAGGTATCAAGGTGACCACCTTTCGGACGATCTTATCCTTCATCACCTCTGAATTAAAGGGCCGGACTCAGGTAAGGGCAGGGCGCTTCGCCATCTCTGGAGAAGCGGTAAAAAAGGCCCTGGTACTGGTGATATTCTCCGGCCTGCTGATTATAGCCGCCACCCTTATTCTCTCTATAACCGAAGGTGGTGACCTGCCGCACCCCCAGACCAGGGGGTTGATTTTTGAAATTCTGTTCGAGGCGGTATCGGCCTTCGGCACTGTGGGGCTGAGCACCGGTCTGACTCCGCATCTCTCCATGGCCGGTAAGTGGATTATCACCGCCCTGATGTTCATTGGCCGTCTGGGGCCGCTGATTTTTCTGGCCTCCATATCGGCTATGCGCCGGGAGGAGCTTTACCAGTTACCAGAGGAAGAAATTCTCATTGGTTAGAGTAATGAAAGGAGTAAATAAATGAATAATTTTGTCCAGGTTGGTGTTATCGGTCTCGGAAAATTTGGCCTGGAATTCGGCCAGCAGTTAGCCGCCCAGGGGGTAAATGTCCTTGGTATTGATAATAGAGAAGCCAACATTAAAGAGGCCCGCCACGTTTTTACCCAGGTATATAAGGCAAATGCCGCTCAAAAAGAGGCCCTGCTCCAGATGGGAATGGGGGATTTAAGTCATGTCCTGGTGAGTGTGGGGGATTCCATTGCCGCCAGTGCCATGATCTCCATGTATTTAAAGGAATTGGGGGTGCCGGTGGTCTGGGTTAAGGCCATTAATCAGGATCACGCCAAATTATTGAGAAAAATCGGCGTTGACGATGTCTTTATGCCGGAGCGGATGGCGGCCCGTCAATTGGCCAATCGCATCACGATCCCCGGCTTTATTGATTATTTCCCCTTTAATGAGGAAATCGTGGTGAAGGAGATAAAAATTAACAGCTGGGCCGGCCGCAGTTTACGGGAGCTGAACCTCACCAACAAATACCGGATTCAGGTTATCGCGGTTAAAAAAAATCAGGCCAAGGACTATGTACTGGTTCCCAAAGCCGATGAAAAACTGGCGGTTGATGACTTGCTGGTCGTTATCGGTGAGATAAACAGTCTGGCTCAGATTGAGCCGTAATCCCTTTTATAAAAACCGGTTTACAGAAGCTGAGACTCTGTTTAGAATAAAATTCTCTCTCTTATCCTGAAAATTTCAGTTGTGTATGGTTGTTAATAGAAAATGAGGAAAATAGCATGTGTCAGATGAGTATAATCGTTGAGAAGGGTGGCCGGGAGGAGGTTGTCTTAAAAAACGCCGCCCAGCTGGAAACAGTAGAAGAGGGCATTAAGGTCAGCGCCCTCTTTGAAGAACCGATAATTATTGCCGATGCCTTTGTCAGCCGCATAGATTTTTTAGACGGTGAAGTACGCTTAAAGCGCCGTACTCAGCCCCTTATGAAAAAACAGGCAGCCGGCTGATTTCCATGAAGGACGTGACGTGGTAATCGGCCGTTAACTGCTCATTTTTAAAGGCAATCATCCGCATACCAACTGCGGCGGCGTGTTGCACATCCACCTCTGAATCACCAATATAGATACACTCCGGCACCGTTAAGCCAAAATATGCCAGAATCTGGTAAAGGGCCTCGGGGTGGGGTTTGGAGTTCGCCACATCCTGCGAGGTGACCACCTTGGTAAAATAAGTATTCAGCTCAAACATCTCTAAAATCGTACTCATGGTATTTGAACGGTTGGTGCTGATAGCCCGCTCAATATCCGGAGCCAGGAAATCCAGAAATTCCCGTAAATCAGGTTCCATACGCATATATTTCAAAAAGGGGGTATAATCCACTCCAAGACGATAGCTGTCGGCTGCCTCATAATCGGCGGGATAATGGCGGAATATATGTCTTATTGAATCCGCGACATGATGAATATGGCAAAAGCGCAATTCATCATCGTTCATGGACGGATGACCTAAATGAGCCAATATCCGGTTATAATAGGCACGATTGGCCTCCAGGGAATCAAACATTACGCCGTCACAGTCAAAGATGACTAATTTTAATTTTGCCATGTAAACCAAGTGCCTTTTTTTATAATATTATTTTCGGGATATCGCACGCTGCTGCGAGCATAAAGGTGAATAAAGAAAAATGCAATTTGAAACTGATTTTTTAATTATCGGCAGCGGCATAGCGGGGCTGTCATTCGCCCTGAAGGCGGCCGCTCTGGGCCGGGTTACCATGGTAACCAAGAAGGGGCAGGTAGATTCCGCCACCAACCGGGCCCAGGGGGGGATTGCCTGTGTTCTCGATGCCGCCGACAGCTTCGCGGATCATGTTCGGGATACCCTGATCTCCGGGGCTGGTATCTGCGATGAGCGTGTGGTGCGCATGGTGGTGGAAAGCGGCCCGGCCCGGGTGCGGGAACTGCTGGAGATTGGCGTACCCTTTGAAAATGACGGCCGCGGTCATCTCGATCTGGGGCGGGAGGGGGGGCATTCCGCCCGCCGTATCGCCCATGCCTATGATCTCACCGGCCATGAGATTGAGGCCTCGCTGCTGGCCGCGGCCAACAGCAGCCCTGATATCACCATCCTGGAAAACCACATTGCCGTTGACCTGTTATTAGCCAGCCGGGCCGGACTTGCCTCCAGCAGCCGTCCTGGGGATGAACGCTGTCTCGGGGCCTATGTTCAGGAGGCTGAGACCCTGGAGATTCACACCTTTCAGGCCAAGGTAACCATCCTCTCCACCGGCGGCACGGGCAAGGTCTATCTCTATACCACCAATCCGGATATTGCCACCGGCGACGGTATTGCCATGGCTCATCGAGCCGGGGCCAGGGTGGCCAATCTGGAGTTTGTTCAATTTCATCCCACCTGCCTCTATCATCCCAAGGCCAAGAATTTTCTCATCTCCGAGGCGGTGAGGGGGGAGGGCGGCCGTCTCATTGATGCCCGCGGCCGGGCCTTTATGGCGGAATATGATCCCCGTGGTGATCTGGCCACCAGGGACATGGTGGCCAGGGCCATCGACACCGAACTTAAAACCAGCGGTGATGATTCCGTTTTTCTGGATATCAGCCACAAACCGGCGGCCTTTATCAAAAAGCGCTTCCCTCATATTTACAGTACCTGTCTGTCATACGGTATTGACATTACCAGCGAACCTATTCCCGTTGTCCCGGCCGCCCATTATATGTGCGGCGGGGTGCGCACTGATATAATGGGACGTACCAATATAAACTTTCTTTACGCTCTGGGTGAGACAGCCTGCACCGGATTGCATGGCGGCAATCGCCTGGCCAGTAATTCACTTCTCGAGGCAGTGGTCTTTGCCGAGCAGGCCTTCCAGGATTGTAAAAAGATGTGGCCGGAATTGCGGGCTCAAAAGGTTCTCTCCCTGCCGGTCTGGTCTGCCGGCCAGGCGGAAAAGCTGGAAGAATGCGTACTTATAAGCCATACCTGGGATCAAATCAGACGCCTGATGTGGGATTATGTCGGTATCGTCCGCCGTGAAAAACGGCTGCTGCTGGTTCAGGAAAATCTCGCCATTCTCCAGCAGCAGGTTAAACGGTATTATCACGATTACCTCCTGACTCCTGATCTCGTAGAACTCCGTAATATTGCCCTCCTCGCTGATCTGATTGTTCAATCTGCTCTGCGGAGGAAGGAATCCCGCGGTCTCCATTTTATGCTTGATTATCCCGCTATGCTCGATAATCCCACTCCCTTTACTGTCCTTTAGCGTAAAATTATATATAGGGTATTTGTAACTGTTTAGGTATGACCCAAAAACCACCCAGAACAATGAATCGTAACTGCTTAGATGTGCCCGAGATGCGGTCGATAATGCCCTCCAGCTATACATTAGTATGCTGGAGGGCATTATCGACCGCAGATTGGATGCAGCTAAACAGTTACGGGTATTTTATTATTTTTGTATCTTGACAAACAGAAATAGCTATAGTATCAAGTTAAATCTAAATTTGATACTTGCTTGGCCATTTAATTTTTTAAAATAGTAAAGGAGGAGCAACATGGCAACAATCGAACATAATGGTAAAACCTACAACGTAGATGAGGATGGCTTCCTGACCAATGGTATGGAAGAGTGGGATGAT